>JBCDAQ010000001.1:0-55352 GCA_039185285.1 Pseudomonadota bacterium
AACGAAAGTCTTTTCCTGTTAGCGCCCGAAGATACGAGCATGGCGGTGCTAGCGGATGCTATCTCTTGGATCGGAAACCTCACATATCGACCTCGGTTTAGCAGCTTGATGAATCTTTGGAAGTCCGCGGGTCAACGCACACTTTCCGGGGTGATCAGCCATAGAACCAACGAACACTGGACACTCTTCCGTGAGCTCGCGGCCTGCGAAGGTGCCAAGGATCCGTCATTGGGCCATTGGGATGAAAGATGGAGAGTTACGGGGCCTATGCTTGAGGGTGCGTCAGTTCGAGCGCTGGGAGAAGACGGCCACGCCTCTCTGAAGCAATACGCCTATTACGGCCCAAAACATTGGGAAAACTGTCCACATCAAATCAGGCTGACAGTACCCTCAATTTGGAACAATGGAATCCTCGTCTCAGTTCCCGCAGCCTGTTTCCACAATGAGGAATGGGGGGCGAATCTGCACTTTAATGCGGAACTAAAGCATGTACCCGCGCGTTTTGGTCGCTCAGAAAGGCTTTAAGTTCCTGGTGAAGCGGCCTAGTTATGTTGCAAAGACCTAGAACTTTCAGCGGGAAGCGGAGCATCTCCACGTGAACACGTCGCGAAACATGGCCTTTTGGGCGATCCTAATCCTTCTTCTGATTACGCTTTTCACAGTGTTCCAGGACGGAGGATCGACGAGCGGTGGGGAGCGCATCCCCTTCTCAGACTTCATGAATCGCGCTGAGCGAGGTGAAATCGCCGAGGTCACGATAGACGGTGAGAAGATCACTGGCGTGACCCAAACCAACATACGTTTTCAAACCATCCAACCGCGTGGTGCAGAGCTGGTTGAAACGTTGCGCGAATCGAATGTTGCGATCGAAGTCGTCCCTCAAGAGCGTGGCGGCCTTCTCTCAACACTCTCTTTCTGGCTTCCAATGCTGATTATTTTCGGGATTTGGATCTTTTTCCTCAACCGGATGCAGGGCGGCGGCCGCGGTGCGATGGGCTTTGGCAAGTCGAAAGCAAAGCTGCTGACCGAGCGTCAGGGTAAAGTCACTTTCGACGATGTAGCCGGCATTGACGAAGCGAAAGAAGAGCTGGAGGAGATCGTCGAGTTCCTACGCGATCCAGGCAAATATTCTCGGTTAGGCGGCAAGATCCCAAAGGGTGCATTGCTGGTTGGCCCGCCAGGTACTGGTAAGACGCTTCTGGCTCGTGCGATCGCCGGCGAGGCCGGGGTACCTTTCTTCACGATCTCGGGATCCGACTTTGTCGAAATGTTTGTTGGCGTCGGAGCAAGCCGCGTTCGCGACATGTTCGAGCAGGCGAAGAAAAACGCGCCTTGTATCGTGTTCATTGATGAGATCGACGCCGTCGGCCGTCACCGTGGCGCGGGCTATGGCGGCGGCAACGATGAGCGGGAGCAGACGCTCAACCAGCTTCTGGTCGAAATGGACGGGTTCGAAGCCAATGAGGGCGTAATCCTGATCGCTGCTACCAACCGCCCGGATGTGCTTGACCCAGCACTGCTGCGCCCCGGTCGCTTCGATCGCCAGGTGACGGTACCCAACCCGGATATCGGCGGGCGTGAGAAGATCCTGCATGTCCATGCCCGCAAAGTGCCGCTGGCACCCAATGTGGATCTGAAAGTGATCGCGCGTGGCACGCCGGGGTTCTCGGGCGCGGACCTCGCAAACTTGGTCAATGAGGCCGCGCTGCATGCTGCCCGGGCTGACAAGCGCGTGGTGACCATGGAGGACTTCGAACAGGCGAAAGACAAGGTCATGATGGGCGCTGAACGGCGCTCGATGATCATGACCGAGGAAGAGAAGAAACTCACTGCCTACCATGAAGCAGGCCACGCGATCGTCGGTATGAACGTCCCACAACACGATCCGATCCACAAAGCGACCATCATTCCACGTGGTCGAGCGTTGGGACTGGTTTTGTCATTGCCTGAGCGCGACCAATACTCCGTCACCAAGACCAAGTATCAGTCCAAGATCGCGATGGCGATGGGTGGCAAAGTGGCTGAAGAGATCACGTTCGGAGAGGACAACGTCACCTCTGGCGCCATGTCTGACATTCAACAAGTGTCTAAGATCGCGCGTGCGATGGTTACCCAGTTTGGCTTCTCGGATAAGCTCGGGAACATCGACTACGCCAACGAACAACAGAGCTATCTTGGGTCGTACAATGGTGGATCAAGCAACTCGCCTGAGACGCAGGAGATCATTGACGCTGAGGTTCGCCGTCTTGTCGACGAAGGCTATGCAACGGCCAAGCGCATCCTTCAGGAACAGAACGAAGGCTTCGTTCGGCTGGCAGAGGGCCTGTTGGAGTACGAAACTCTCACCGGAGATGAGATCAAAAAAGTAATTGCTGGCGAGAAGCTAGACCGTTCTGATGATGACGGCATCCCACCTGCGGCGACAGGGTCTGGTGGTCATGCGGCTATCCCGAAAGCTGGCAAACCCCGCCGTGGTCCCGAAGGCGATGGTGGTATGGAGCCGCAGCCCAGCTAAACGACAAGACGAGATCAGGCGCCGAGCCCGATCAGTCCCCACAGAGTTTGTTGAGCGAGAACAAGGTTGCGAGCGCGTTGTCACGCTTAATAGCAGCGCCTTCTCCTTTGGTGTCTTGGATGTGAATACGATCCGCATCGACCCGCTTAAACTTGGTCGTAAAATACTCTTTTCCGGAGTCATCATGGATGCCCCAGAACGCTTCTGGAGCGCCAAGATACATGGCTGCGGTGCAAGTAAGGTCGACCCAAGGAGACTCATTCTCCACGACCTGACTTGGCCCGCAATCTGAGGTGAAAACCATTTTGGTAATGCCGTCCAAAGGAAGTGTGTAGATCTCTCCACTGCACCCGAGGTCAAACTTGAGATCTTGATCGGATATCTCAGTGATCCGGCCCGAGTAGTGATCACGTCCCATGAAAATTTGGTCGGCAAGGACGGGTGGCGCGAGGGCCACAAGCGAACTTCCTACAATGAAGCACTTGCGAAACGACATCGCCGCGCACCGTTAAGCTCTTGTTCACCAAAAAGATGAGAACAGATCCATTCCTATTACGCAAGGCCTGACCTCACGAAAAGGTGAACAATCGCCGGAGCCGACGTTAACGCATTACAAACGGGTTACCAGGAGCCGCGTCGGACGTATTGATCCAGACAGATTTGGTCTCGAGGTACTCTTGAATGGCATGCAAACCACTTTCCCGGCCGAGGCCGGAGTGTTTCATGCCACCAAAGGGCATCAGGTAGCTGACCGCCCGATAAGTGTTCACCCAAACCACACCGGCTTTGAGGGCTTTGGCCATCCGATGAGCTCTCCCGATGTTCTGAGTCCAAACCCCCGCAGCAAGACCGTAGATTACGTCGTTGCCAATCGCGACAGCCTCTTCTTCATCGTCAAATCCAATGATCGAAAGCACTGGGCCAAACACCTCTTCCTGGGCGATACGCATATCATTAGTGACGTCAGTGAAAATCGTCGGCAAAACAAACTGTGGGCCAACATCTGAGGGTCCTCCGCCCGCAAGCAGGGTCGCACCTTCGCCTTTAGCAATATCGATGTAGTCCAGAATCTTCTTGTACTGCGGCTGGGTCGTCACCGGCCCAATATTCGTATCCGGCTGCATCGGATCGCCGATTTTGGCAGTTTTTGCCATGTCGACAAGCCGCTCAGTAAGCTCTTTCTTGATCGAGTGTTGAACAAGCAAGCGCGAGCCTGCGATGCATGTCTGCCCAGTCGCAGCAAAGATCCCCGAAACAGCCCCTGCTGCTGCCGCGTCTAGATTCGCATCGGCAAAAACGATGTTTGGGGATTTGCCACCCAGCTCGAGGCTGACCCGTTTCATCGTCTTGGCTGCCTGTTGGTAGATGATCTTCCCGGTAAGATCGGATCCGGTAAAGGTGATCTTGGCGACATCTGGGTGTTCAACCAGCGCGGCACCCGCCTCCTGCCCCAAACCGGTGACGACATTGAAGACTCCGTCCGGCAAGCCCGCTTCACGGGTCAGTGCCGCAAACTCGAGCGTTGAGGCAGAGGTAAACTCCGAAGGTTTCACCACCACCGAACACCCTGCCGCGAGGGCCGGAGCACACTTCCAAGCGATGAACATGAGAGGTGAGTTCCAAGCGGTAAGAGCACCTACCACGCCAACCGGTTCATGCTCGGTAAACGCGAAATGATCCGGCTTATCGATCGGCACAACGCCGCCTTCGATCTTATCGGCGAGGCCAGCATAGTAATACCACCATTCGGGATGGTACTTGAGCTGGGCCAGCATTTCGGACATCAGTTTGCCATTGTCGCGGACTTCGATCTCAGCCAAACGCTCAGCGTTTTCCGCAACCAAGTCTCCGATCCGGCGCATGATCTTTCCGCGTGCGGTCGGATTCATCTGCGACCATGGTCCGGTCGTCATCGCGGCTTTCGCAACGCCAACCGCTTTGTCCATATCAGCGGCACTTCCTCTGGGTATGCGCGCCCAAACCGCATTCCTAAAGGGGTCCGAACTGTCGATCCACTCGTTCTCGACCGGATCGACATACTCGCCCCCGATAAAGAGGCGGTAGGTTACGAGATCATTTTCGGTCGAAGGTTTATGTGGGGCGTTCATGGGAACCTCCAAGTTGCGGTTACTAGATGATGATCTGTCGGGGCGATCAGGCTCGCAAAACATCTAGCTCTTAGCTCGAACGTTTGCGGGCCCCATAGGACCAAGACGAATGCCACTGCGCAAGTGGCGATATGGAATTTCGGTCATCTCGCACAAGTTTACACCCGGCGCTGCGGCGTAGAGCGTTCGACTAGCAATTGGATCGAAGTCCGCTCTGAAGTGAACCGTGCTTTTCACACAGATGATTTGAGCGTTCTGAGGCTCCAAGCCCACCGCTCGAAAGAGAGCAAGATCCAAGCATTGGCTGCGCATCGACGTCACAGCGACCCGAAGATCGCCTGGTACATCAAGTAGGCGTAATGCGGCGGATGGGCCAAGTTGCGCAGTCCCTCCGCCGTACATCTCGCCAGTATAGTCAACTCGGCCGTCTGCAAGAGCTTCCACCAAAAACCGCCCGCTATAGGGACCCGGATCAGAGTCATCCGATTTTGCCCCAAGCGGCCCCGAGATCACCGATCCAACGCCAACCCGATGCGCCTTTGCCGCCATCTCCGCATCTGCCATCAAACCCAAGATTGCCGGGCGTTTAGCGTTACGCACTAGTGCATGGAGCAAGCCGGTTGTGTCAGACGTGGCACCTGCACCTGGGTTGTCCTGAACGTCACCAATAACGACAGGTCGACCGGGTGGCAGACGCTGAGCTTCGATTACAGCCTGATCTGGTAGGAGTAGCGGCGTTACAAAATCGAGTTCAGCCTCGCAAACCATCCCAAGCATCTCGTCCGCGACCGCGCTAGCATCTTCAGCGGTTTTCCCAAATGCTAGAATGGTCGGACCTGTATCTTCAATGTCCGAAGCCGGAAAACCCATCGTGAGTTCCGCGTCCATGGCCTCTGCTTGGCGGTAGAGTCTTCGGCAGGGATCATCCCCGGTGAACTGGGCATGGAGAGGAATCAGAAAAGGAACTCTTCGCAACTCCTTGACCGGTTGTTCGCCCACGATCGCTGCCATCAGCTGACCGACTGCACGGGCGCCCGTTGCGGCCATATCGAGGTGGGGATAGGTTCGGAAAATCGCGATCGTCGTGGCTCGTTCGACGATTGCTTCTGTGAGGTTGGCGTGAAGATCGAGAGTTATGGCAATCGGGATTTCGTCGCCCATTTGATCCCGTATCCGCCTTAGCAGTTCTCCTTCACCGTCTTGGTAACTCTCGATCACCATCGCACCATGAAGGTCAAGGTAGACTCCATCCAGCGGCCCGAGCAGCGCCAGACCTTCCAAAATCCGATCCGAGATTGCGTTAAAGGCTTGATCTGTGACTTCCGCTGCAGGTTCGGCCGCGCACCAAAGGATGGGTAAAAGTTCTAAACCCCGCGCTGTGCCTTCTTCGATGAAGCCCGCGATTGGCAGGTTGATCCCGTTCGTCCCGGAAACCACGGCTTCGCCGCTAAGCAACTCTGGCCATGAATCTGCAATCTCAAAGTCATGAAGCGAAGTCTTCGTAAGGCCGAAAGTGTTTGTCTCGTGCTGAAAGCCAGCAATGGCAACTCGGGTCATGACGCGCCTTATCCATCAAAAGACCACCCAGAGGCATACTAGCCAGTTTGGGGCACTTCGCACTATGTATAGGCAAGCGTGGCATGGTGCAGATCGCTGAAAATCGAGCAATGAGCCTCGCCAACTGATCCCGACTGCAGAGCAAATCGACCCAAGGCGCGATCAAGGGCGTTCACCCGGTTGCAACCCGGGCCTGGCAAAGCTACCTGTCAGGCACAACGACGCGCAAAAGGATCCAATCTCATGAGTTCGTTTCTCGCCATCTTTAACATGCTGGTGAACCTAGCCTTCTGGATCATCATCATTCAGGCGATCCTAAGCTGGCTGATCGCCTTCCAAGTGGTGAATATGCACCAGCCGTTCGTCCGCCAGATTTGGAGTTCTTTGAACGCACTTACCGAGCCTTTGTATCGCCCGATCCGTCGGTTCCTGCCTGATATGGGCGGGATGGATCTAGCGCCACTGGTCGTACTACTCGGGATCTACAGTCTGCAGATCATTATCAATAACAACTTGGCTGGTCTCGCCTTCTAAGAGTTACTCTCGATCCAGAACCCGCCAGGCAATGTCACGCCGACAGAAGCCTTCAGGCCATTCTATCTGATTAATCGCCCGATAGGCGCGTTCCCGCGCCTCACGCAGCGTTTTGCCTTGAGCCGAGACATTCAAGACCCGCCCACCACTCGCGAGAATGTCCAAGCCGTCACGTTTCGTACCCGCATGAAAGACCGTCACTCCGGAGACTTCGGAGGCTGCGAGTAACTCACCAATGCGCGTTCCCTTTTGATAGCTTCCAGGGTAGCCATTGGCCGCCATAACCACGGTGACAGACGGATCTGGCGACCAGGTCAACTGAACTTCTGACAAGCGTTCGTTGGCACAAGCGTGGAGAACGGGCAACAAATCACTCGTTAGACGCAGCATCAAAACCTGCGTTTCCGGATCTCCAAAACGCACATTGAACTCCACCAATCGGGGAGTTCCCTTGTGTATCATCAGCCCGGCATAGAGAACGCCGCGAAACGGGGTGCCCCGAGCCGCCATTTCGGCAATCACGGGTTTGATAATCTCATCCATGGCTCGGACTTCCACCTCCGAGCTCAGAACCGGAGCCGGCGAGTAAGCGCCCATTCCACCCGTGTTAGGCCCCGTGTCGCCTTCGCCAACTCGCTTGTGGTCCTGCGCAGAAACCAGGGGCAAAACTGCCTGCCCGTCCGAGAGGACAAATAAGCTTGCTTCCTCTCCAAACATGAACTCTTCGATCACAACCTCAGCGCCTGCCGAACCGAACCCGCCTCCGAGCATCATATCGACGGCCTCGCAAGCCTGATCGACCGTTTCGGCGACAATGACACCTTTACCTGCCGCCAACCCGTCTGCTTTGACGACGATCGGCGCCCCTTGGTCTCGAATGTATGCCTTCGCCGCTTCGGCGTCATCAAAGCGTTGATAGCCTGCCATAGGTGCGCCACAGGCATCGCAGATCGCATGCGTGAAGGCCTTGGAAGCTTCAAGTTGCGCGGCTTCTGCGGAAGGGCCAAAGACATCGATCCCAACCGCCGCCACCGCATCAGCAACGCCTGCTGCCAAAGGCGCCTCAGGTCCCACGACCACGAAATCGATTGAGTTGGCCGCGGCCCAGGCGGCTACTGCATCCCCATCTTCAATCGATAGCGCGACACATTCTGCAACATCGGCAATCCCAGCATTACCGGGAGCCGCGTACAGCTTGCTGAGCAACGGGCTTTTCGCAATCGCCCATGCGAGCGCATGCTCGCGACCACCACTGCCAAGGATCAAAACGCGCATAAAGCTACTCGCTCTTGAGGTCTTGCGTGCGATAAAGGCATTGCGCAGGGTGTCCTTCGTAAGATCATGGAGGCAGGATGAGCCTTATCGACGATGCCCCGGAAGGCGTCAACACACCGGAATTCTCGGTCTCGGAGATCTCTGGGGCGGTCAAGCGCATGGTGGAAGGCGAGTTTGGCCATGTCCGGGTGCGTGGCGAGGTTGGCCGAGTCTCCCGTCCACGTTCGGGTCATGTTTATCTGGATCTGAAGGACGATCGCTCTGTCCTTGCTGGGGTGATGTGGAAGGGTGTGGCCGCGAGGCTTTCGACCCAACCGGAAGAGGGTATGGAGGTGATCGCGACGGGTCGCCTAACGACCTTCCCCGGCCAATCCAAGTATCAGATTGTGATCGAAGACATCGCACCTGCGGGCATTGGCGCTTTGATGGCGATGTTGGAGAAGCGCAAAGCTCAGTTCCAGGCAGAGGGTCTCTTCGATCAGGACCGCAAGAAGGCAATTCCCTTCTTGCCTCGGGTTATCGGGGTCGTAACCTCGCCCTCTGGTGCCGTTATTCGCGATATTCTCCATCGTCTTAGTGATCGGTTTCCGACCCGCGTGCTGGTTTGGCCAGTCGCGTTTCAAGGTGAGAAATGTGCGCCAGAGGTGGCCCGCGCGATCACAGGCTTCAACGAGCTAGAAGACAGTCTGCGCCCCGATGTCTTGATTGTCGCGCGCGGTGGCGGATCAGTTGAAGACCTGTGGGGCTTTAACGAGGAAGACGTCGTTCGGGCGGTTGCTGCTTCCTCCATCCCGCTGATCTCGGCGGTGGGGCATGAAACCGACACGACCTTGATCGACTATGCCGCAGACTTGCGTGCGCCAACACCGACGGCGGCGGCGGAACGAGCAGTCCCGGTAAGAGCTGACCTGATGGCCATGGTGTCGGACCTAGAGGCTCGCCGGATACGATCGCTCGCATTGCAGCTCAACCGGGCAAGGCAACGACTGGGAGACCTCGCCCGCGCTCTTCCTCAACCAGAACGGTTGCTTGAGGAACGTAGGCAACGCCTCGACAATGCGGCCATACGTTTACCGGCTGCATTGCGGGAAAGGACGGGACAGGCCCGCCTAAGGCTCGCTCGGCATGCGGCACGAATTGCACCTGCTCAACTCAATGAGCGGCTGGGAAGGGCCTCGGAGAAGCTTCAGGACCGGTCCCGCAGCCTCGTACGAGGACTAGAGCGGCGCACGGAGCGTGCTCGCGCAGATCTCGACCGGCGCGCCAGCAGAATGTCTCCTGCGGTTCTTAGCGATCGACTATCCCGGGCACGCGAGCAGTTTGCGGGACTTTCAAGGCTGTACGGCTCGCTCCATTACCAACAGACGTTGAAACGAGGTTTCGCCTTGGTCCGCTCCGGTGGCGCGGTGATTGGCTCGGCGAGAAACCTATCTCAAGGCGAAAAGCTGGAGATCGAGTTTCACGACGGCAAACTCAATGCAGTCGTCGACGGTGAGGACGTTGAAAAAACTTCGCAGAGGAAGAAACCGAAAGCAAAAAAGCCTGCCAGCGACAACCAAGGCAGCTTGTTCTAAGGAGGAGGACTATGGCGAAAGGATACTGGATTGCTCATGTCAGCGTCACCAACATGGACGCATGGATGCTCTATGTCGAGGGCGCGAGAGATGCCTTTAGCGCACATGGGGCGACTTTTTTAGCGCGCGGTGGTGACTACGAAGAGTTGGAGAACCCTATGGGACGCGAGCGTCATGTTTTGATCGAGTTCCCCAGTCTTCAAGCGGCCGTCGATTGCTACCGTTCATCCGGATACCAAGCAGCAAAAGCGCACCGTGAGGGCGCGGGGATCGCGACTGTCATTGTTACCGAAGGGCTCTAGCGGACTTCACGTCCTATGATTTGGCTGATAAGCGAACCTTCGTTCGAGGGTGAGATCGCAAAGCCGTTGTCAATTTCACGCCGTGACCTGGTGCATCAGACAGCATGAGCGCGCCGTTCTTCAAGGATGGTAGCCCGTGGACGAGTCGCGGATAGACGTGGGTGTAGAACGCTCGCGTAATCTCTTGCTCCCGAACCAAAGGCAGCGCATGCGCCAAATGGGTCGAAACCGCCAACGTTACAGGGCCGGAGCAATCGTGAAACGCGATCGGACGGCCTTTCGCCCCGGCGAGGGCCGCCGCTTCTCGGGCAAATTCAATCCCACCGCCCCAAGTGACATCGACTATTGGGTATTGAATTCCCGAGGCGAGCAAACCTTGCACCTGCCCAACTCCACCCAGCGTCTCCCCGCCCGCAATAGGGCAGTCTGTTTGGGCAACAAGTTCTGCCAACTGATCCGGTCGATCCATGCGAACCGGGTCTTCGACCCAATCTGGCGCCAAAGGCTCCAAAGCGCGGCATATTTTTAGCGCTGCAGTGAGAGACCAGAGGCCATGTAGCTCAGCCTTCAACGCCATACGATCACCCAAGGCCGCACGGATCGCTTCGAAAGGCTCTAGCGCACGTTTAAGGTCCGGCCCGGAGATATCTTCGCCATCTCGCGCGCCGCTCGCAAAATCGAAAGGCCAGATCTTCATCGAGCTTATGCCCATCGCGAGCAACGACTCAGCCAGTTCGACGGGTCGCTCCATGAAAGCTTTCAGATCCTCGAACTTCTCGCCGGTTTCTTGCCCAAAATTATCAGGCCGAACGTCCGAACTGTTTGAAACGTAGTCTTGTCCAGCGCAGGTGTTGTAGACAGGGATTCCAGCGCGGACAGAACCGCCAAGGAGCTCGACCAAGGGCGCTTGAAAGCGTTTGCCAGCAAGGTCCCAGAGTGCGATCTCGATCGCTGAAGAGGCCCGCATTTCGGCGCCCGTTCCACACGCACCGACGTAAGGCCTCGTGTCTCGGGTCAATCTGGTTATCTTGCAGGCATCCTGTCCCAAGAGCGACTGAGACAATCGACCATGTATTTCTGCTTCTACCGTCTCCGCTCCAAACCACGTTTCGCCGAGCCCAATGAGGCCGTTATTCGTCTCCACCTCGACAAATATAAGAGTGGCTGGTTGTTCCGGGCGGTAGGTCGTAATCTTGGCAATCTTCATCTTGTAGTCTCAGAGGCTGAGGTCGCTATGTCCGCGGGCGGGCCAATACTCCCACGCGGTCTGTACTCGGGCACAAGCCGCATCCGCTCGGCGATCGATAAGTGCACGGAAATGCCGTCTGCCCCTTCTGCACGACGCGGGCGGCGAAACAGAAACGCCCGGGCCATTGATCGTCGGCATCCTTGAATAGGGGCGCTCGGGTCCTCGGGAAAACGCGTTGGCCAGTCTTCGGGCAAGGTCAAACCATTATCCGCTGCTCTTTGAAGCATCCAGTTCAGTGGAAGGTTAGAGAGAGGCCGCGCGGCGGGCAAGGT
This sequence comes from Pseudomonadota bacterium, assembly GCA_039185285.1. GTDB lineage: Bacteria > Pseudomonadota > Alphaproteobacteria > Rhodobacterales > Rhodobacteraceae > Thermohalobaculum. Next base: position 11,387 of record JBCDAQ010000001.1, read on the forward strand.
CCGCAATTCCCCTCCGACGTCACCATGAGCACCCGGGAACCATGTCTGCTCGAGCCTTCCTTGCCACTTAGGGCTCTTCTCCCAAAGAATAGGCTCGAAGGCGCGTCGATCCTCATCAATGGCCAATGCATGGTAGCCATGCGCGATATGAGCTCCAAGCGTGTGATCGTGAAACTCGGTCGCCATTGGCGCGAGGTAGGAGAGAATGGGATAGGGCAGACCTAAAGCGCGTACCGTATCCCAGCAGCCGACCATTCGAATTGGCACGTCCTGAATACAATGGTCCTGCGAAAAACGGTTAATCGCATCTGCCTCGTCTTGCTCATAAAGCCTGAATGCTTCGCGGATCTTACGTTCACCCCTGTGAGCCGGGCGCAAAAGACCCATCCGACCGATCATGCCTGCTAGCGAGCGCACAGCATATCCGCCTCTTGAGAATCCAAAGAGGTAGATTTCAGATCCAGGCCGCCACCGGATAGACAGAAACGCATATCCCCTTAGGATCGACCGATTGATCCCAAAGCCTGATGCCGCATTGAGCCATCTGCGCCAGCCGCGTCCTTGCACCCCTCGGTCATAGTCGAAGAGCTGCGAAGGTCGCTGACCAACCTCCTCCATCAAGCGAAAAAGCTGTCCCGCATTCGTCTCTTCACCTCTGGTGATCGATGAGAGAGTTCCGTCCGAAATGTAAACCAGACGCCGGTTCATTGCGCCTGATAGGTCAGCGTTAGGGGCAGTTTAACAGGGCTGGTATTCCCAGTTTCCGGCAGAAACAGCGGTGTCTCACTTGTTGCAAATGCCGCGATCCGCTGGGTCATGACGCGCAGCGCGGCGGCGATATCGGCCCGTGCAACCGCTGCGCCCAAGCAATGATGCGCCCCGCCACCAAAGCCAAAATGCATCTTCCGAGCAGCCTCGGCCGAGAACGTTTCATCCGAACAGATCTGAGGGTCACGTGCAGTCGCATGGGCTAGAATGTGAATGGTTTCGCCCTCGGCGATCGCAAGGCCTGCGAAAACGAAACTCTCTAGAGCCTCACGGGTTGACCAGGTCGTGGTTGGCCGCATCCGGATCGTCTCCTCGATCGCGGCGGGTATGAGGTCTGGGCGCTCACGGAGTAAAGACCACTGCTCTGGATTAGCGGCAAAGAGAGCCATTCCCAAACCAAGCTGAGCACGCGTGGTATCAACTCCGCCAAAAATAGCGATAACGATGAGGTTTAGCAGCTCCTCGCGACTGAGGTCGACCTCTTGAGCAACCACCCGCGTAACAAACCCATCTCTGCCAGCGTCAGCCAAGGCAACCAGTTCCTCAGCGAGAAGATAGAGACGCTCCGTCGCCGCGTTGACTTCTCCTTCGTGGCTCTTGGCATCCACACCCATCGCAAGACCAAGACAGGAGGCATCTTCGGCGATCCGATGCCACTCCGTCCTGGGCAGACCCAGCATGGTACAGATCGCCTGCCCAGCAAACCGGGTCGCAAACTCGGACATAAACTCGATCGCAACGCGCCCATCCCAGCTGTTGATGATATCGTCCGCGACGCTGTGAAAAGTTGGGACCATCGCTTCGATCGCCTCGGGCTTAATCGCGCCTTGAAACACCGCGCGGAGCCGTTTGTGGTCCGCGCCCTCCTGAGCAATCACTGAGTTCGTCCAAAACCGAGCGAAGGCGCCTCGGAGCCCCATGTACTGCGGCCAGGCATGACTGCCCTGCCGCAACCTTCGGTCTCGCAGCAATAGGCCCGCTTCTCGGTGGCGCAAGACTGCTATTCCGTAGGGGGTGCGCGCATACCAACCAGCGTTCCGCGCGGCCAGCACTTCAGGTGAACGGGTTGAGAAATCAGGATTGGAAAGATCAAGGAAGGGGGTATCAGACATAGTGGCACTCTGACCCAGCCGCTCACGATGTCAAATCAGGTATTCAGTACCACGCATCTTCCATCGATGCTTTCTTTCGCTCGACGAAAGTAACGAGTTCCTCTTCGATCGCTGGGTCCAACGAAGGCGCTTGGTATTCCGCAAGCATCGCGTTCCAGCGTTCATAAGCACGTCGCTGGCTTTCCTTGGCGCCGCGTTCTTCCCACTGTTCACAACTTTCGCTGTCCGACATCACGGCGTCGTAATACGCGGTTTCATAATTTGCCATTGTATGGGCCGAGCCCAGGAAATGTCCGGCAGGTTCTACGTCATCATAAGCCGAAGCGCCTAAAGCATTGTCATCCAACGGCAGTCCGTTGAGCATCACTTGGTAGGCGCCCAACCGATCTGCATCGAGGATCAATTTTTCATAGCCGGTTGAGAGGCCGCCCTCGAGCCAACCGGCGGCATGAAGTGTGAAGTTCGAACCACAGAGCGCCGTTGAAAGCATGCTATCTGCACTCTCTGCAGCGGCTTGTGCGTCGGCGACTTTCGACGCGGTTAACGATCCACCACATCTCAGCGGCACACCAAGCCGCCGCGCCAACTGACCGATCACGAAGTTCGACATGACGGGTTCCGGCATTCCAAATGTCGGAGCCCCCGATTTCAAACTCATAGAGCTAAGGAAGTTACCCAAAACAAATGGCGCACCCGGACGGACGAGCTGGCTAAAAGCACAGCACATCATGGCCTCTGCCAAGGCCTGAGCGATCGAACCAGCCGTCGTCACGGGCCCCATTGCACCACCAAGGATAAAGGGGGCTACAACGATCCCCTGCCCCGCCCCGCAATAGACTTGGATTGCTTCTGTCACCACCTTGTCAACCAACAGCGGTGAGTTCGTGTTCACATTGCCCATGATCACGCAGCGACCGTCGATATCTCCGTGGAGAATTCTTGCCATTTCGACGGAGTCTTCAGCGCGCTCCTTAGCCACGATCGCACCCAAGTGCGGCTTGTCTGAACAGCGCATGTGGATGAGCAACATGTCGAGATGGCGCTTGTTCACGGGAACGTCGCAAGGTTCGCATGTGACCAATCCGCTATGGTGCAGGCTGGGCAGCATATAGGTGAGCTTAACTAGGCGCTCCAGATCATCCAGTGTACCGTACCGTCGTCCGCCCTCGAGGTCTCGCACAAAGGGGGGGCCATAAACCGGAGCGAAAACTTGTTTCCCATTGCCGATCTCGACAGTGCGCGCTGGATTGCGAGCATGTTGCGTGAACTCTGATGGCGCCGTTTCGCAAAGCTCGCGAACCATCCCTTTGGGCAAGCGAACCCGGGTGTCTCGGACATCTGCACCCGCAGCACGCCAAATTTCCAAAGCGACAGGGTCTTCACGGAACTCAAGGCCAACTTCCTGAATCAACCAGTCCGCCTGCTGCTCGATCCGATCGAGTCCCTCTTCACCCAAGAATTCATAGAACGGAATTTCCCGCGTGATGTAGGCGGGCTGGGCCAAGGTGCGAACCCTTCCATCGCGAGGATTGCGGCTGCGGCGACGCAGTTTTGCCGTCGCGATCTCAGGGGTCGGCTCAAGCATTGCGTTCTCCAGAGCAGTTTTGCGCCAAATCACTCTGGACAGCACTGTCCATTTGTCAAGAAAGCGAACAAGCTTCACTTTAATCGGTTACAGTTCAACCTGAGTGGTGTGATTCGCGTTCGATCTCTTCAGTTGCTTTAAATTCTCACGAAACTCTCGCTGCTGCTGTTTGCATGTGGGTGCAGCGATCACTGGAGGAGTTCCGGATGTCAGATGTTATGAAAATCGCGCTGGAGCGACGCTCCCAGCTGACTGCAGAGTTAGCCCGGATAGACGAGTTCATCCGGATGGCTGAATCACTCGTTCAAGAAGGATCACCCTTGGCGCTCGGGCCGGCTCCTGAGAACACAGCGATCCCGGCGCGAGAAGCAGAACCGGTATCGCAACCGGTTGAACAACTTGCGCCCAAGGCAGCGGCACCGTCTCCCGAACCGACGGAAGAGAAGCCTGCGCGCGGCGGACATCGCCCCATGGTTTTCCGGCAGAAATCTGCGAGCTAATCTCCGGCAGATCTCAGTAAGCGCCCGCCTGGCTGGGTGGGCGCCTGCCTGACAAAAAGTGCTTCCTATTCGTGAACGGCTTGGTCATGGTGCCCAAACCGCCGCGATACCGGAGCAAGACATTGACCCTTACGACCTGTGTTTTCGATGCCTACGGCACGCTGTTTGACGTTGCCGCAGCGGCCCGCGAAGCAGCTGCCGAACCTGGCTTTGAGAAGCTCTCAGACACATGGCCCGCTGTGGCCGAAACTTGGCGCCTAAAGCAGCTTCAATATACCTGGCTTCGGGCAAGCGGCGGGGTACACACTGATTTCTGGCAAGTGACGCAGGACGGTCTGGACTATGCTTTGGAGCAGCACGGTCTAGCGGAGACTGCGATAAGAGAACGATTACTGCAGCTCTATTGGGAGCTCTCGAGCTACGCGGAAGTTCCAGCAATGCTCTCAGCCCTGAAGGCTGCCGGGAAAAACACCGCAATCCTTTCAAACGGCAGTCCTGCAATGCTTAACGGTGCTGTTGAAAGTGCTCAGATTGGAGATGTGCTAGACGCTGTTCTATCCGTCGAAACGGTAGGAGCCTTCAAGCCCACGAAATCGGTTTACGACCTGATTGGCACCCATTTCGGAATTCCGCAAAACGAAGTTCTCTTTGTCTCTTCAAACTGTTGGGATGCATGCTTTGCAGCGGCGCAGGGCTTTACCGTCGCTTGGGCAAACCGAAAAGGGGAACCTTTGGATCGGCTCCCGTTCAAACCGGATCACATTGTCTCGGACCTGACGAGCATTCCTGCAATCGCAGGTGTCTAATGGAAAATTTTAAGGCCAGTGACGGCCGCCGCATCGCTTACACAGATACCGGTGGAAGCGGACCAATCGTCCTATGCCTTTCCGGTTTGACCCGAGACAGCCGCGACTTCGCGAAGCTAAAAGATCATCTGGCGCCCGAATATCGGGTTCTTACTATGGATTACCGAGGTCGAGGCGCGTCGGAATGGGCTGCTGATCCAATCAACGAGTACACTGTTTTGGTCGAAGGTCGGGACGCCGTTGAATTGCTTGGGCACCTCGGCATCCCATCAGTTTTGCTGCTGGGCAGTTCTCGTGGTGGCTTAATCGGCATGGGTCTCGCCGTGCAAACGCCAGGATTGATCAAAGCTCTAATCCTGAACGATATCGGCCCTGAACTCGTTCCAAGTGGTCTCGACTTCATCATGACCTATCTGGGCCGACCTGTCGCCTATAGCGACTTTGATGCGGCGGCAGCGGGATTAAAGGCCGCCTTCGAGGGAGAAGCGCCTGATCTGACCGATGACGATTGGTTGGACTTCGCCCACGACACCTACGCTGATCAGGACGGCAAACCCTCGCTCTCCTACGATCCAAAACTTCGCGATGCTGTTGCCGCAGCAATGGAAGGGCCTCTCCCCGATCTTTGGCCTTTCTACGAGAATGTCGATTGCCCGGTCCTGGTTATTCGCGGCGCGAACTCTGGTCTCCTTAGTCCCGAGACTGTCGCCGAGATGAAGCGACGAAAACCCGCACTGAGAACAGCCGAGATTCCAAATCGAGGCCATTGCCCCTTCTTAGATGAGCCGTCCTCGCTGGCCGCAATCCAAGCATTCCTGAAAGACTACGCATGACTGACCCTGTTTCGATCGACGACATCCGCGCCGCACAGAAACGCCTCGAAGGTCATGCGCGCGTAACCCCTTTGCTCGAGAGTGACCTCCTGAACCGTGCGGCTGGCCGTCGCATTCTGATCAAACCTGAATGTTTACAAAGAACTGGCAGCTTCAAGTTTCGTGGCGCCTGGTCAGCGCTGTCGGCCCTTCCGGTGGAGGCGAGAGCTCGTGGTGTGATCGCATATTCCTCGGGCAATCATGCTCAAGGTGTTGCTCACGCGGCTGAGCTTACAGGCACGCCTGCCGTAATCATCATGCCAACCGACGCGCCAGCCTTAAAGATCGCGAATACAAAGGCCTATGGCGCCGAAGTCGTCCTCTACGATCGTCCAGGCGGCGAAAGCCGAGAAGTCATCGGCGAGGCGCTCGCAACCGAACGAGGCCTAACCTTGGTTCGGCCATATGACGAACCCATGGTCATCGCTGGGCAAGGAACCACAGGTTTGGAAATCGCTCAGCAAGCACGCGCCGCTGGCGTCGATGACGCCGATGTCCTGGTTTGTTGCGGCGGCGGCGGGCTCACTGCTGGGATCGCACTTGCTCTTGCAGCAGATCACTCGGGGCTAAGAGTACGCCCGGTGGAACCAGGAAGCAGCGATGATTTCGCCCGCTCTCTCGAGGCTGGGGAGAGACTGGCCAACCAGGGGCCGATCACGTCGATTTGCGATGCGATCGTGACCCCTTCACCCGGCGATCTGACTTTCCCGATCGTGAAGCGTCTTGGTGGTCCGGGCCTCTCGGTCACCGATGACGAAGCACTCAGCGCCATGGCCGAAGCGTTCCGGCACCTCAAGCTCGTTGCTGAACCCGGAGGAGCAGTTGCATTGGCGGCAGCACTGTACCGAGGGGAACAGATCCCAACCGACACCGTCATCTGCACAATCAGCGGCGGAAACGTCGATCCATCTGTTTTCGCCAGCGCACTCGCTCGAGAAAACGGATGAAAACCCACAGAGTCACCCTTGAGAACCGTGGGAACAAAACCCTGCAGGTCGCAGAAGACGAAACAATTTATGAAGCTGCCCTCAAGTCAGGCGTTCAGCTTCCTATTGCTTGTGCATATGGCGGCTGCATCACCTGCGCTGCCCGAAAACTCAGCGGCAAAGTCGTCCAGCCCAAAGGGACGGCGATCAACAAACGTCAGTCCAAAGCCGGATATGTCTTGCTCTGCGTCGCACGCCCACGGTCGGACGTCGTGCTCGAGGTCGGGGTTGAAAGCCATGCTGACCTATACCAGAACCCCTTTGCTGTAGCTAAAGGCTGAGGCGAAACATACGCCAATCACCTTCTTCAAGGCCGAAAGGACTTGATGAAGGGTCTGACGCGTCCGGCCCTTTGCCGGACACCGCTTGGTAAGCTTCAACCCGAGCCCGTGCTCGAACAAGAACTACGATCAGATTCCGACCGCGTCCAATCAGCGACATCTTGCCAAACCCGTTGCGCTTGCAGGTCTCTAAACAAGAGGTGCCATCCCTCTTCATACCTAACTACCTGCGTCGATCCTTTGAGACGAGCGAACATTCTCTCGACCGCTGCATTCGGCACGATCTGGTCTTTTTCACCCAGCAGCAACAACGCTGGCAGCTTGACTTCTACGCTAGCGCGCGCCGCGCGATCGGTCACTCTAACCAGACCGAAGATCTCTCGGGCAGACGGCGGACTCAGATAGAAAGGATCACGACCCAATGCACGCAAAGCCTCAATATTATCACTGGCTTGGATGCGAACGACACCCTCTCCGGTGAAGCGTTTGTCAGGAACCACAGAAGCCGCGGTCCATGCCAATAGACGATGAAACGGGTTAAGCTCGCTCTCCCCCCAAATGGCGGGCGCTGCCAAAACAATCCCCTCGGCATCAAGATCCGTTGCCGCAGCAAGAACCACGCCACCCCCCATTGAGTGGCCTACGACAAAAAGGGGAAGACAAGGATGCGCAGCTCTGACGCGAGCGGCGATCGCTTTCAGATCCGTGACCAATACATCGGCCCCGGGCCAGTAGCCGCGAGAAACATTCCGCCCGAACCCTCGTTGATCGTAGGCAATCGTTGTAATGCCGTCCTCGGCCCACCAAGCAGCCGCATCAGCAAAAGTGCTCTCGCCATAGTCGCCAAAACCATGCACGGCTAAAACAACCGCTCGTGGTTCTTGAGCATCCCAACGGCTCAGTGCGAGCCCGGTTGAAGGGTCAGAAACAAGCGAAGAACCGACCGCACTTCTTGGTACCTGCAACGGCCCGCCCGCCGAACAAGAAGCGAGACAAAAGATTAGGAGCAGAGCTTGCCAACTGCCTCGCGCAGCCATGGCACTACCTCGTTGTCAAACCAGGGATTCTTCTTGAGCCATGCGGTGTTCCGCCAACTCGGATGCGGCATTGGTAATAGACCATGCTGGATATGCGAACGCCAGTTTCGAACTGTCTCGGTTACGCTCTTGCTTCGCGCCTTACCTAAATGCCAAGCCTGTGCATACTGACCGATCACCAGGGTTAGTTCGACCTGATCCAAGGTTCCCATGACCGAGCTTCGCCATTTTTCCGCACATAGTTTCGGAGGGGGCAGGTCAGATCCCTTGGCATCGTAACCTGGGAAGCAAAAACCCATCGGGACGATGGCAAGTTTAGATCGGTCGTAAAATACCTCTCGGTCAATACCCAGCCAGTTTCGCAATCGATCTCCCGAAGGGTCGTCGAACGGGATACCACTGGCATGGACCCGGGCACCAGGGGCTTGACCGACTATCAACACCCTCGCCATTGATGAGAGAACAAATACTGGACGTGGTTCATGACGCGTTTCGGTCGCCCGAAATCTGTCCGCGCACACCCGACAGCCTTGGATATTGGCGACGAGTTCCTGTTGAAGCTGAACCTTTGCACCCATGACCTCTGCATATCGCGCCTTGCGTAAAAACGGCAAGCGCGCTACCCAAAATGAACCAGAAGCTCGGCAATGCGGCGGTTGAACCCTTGGGGCGAAACCTTGTTCGAAGAAGTTTCAGCTTCGCTCGTAGACCGAACCACCGAAGGCCTCCGATCAGGCCACATCATGAGGGGGGACTGACCGCGCCATGCGCCTGTTCCTGATATCGTCGACCCTCTTCGCCTACTGGCTCCTGCTCTCGGGCGAGTGGGAGCATGAATGGCTGATATGGGCAGGCGGCATCCTCTCGATCGCCGTAGTTGCCTACGTATTGGCCAAAGGCCTCACGGATGAAGAAGGTTTCCCGGTTGAAAAGCTCCCGCGTGCGTTGCTTTACTGGCCTTGGCTCGGCTGGCAGATTTTCCTGTCTGCACTGAATGTCACCCGGATTGTGCTGAGCCCAAGCCTCCCAATCTCACCACGCATGGTGAAAGTCCCGGCCGATCAGCGAACAGCCGTAGGGCTGACGACCTATGCGAACTCGATCACACTTACACCCGGGACAATCTCGGTTGAAGTGAGCGAACAAGACAAGTGCATCTGGGTCCATGCGATCACGCAAGCCGGCGCCGACGGCATGGAAGACGATGAAATGAACCGCAAAGTGAGCTGGATGGAGGGCCGCGAGTGACGCTCGAGACCTTGGATAGCTGGCTCTGGATCCCACCGATCATTGCGGTGCTAGCGGCATTGGCACTGGCTGTCGCGCGCGTTCTATCAGGACCAACCGCTTTCGATCGATTGCTCGCGGCCAACGTGATCGGCAATGGCGCGATTCTGATACTGGCACTCTTTGGTTTTCTTACAGGTCGGCCAGAGTTCCTCGACATCGGCATCACGTACTCCTTGCTTAACGTGATCGGTCTGCTCGCGGTCTTGAAGTTCTTTCGCTACGGCGCCCTTGGTTATGCGCAAGAGACGAAGGGGGATGAAGATCAATGAACGAGGAGATGTTGATCAATCTACTGAGCCTCGTTTGCCTGTCTTTGGGAGGTTTCTTCTTCCTGGTCGGCGCGATTGGCCTCAATCGTATGCCCGACCTCTTCACCAGGATGCACGCAACATCGGTAGGCGACACGATGGGCTTCGGCCTCCTTATCCTGGGGATGTGCCTTCAGGCGGGCTTCACGCTCGTTACTGTAAAACTCATCTTCATCCTGGCCGTCGTTCTCTTTACAGGCGCGGTCGGCAGCCATGCTTTGGCCCGTGCGGCACTACATGACGGCGAAAAACCCATTCTTGCCAATGACAAAGGAATTCTCGCCGAGACTGATCCATGTGAGGAGTTTCCTGAGCTGCGGGAGCGTTTATCAGAACCGCTCACCTCAGAGACGGTCAACGTGCAGGTCCTCGATCCAACGCGGGAGGCACGACCATCGAACTCCTGATCAACATGGTATTACTTACCTTGCTCGCCATCGTGACGCTGGGCGTAATGCGGGTGCGTCAGCTCTTTGCCGTGGTCGTGCTGGCTGGGGCCTATAGCTTCCTGATGGCCTCGGTCATGGTGATCCTAGACGGCGTTGATGTCGCGATGACTGAGGCCTCGGTGGGTGCGGGAATCTCGACCGTCTTGTTGCTTGGCGCGCTGCATCTTACGAAAACCCGCGAGGCCGAGCCGCGTTACACCGCTATCCTGCCCATGTTGGTGGCCGTGGGTACTGGCGTGATGCTCGTCTACGGCACTTGGGAGCTACCTGCTTTTGGCCTCGCGGACTCGCCGATGAATACCGGTGTCGGTGCCTATTACATCGAGCACAACTACCACGACACGCATATCCCAAACATCGTTACCGCCGTCTTGGCCAGTTATCGCGGCTTTGACACCCTGGGAGAGGTCGCCGTGATCTTCACAGCAGGGATCGGGGTCATGCTCCTCCTCAAACGCTACAAGACGGAGGACTGAGCTCATGCGCATGGATGTCATCCTCCGCGTCACCGCAAAATTCTTCATCCCCTTTATGCTGATCTTTGGGCTTTACGTTCAGTTGCACGGGGACTTTGGGCCAGGAGGCGGGTTTCAAGCGGGCGTAATCATCGCCGCGGCAATCATCTTCTACGCCATCATTTGGGGCCGGGAGGCCGCGATCCGCGTTATGCCCATTTGGGTAGTCGAGGCGATGGTACCCCTTGGTGTACTGATCTACGGCGCAGTCGGGATCTATGGGATCATGACGGGAGGTAACTACCTCGATTATAACGGCCTCGTACACGCGCCGCCGACACATGAACAGGCTGTCCACGGTCAGCACTGGGGTGTTTTCTTGGTTGAGATCGGCGTCCTCGTCTCAGTCACCGGGACGATGATCGCAATTTTCTACGCCTTCACGGGGAGAAGCACGAAATGAGCCTCGTCGAAGAAGTAGCTGCACACTATAATTACTGGGTCACCATCTTCCTGATGTGCGCTGGCCTCTACATCGTGGTCGCGAAGTCAAACATGGTTAAGACGCTGGTGGGCCTCGGGATCTTCCAAACCTCAGTTTATCTTCTCTACCTATCGCCTGGGAAGATCCTGGGTGGAACGCCGCCTATCCTCCTCGATAACAAGAAGGCCGAGGTTCTCTATTCGAACCCTCTGCCCCACGTGTTGATTCTGACGGCGATTGTCGTGGGTGTTGCCACGCTTGCGCTCGGACTCGCGCTTACCGTTCGGGTTCATGAGGCGTACGGCACGATCGAAGAAGATGACGTTGTCACCGCCGTCGATCGCGAGGATTACGCCGAATGAGCGGACCGACTGAGGCGGTGGCCATCGACTGGATGGTCCATATGCCTGCGTTGCAGGTTGCCGTGCCAATGTTGGGCGCAACAATTACGGCGATTGTGCGCAAAGGCCCGCTTTGTTCACTGATCAGCCTCGTGATCTGCCTGTCGATGCCGGTGATCTCGGCACTTATCCTGCACGATGTGCTGGTACATGGCACGATCTCCTACGCGATGGGATCCTGGCAGCCCCCCGTGGGGATCGAGTACCGCATAGACGCACTGAACGGCTTTGTCCTTTTCCTTGTCTCGCTAATCGCTGCACTGGTTGCGATCTGGATGCCTCAATCCATTGCCGATGAGGTGGCGCCTGAGCGTCAGGGCTGGACCTACACCATGTACTTGATGGCCCTTTGCGGTCTTCTCGGCATGACGATCACAGGCGACGCGTTCAACATCTTTGTGTTTATGGAGATCTCGTCGCTCGCCACTTATGTCCTGATCGCCATGGGCCAGGACCGCAGGGCCTTGGTCGCGGCCTATCAGTACCTGATCATCGGGACGATTGGTGCGACGTTCTACGTGATCGGGGTCGGCATCCTGTTCAGCATGACAGGCACGCTAAACCTAAACGATATGGCCCAGATCATCCCCACCATCGAGGCTGAGCGCCCGATCCTGGCAGGGGGAGCTTTCATCATCGTTGGCATCGGCCTCAAACTTGCACTGTTCCCTCTTCACCGCTGGTTGCCAAACGCCTACGCTTTCGCACCATCTTCAGCGACGGTGTTCCTGGCCGCGACCGCGACCAAGGTCGCAGTTTATCTTCTGATCCGATTCACCTACTCGATCTTTGGTGATGATCTCTTGTTCGATGAGAACAACGCCCAGGTGGTGCTGCTGATCCTAGCAAGCCTGGGCATGGTGATGCCGTCGATCATCGCTGTCTTCCAAGTTAATGTGAAGAAGATGCTCGCGTTTTCTTCGGTGAGCCAAGTGGGCTACATGCTCATGGGGATCGGGATCGCCAATGTTGTCGGCCTTACCGGCGGCATCGCTCATATGTTTAACCACGCGATCATCAAAGCGGCGCTCTTTCTCGCGATCGGATGCGTGGTCTATTCAACTGGGATCCGCCGGATTGAGCAGCTCAACGGGATCGGCCGGACCATGCCGTTCACCATGGCCGCCTTCGCCATCGCTGGCATGGGCTTAATCGGAGTACCTGGCACAGCCGGGTTCGTCTCGAAGTGGATGCTCATCCAAGGTGCGGCAGAGGCCGGGATGTGGTGGCTGATCGTCGTCATCGCGATCTCCTCAGTCCTTGCTGTATTCTATATCGGCCGCGTCATCGAGGTCGCCTGGTTTCGCCCTCCAAATGACGCCGCAGATCTTCCACGCGACCTGCCGGTCGAGATGACTGTGATCACTTGGATCATGGCGCTGGCCGTTATCTATTTCGGTATCGATAGCGGCATTAGTGTCGAAATCCCTGCCCTCGCGGCCGAGGCCTTAATGTCCAGTTGGGCCGAGGGAGGCACGCAATGATCACGGGCTTCTCGGATGCGCAGCTGATCTACATTGCGCTTCTTCTGCCGCTCTTCGGTGCGCTTGGCATCTGGGCGACGGGTCGCAACCCAAACCTACGAGAGACCGTGACGATGGCAACAGCCGTCGGCACCTTTTTTGTGGTCGTTCTAACCCTCCTGCCGAAGGTTCTAGCTGGAGAGCAGCCTGCCACCCCGGACTTGCACATGTTCGGGCCCGTCAATGTGCAATTCACGATCGAGCCTTTGGGGATGCTCTTCGGCACGATCGCGTCAAGCCTATGGATCGTGAACTCGATCTATTCGATCGGCTACATGCGCGGGAACAACGAGCCACGACAAACGATCTTTTACATGTGTTTCGCGATCGCCATCTCATCAGCGCTTGGGATCGCATTTGCCGGGAACCTGTTTACGCTCTTCCTGTTCTATGAGCTTCTCACCATCTCGACCTATCCGCTCGTCACACACAAAGCGAATGATGAGGCAATGGTGTCGGGTAGAACTTACCTGATCCTGCTCATCTCCACCTCTATGGCGCTCCTGCTGCCAGCGGTCATCTGGACCCATGTGGCCGCCGGTGGATCGGAGTTTGCGGGCGGCGGCATTCTTGCTGGCGCTGGCCTTTCGGCTGGTATGCTTGCGGTGCTCTACACGCTTTACGCATTTGGGATCGGCAAAGCAGCACTGATGCCCTTCCACTTCTGGCTGCCCGCCGCGATGGTAGCACCCACGCCCGTATCTGCACTGCTGCACGCCGTGGCAGTCGTGAAAGCGGGGGTCTTCTCGGTGGTCAAAATCACGGTCTACATTTTCGGCATAGACCTGTTGTCCGAGACCGGCGCGTCGGATCCCATCCTCTACGTCGCAGGTTTTACGGTAATTTGCGCGTCGCTCATCGCGCTCTTCCAAGATAACCTAAAGAAACGTTTGGCATTTTCGACGATCTCCCAATTATCCTATGTCGTGATGGCGGCCGCCCTGGCGACACCGGCTGCCATTTTCGGCGCGGCGTTGCATATTGCGGCTCACGCAGTCTCGAAGATCACACTCTTCTTCGCAGCAGGCTCCATCTACACTGCCGCGCACCTAACCGAGATCAGCCAGCTTGATGGATTAGCCAAACGCCAACCGTGGACCTTTGCCGCGTTCCTAATCGGTGCGCTCTCGATCATTGGGCTGCCGCCATTCATCGGCCTTTGGTCCAAATGGTGGATCGGGGTTGGGGCCGCTGATGGCGGAGACTATTGGGTCATCGCCGTCCTGATGATCTCGTCACTTCTGAATGTCGCCTATTTGCTGCCGATCGTCGCCCGGGGGTGGTTCGCGCCCGGCGTTGACGACACCCCGCAAGCGACCCACGAAGCCCCTTTCCCCATGATGGCAGCGATCGCCATAACCGCAATCTTGTGCGCCGTGCTCTTCTTTGGCATCGGCCCACTTCTGGATCTCGTCCAGCAGATCAAGCTCACGGCGCCCGCATCCGGAGGAACCAATGGCTGACCGTCTCTACACCGACCGCCACCCGGACATTCGCGACGACGTGCCGATGAAGCATCCAAACGAGCCAAAGGCCTGGATCTACAAACCCAAGAACATTACCAGAATTGTCTACACCGTCTATGGAACCTGCGCGGTGTTGCTGCTCATCGACCCATTCGTTCACAAACACGGGTACTTCGAGATCGAGCATCTTTGGGGTTTCTACGGAATCTACGGGTTTATAGGCTCCGTTTTCCTCGTGCTGGCAGCGAAGGAGCTGCGCCGCTTCCTCCAGAAACCGGAGGATTATTATGATGATAAGTGAGCTCTCTCCGGGACTTATCTTGATCCTTGGTGCTCTCCTGATCCCATTTTTACCTGGGAAGCTGAGGGTCATCTGGGTCGTCACGCTGCCGGTTCTCGGGTTCCTCCAAGCCCTGTCGCTAGAGCCTGGTCTATCAGGCCAGTTCGAAGTAATGGGTTTGGAGCTGACCACTGTGCGCCTCGACGGTCTCAGTCGGATTTTCGGCTACGTCTTCCTGATCGCAGCTTTTATTGGAGGGATCTACGCCTTTCACAAAGGCGGCTGGGTCGAGCATACAGCAGGCGCTATCTATGCAGGGAGCGCGATCGGGGCGGTCTACGCGGGCGATCTGGTCACTCTGTTCCTCTTTTGGGAGGGCACGGCGATTGCGTCAGTCTTCCTCATATGGGCGTCACGCACCGAGGCGGCTCTAGCCGCCGGTATCCGCTATCTTGTTATCCAGGTCGGCTCGGGAGTTCTGCTGCTAGCGGGCACGATCATCCACTATGGCGACACCGGCTCCATCGCTTTTGACAGCTTTGACCTTGGAACGACCGCTGGCATCTTGATCTTTATCGCCTTCGGCATCAAGGCCGCTTTCCCGTTCATGCACAACTGGTTGCAGGACGCCTACCCGCAGGCCACCGTGACCGGCACGGTGATCCTGTCCGCCTTCACCACCAAGCTCGCCATTTACTCGTTGGCGCGCGGGTACGCGGGCACCGAGATCCTTATCCCGATCGGTGCCACGATGACCGCATTCCCAATCTTCATGGCGGTGATCGAGAACGATCTGCGCCGGGTACTCGCCTACTCGCTGAACAACCAGCTCGGCTTCATGGTCGTGGGCGTGGGCATCGGGACGGATCTTGCGATCAGCGGGGCGGCCGCGCACGCTTTCTGCCACATCATCTACAAGGCGCTTCTGTTCATGAGCATCGGCGCCGTCCTTTTCCGTACCGGCACGGCCAAAGGGTCCGAGCTCGGCGGGCTCTACCGCACGATGCCCTGGACGATGACCTTCTGTATCATCGGAGCTGCTTCGATCTCCGCCTTCCCACTCTTCTCGGGCTTCGTGTCGAAGTCGCTCATAATCTCAGCTGCGCTGAAGGAAGGGTATTTCTGGACGTGGCTCGTGCTTCTCTTCGCCTCTGCGGGCGTGTTCCACCACTCAGGCATCAAGATCCCATTCTTCGCCTTCTTCGCTCATGACAGCGGCATGCGGCCGAAAGAGGCACCGTTGAACATGCTCATTGCCATGGGAATAGCCTCGGCGTTCTGCATCGGGATCGGCGTTTTCCCAGGGCTCCTCTACGATATCCTTCCCTATGATGTGAAGTACCATGCCTACACGCTCGAACACGTGGTCACACAGCTCCAACTCCTGCTCTTCGCAGCACTTGCATTCACGATCCTGATGCGGACCGGCCTCTATCCGCCAGAGCTGCGCGCGACGCATCTTGATAGCGACTGGTTCTATCGCGGTCTGCCACGGCTCCTCCGCCAGAGACTTGGATTTAGCTGGGCGCTGGCCTGGGATGAGTTGTTAGACCGGCTCGACATACTATGGGCCTGGACTAAGTCTGAGCTCTTCCGAACCCACGGGGCAGAAGGTTTGCTTGCACGCACCCGACCCTCCGGCGCCACTGCGCTCTGGATGACGGTCGTCCTCTGCGCCTTCCTCTTGACCGCCTTTCTCTAGCGGATCGTCACCACCCATCGCCCCTCCCCCAACGGGGGAGGCCGGGAAGGTCTCACTCCGATAGGTTCAAGAAAGTCGCCTAGTCCAGACCGAGCCGAGCCTTGACCCGTTGGCGTGCCAGACCTGCGTCTCGATCTTCGACATAGAGCAGACCGCAAAGCTTGCGCACCAAAGCGCTCTCAGTGTGATCAGACGCCCCATCAGCAAAAGCCACTTCCCAGATCGCTTCGATGACTGCGACCCGCTCCTCATGGGGTACAACTCTCTTGATGGCGCGGGTAAAGCGAACGAGGTCAGCCGCCTCGGCGAACGACAGCTCGCCCTCATTCAGCAATGCTTGTGCTGTAGGCACATCTAAGTCGTAGTGCCGGCCTAGAATTTCGACAATCGTTGCGGATTCGGAGGGTTCATAGACACCATCCGCCTTTGCCGCCGCAACCAACAGCGCAGCAACCGCTTCACGCCCGGCCTCTTCTGGCAGTTCAACGTCAGCTTCTGGATTCCGGAAGAGTTGGATGAGATCGTTGATCATACAAAGCACCTTAGCTGGCAAGTGGAAGACATCAAGCGACACAGTCGTACATTTGACACGATGGCGATCAACACTCCGCTTCTAGCGTTGAAAAAAACTTCTGAGCCTCCCGGACCTCAGCCTCGGAGGATTGCTCGATGCCCGGGACCTCCAGCGCCCAACCATGCACGATCAGCAAGGCGGAAGTACGCAGGACCAATCGCGTATAGGCGATCTCATCGCGATCCAGACGGCGGATACCATCATGCTCCAACAGTTCGCTCGCGCATACCAGACCATCCTCGGTGCCCAACATGGCGCCCATTCGGGCGCCCTTCACAGCTACCCGCTGGGCGGGTGAAACGGTCAGATCACGTCGAGGAAAACCAGCGCCAAAGCACCACCGATCTAGGCGGATCGGATGCAGGTCGGTCGGAAGATCCCTCGTCGGTCGGACCAGACTTTCGCAGGAGAGCAACTCCAACTCACCCTGATCGGCGGTTGTCACCAAGTCGCTCGGCAGCAAGGTCTCGACCCGCCTCATTCCACTCGGGCATTTCACACGCATTCCTGACTGCAGCATTTCTTGCTCGACACTCCGATGCCCGACGTCTCGGCCTTTTTTTCGTTCAATTCTCACGCCGTCCGTGCTGGCAAGCGTGTCTCACCGCTTCTCCCTTTGAGCGATCAGTACCTCTTAAAATCGCCTCTTTAGGGCGATTTTATGCGCATGGGACCGATCGACCTCTAAGAGCGGGCTTCAGTTCATGACCGCAGCATTCTTGCAACGATCCTGACGATGCGTCTTGCTCTTGCCTCAGAAAGCACCCATTAGGGACGCCATCCAGAACGAAGGTATGGCGATGATAAACACTCCCCATCACGTGAGCTTGCCAGGAGTTGAATTCGGCAACGATCTACCAATTGTCCTGATTTCGGGGCCGTGCGCTGCGGAAGGCGAACAGCACTCTATCGACATCGCGGGGCCACTGGCCGAAGCCTGTAAAGACGCAGGTATCGGCTATGTCTTCAAAGCAAGCTTCGACAAAGCGAACAGGACATCGGTCTCAGGGCAACGTGGCGTAGGTTTGGAGGTGGGGTTGGGAACTCTCGCCGCTGTGAAGGCGGCAATTGGCTGTCCGGTGCTAACTGATGTCCACCTGCCCGAGCAATGTGCGCCGGTGGCAGATGTTGCTGATATACTTCAGATCCCAGCTTTCCTTTGCCGTCAGACGGATCTCTTACTCGCCGCGGCTCAAACCAATGCCGTGATCAACATCAAAAAAGGCCAGTTCTTGGCCCCGTGGGACATGCCGAATGTTGCTGCGAAAGTCGCGTCGACGGGGAACAAGAAGATCCTGTTAACCGAACGTGGATCGAGTTTCGGTTACAACACGCTCGTTACTGATATGAGAGCACTGCCTCAGATGGCACAAACGGGTTACCCAGTAATTTTTGACGCGACCCACTCAGTCCAACAGCCCGGTGGGCTCGGCGGATCTTCGGGGGGCCAGCGGGAGTTTGCACCGGTGCTCGCACGCGCAGCGGTAGCCGTCGGCGTCGCGGGCCTTTTCATTGAGAGCCATCCGAACCCTGACGAGGCGCCTTCTGACGGACCCAACATGATACCTTTGGCTGAGATGCCCGAACTCATCAAACGACTGGTCGACTTTGACCACCTCGCCAAAGCCTGATTTAGGAGAATGCCAATGACCGGCATGCCCAGCCCATTGACCGAGGTCCGTGAGAACACCTTCGAATACCTGACACTTCCCATGATAAAGCCCACCGGCTTTCGTGAGTACGATGCAAGATGGCGCTTTCCGGAAGAGATCAATCTTATGGGAATCCAGGCACTTGGCCTGGGCCTTGCGACCCAGTTGCACGAGGCGGGGCTGCCCGCTGTCGTCGCCGTAGGTAACGACTATCGCAGCTACTCTCTATCGATCAAACAGGCACTGATCGTCGGTCTGATGTCGGGCGGTGCAGAGGTTCGCGACATTGGAACATGCCTTTCACCAGTCGCGTATTTTTCGCAGTTTGATCTGGACGCACAGGCCGTAGCAATGGTCACGGCCTCGCACAATCCGAACGGATGGACCGGTGTAAAAATCGGTATGAACCGGCCACTCACCCATGGCCCAGACGAAATGGGCCGACTGAAGAAAATCGTTCTAGCAGGGGAAGGTGTCTTCCGAGAGGGCGGGAAGTATGTGCGCGCAGAAGGGGTCGGTGAGCGTTATATAGACGATCTCTGCGGCGATTTCAAAATGACCCGAAGGCTGAAAGTAGTTTGCGCTACCGGAAACGGAACGGCAGGCGCTTTTGCGCCAGAGGTGCTCGAACGCATCGGCTGTGAAGTGGTCCCACTCCACTGCGAGCTTGACTACTCATTCCCGAACTACAACGCGAACCCTGAGGCGATGGAGATGCTCAACGACATGGCGGCAGCTGTGAAGGAACATGGTGCTGATCTGGCACTGGGTTTCGACGGCGATGGCGATCGGTGTGGCGTGGTCGATGACGAGGGCGAGGAGATATTTGCGGACAAGGTCGGTGTGATTATGGCCCGCGATCTAATCAAGCTCTACCCTGGGTCTACATTTGTAGCCGACGTGAAATCCACCGGCCTTTTCGCATCCGATCCGGCACTCATCGAGGGCGGGGCGAAAGCCGATTACTGGAAAACAGGCCATAGCCACATGAAACGGCGCGTGCATGAACTTGGCGCATTGGCAGGATTTGAGAAATCAGGCCACTACTTCCTCGCTGGCCCAATCGGACGCGGCTACGACTGCGGTCTGCGTGTTGCGGTCGAACTCTGCAAGTTAATGGATCGCAATCCGGCAAGCTCGATGTCGGATCTTCGGCGAGCCCTGCCAAAAACCTATTCGTCTCCCACGATGTCCCCCTACTGCGCGGATGAAGAGAAGTACGGCGTGATTGAGAGGCTACAGTCGAAACTGGTCGAAATGCAAAAGGCCGGCGAAACCCTCGGCGGCTTGAAGATGGAAGGTGTCGTAACCGTCAACGGTGCTCGCGTGCTTCTCGAAGGTGGTGCTTGGGCGCTTGTCCGTGCGTCATCGAACACACCCAATCTGGTGGTCGTTTGTGAAACGGCCAAATCGAACGACGAACTTCGAGTGATCTTTGACGCGTTGGACGCCGTGATCCGGACCGAACCTTCGGTGGGAGCATATGATCAAACGCTATGAAATCCCAGTCGTTCTCATGTTCAGGTCAGCTTCCACGCTGTTCCGCTGACTTGGCAGAACTTGCCAAAAACTCGAGCAGGTTACGCCCGTCTTGAGAGCTAGAGGTCCTCTAGCAGGCGTTCCAACTCGTTGAAATGGTTATCCCATCGCGGTGCTGTCCAACCACCGATACGATCGATTTGAGACGCTCGCGCGTTCCCGCCTGTGGTGTAATCCTGGATTATCTTCCGCCAACTCTCCCGGTCGTTCGGATCGAGGTAGTCTGGGACATCTCCGGCAATCTCCCGAAATGCCGGCAGATCCGAAGCGATCACTGGTGTCCGGAATGAAAGCGCCTCAGCTAGGGGTAGGCCATAGCCCTCCACATGGCTTGGGAAAAGCAGCGCCCTTGCAGATGCTAGACGCAGCCAAACCCGGGCATCTGACAAACCATGCTCTTCAACTATGTTCGCTGGCGGCTTATCGAGACGCCGAAAGACGTCTCGGTTCTGCCATCCGCGCCTGCCAATAAAATGAAGCTTAGGCCAATCCCTTTGCCAGATATCAAGTAGCAGAGAATGGTTTTTTCGAGGCTCAATCGTACTAAGATAGACGAAGTGATCCCCTGCGGAGATGTCCGGTCTTGGCGGGACATCGATCCCAAGGGCTATCTTGCTCACCGGTTTGGGCTTCAGCCCCAATTCCGATGCCGACTGGACGACGCAATACCCCGTGTGCTCGGTGTTCACCATCAAGTGGTCAGCATGATGCGCACGTCTGAGTCTCGTTCGCGCTTGCTCAGGCCCTTTCACCGACGAATACTCCGGATGCGTCAAAGGGATCAGATCATGGATCATCACCAGGCGCTTCAGAGCGGATATCGCGTCCATGGACCGCTCATTTGGCAGAGCGTGTCCGACATTCAGGTAGACATCCGCCTTTTTGGCGAGCTCCTGCAAATTGCCTTTCCCAATGGCCAGCCTCCGAACGAGGCTTTCGCCCATTCGCACCCTTAAATTACGGTCAGGTCGCAAACGCGCTTTAACATCCAAAGCTTCATCTTCACCCAGGATAAGCCGCCTGAGCGCAGCCGCGCCCTCTGAAGAGAGAAGGAAGTTGCTCTGACCAATCTTTACTAGGAACAACCCATCGCGTGAAATTGCCCAGTCGAGATACGCGTGCTCAACCCGATCGATCCCGCTGGGCCTTGCAACGGCGAGCCGACTTAAGCTGCGCGTAACATCGAGTAAAACACGCCTACCTACCGCCATGACTTACCTGAACGTGGTCGTGTTTCTTATTCCGCCGCGACACGCTTCTCAGTAATTGCTCTAAGGTAGTCGAGAAACTCATCGGCCAATTCCTCGCGCTCAAGCGCGAATGTTACGGTGGCCTGAAGGTAACCCGCCTTTGACCCACAATCGAACCTAGTCCCTTCGAACCGGTATCCAAAGACTGGACGGCCAGCGCTGACTTGTTCGGCAATCGCATCTGTTAACTGGATCTCTCCACCCGCGCCCTTTTTCATTTGGTTCAGGCTAACCATCACATCTGGCGTGAGAATGTATCGACCAATCACAGCTGTATTCGACGGTGCATCGGTTGGTTCCGGCTTTTCAACCATACCTTGCGTGCGCACCAGACGGCCCATATCTTCAGCGATATCCAAAACGCCGTAGTTTTTGGTTTTCTCGGCGGGGACATCCATTGCCGCCACCATGCACCCCTCGGAACCGTTGGCGGCATAGGCCTCCACCATCTGCGCCAGACAGGACTGCTCTCCCGCAATTACGTCATCTGGTAGAATGACAGCGAATGGCTCGTCACCAATCAGGTTACGCGCACACCAAACCGCGTGGCCAAGCCCCAGCGCTTCGTGCTGTCGGATATGAGCAATCGCGCCAGAAGGAAGCGTAGAGTTGCGGACTTCTGCCAGCAGATCCAGCTTTCCTTTTTCTTCCAACGCTCGCTCAAGGCTGGAAGACGCGTCGAAGTAGTCTTCTAGAGCGGATTTTCCCTTTGCGGTAACGAAGATGAACTCCTCGATTCCCGCCTCGCGCGCCTCATCAATCGCGTATTGAACCAGAGGCCGATCGACCAGTGGGAGCATCTCTTTCGGCACCGATTTCGTCGCCGGCAGGAAACGAGTACCGAGGCCCGCTACCGGGAAGACCGCCTTGGTTACTTTTTTGATCATGGCCTGAACTCTCTCAATCCCGACGTGTTCGGGTGTGTCTTGGATAAAGCATAGCAAGAAATGAAGAAACCATCTCTGAGCTCATGTTTGGCGTCTTTTTCCCGTCCTAACGCGACGAAACTGTGGCCAATCCGCGGCTCGGAGATGTCGGGCAAGGCCGCGATCGAGTTGGGAAAAGGGCAGAGAACAAGCGACATCTAGTCTAGTTAAACTCTGAAAGCCTCCAATTTCCGTCGACAAAACGCACATGAAGCGCTTCTTCGATCGGGCGAGTCCTGTACTTCGCGATGATGTCCCAGGCCCCTTATCGGCTGATCAAACCATGCCCCTCGCCTTGAGCACCGCCTCGATCCTAGGTGTGTCTTCGGGGTTATTCAGCTCCCAAAAAGATGCGCCTCTGGCATCCACCGGCACACAGTGAACGGGATTATCATGTGCGAGAAATCGGAGTTGCTCCAACCCCTCTTCGCGCTCTAGCTGGGTCTCGCCCATGACAACATATTCAGCAAGTGCCGCTGGGCGATAGGCATAGACGCCGACATGATGGAAAACAGGGCAGCTTCCAGCATCGAACGGCTGTGAGACAAAAGGGATGACTTCCTTCGAAAAATAGAGTGCTCGACCGGTTTGACTGAAAACCGCGGTCGTTCCTCCGACGCGCCCGGCAGCACGATCCGATTTGAAGCTTTCGTACGCCTCTCGATCACATCTTAAGACAGGTGTCGCGACCGCGACGTCAGGGTTCGAAGCGACCTCCTCGATCAACGCTTCGATGAACCATGGTGGGGTGAGTGGTGCATCACCCTGCAGGTTCACCACGAGTTCAGGCTCGCCAAGCGATTTAAGAGCATCGGCACAACGCTCCGTACCATTGGCACATGTCTCGGCGGTCATGACGACTTCCGCGCCAAAGGCTAGCGCCGCCTCGCGAATACGCCCATCATCGGTCGCCACGACAATCCGATCGACACCGGATACAGCTTGGGCCGCTTCCCAACTGCGCTCAATGAGTGATTTTGCAACACCCGTTGCACCAACGAGCGGCGCCAAAGGTTTCCCAGGAAACCGACTGGAGGCGTAACGCGCCGGAATGACGATGACAGACTTCATCGCCTAAAGTGTAACACCCTGGGCGTAGGCAAGGAAAAACGGATTCTCATATCCAGGTTTGCCATACGCCAGATCAGTGCGTTCTTCGAAGCGCAGGACATTCCCCCCAGCCGCCAACAGAACAGCGTGGCCGGCTGCTGTATCCCACTCCATCGTGCGGCCCAAACGGGGATAGAAGTCGGCCTCCCCGGCGGCAAGCAGACAGAACTTCAGCGACGACCCAGCCGCCGTAAACTCACCGACATTGTATTGAGAAATGAAGTCATCTGTCGCCTTGTCTCTGTGTGATTTTGAGGCAACCACGATCAGCGCAGAATTGTCGGGCTCTCGTACAGCGATTGGTGTCTCAGTACCCGCGACCGGAACGCAATCGCCGTCAACACGCTCTTGCACAGCCCCCCCACCTTTGGTTCGAAACAATCGCCCTTTAGCAGGTGCATAGACAACGCCCTTCGTCGGACGACCGTCTTCGATCAGGGCTATGTTGATGGTGAAATCACCCCGTCGTTGCACAAACTCCTTCGTACCATCCAGAGGATCGACCAGGAAAAACCGTTGCAAACCGGTTTGATCATGGCTTTCCGCTTGTTCCTCAGTGACCGCGGGGATTTCCGGAAAAGCCTTCGCCAATCCGTCCGCGATCACCTTGTCCGCCGCGAGATCAGCGTCAGTTACTGGGGAGTTGTCCGACTTCGCCCGCGCTTCGAAATCCGGCCCTTCATAAACTGACATTACGGCTTTCCCAGCTTCGAGCGCCAGCTCGCGCAGGATCTGATCCATTCGTATTGCTCCTAAGGTCTTGGTTACTCGACCCAAACACGGATCATCTGATCCGGTTCAGAAACCGAGCCGTTATTGGCACGTGAGCCCTTCTTAATGTTGTCCACGAGTTCCATACCGCTCGAGACCCTTCCCCATACAGTGTAGAAGTTACGGATGAACTGATTTCGGTTTGGATTGGCTGCGGCCTCGTCGAGCAGGTCGGGATCGGCGAGGACTTGCTCACGCACAGACGACGGCAGATCATTCATGAAGGAGGCATCTTCAAACATGATGAAAAACTGCGAGTTGGCCGAGTCTGGATCGGGCGTCCGCGCCATTGCAACAGTTCCGCGTGTCACCGGTGTCGCAGAAAACTCCTGCGCAAGATCGGGCAGGCTGGATCCACCCGAGCCAACACGACGGGAGACGCTGCCATCTGTCTGAACCTTACCGTGTTGAACGTCCCCAGCTTGGGCCATGAAGCCATCAATCACTCGGTGAAAGGCGACGCCGTCATAGGCACCTTGCGAGGCGAGCGTTTTGATCCGTTCAACGTGATTTGGCGCCAAATCTGGCAGCATCTCAATCTTCACCACTCCGGATTTTAGCTGGATGTTCAGCGTATTTTGTGCCGAAGCAGGCACTGCGGTGAAAATGGCCAAAGCACAGGCCAGGGAGAATAGATGGCGGATCATCAGAGGGCTCCTATAAACGTGCAGACGCGTGGGTAAACGGTTCCTGAGGTCAGGTCAAACGACCCATGGTTGGGCTTCCGGCAGACTTCGCTTCGATTGTCATCAAGACGCTACGCGGACGACGCTGACAGCTTAGTCAGATCAACATTACTGCCGCACATAATGACCCCGACCCGTTCCCCTGGCTGAGGCTGATAAGCACCAGAGCGAATTGCTGCCAACGCAGTCGCGCCCCCTGGTTCAACAGCAAGGTTGAGCGCCTGCCACGCCCAGGTCTGCGCCTCGACGATTGCCTCGTCAGATACCAAGCAATTTTGGGCAACAAAATCCTTTGCGATTGCATGAGAAAGTTCACCCAGTGCGCGCGCGCCCAGACTATCTGCCGCGATACCACCAACCGAGACATCGATAGGTTCCCCGGCCCGACGCGCCGCATCAAAGCAACAACTCAATTCAGGTTCTACCGCGACTATTCTGGTCCGTCCCGCATACCAAGCGGCGATCCCACCGATTAGACCGCCGCCGCCGACGGCAACCAGAACCGTATCGAGCGAGGTCTGTTCTTCCAACTCTCGGCCAAGTGTTGCCTGCCCGCCCAAGGTCTCGATCGCGTCATAAGCATGCACTGTCATCGCTCCAGTCTCTTGCTGGTACGTGAGCGACGCTGACAGCGCTTCGGCGTATTCGGCGCCACCAACCACCACAGTGCCGCCCAAACGGCGAATGAGCGCGATCTTCGCTGGCGAGGAGATATCCGGAACGTAGATCTGCGACGGATAGCCGAGAGCTCTCGCCGCATAGGCCACGGCCGCGCCATGGTTTCCTCCAGAGGCTGCAACCAACCCCGCCTTCGGCACCTCGCGCGTCAAAAGATTCGCAAACGCACCTCGCGGCTTGAAGCTCCCTGCATGTTGGAGGCATTCGAGTTTCAGCACCATCCCATCGGTCTCAATCACCGGTGTGCGGCGAATATGGGGTGCTATCAGTTCGTGGATCCGCGCGATTTCGGCCCGAGTGAGGTCCATACCTGCTCCTATTGTCTTTCTCGGGCCTTCTTGCCCGGGCGGGCGGGCTTCTGTAAAGGGACGGATCGTTGCCCGAAGGAGCCCCGAATGCCCGTCTTTCTCCATCACGACACACCGGACTTTGAAGAACGGTTTCGTGACTTGCTCGCCGCCAAACGCGAGGTGAGCGAAGACGTGGATGCTGCCGTGGCCGATATCATCGCAGATGTCCGTGAACGCGGTATCGACGCGGTGATCGAGCTTACGCGCAAGTTCGACCGTTGGGAGATGGCCGAGGCAAAAGTGTCATTTAGCGGTGCTGAGGTCGACGCGGCGATCGCGACAGTCGATCCCGAAGACCGCGCTGCACTGGAACTCGCAGCGACGCGGATTCGCGCCTACCACGAACGCCAACTTCCCCAGGATGAAATGTGGGAGGATGAGGTGGGCGTGACTCTCGGCTGGCGTTGGAGCGCGGTTGATGCCGCCGGCCTCTACGTGCCTGGTGGGCTCGCCAGCTATCCCTCGTCAGTCCTTATGAATGCGATCCCCGCCGCCGTCGCGGGCGTGCGTGACCTGGTAATAACCGTGCCCACCCCTGATGGCGAGGTGAACCCGCTGGTTCTGCTCGCCGCCCGTCTCTCAGGGATCGAGACTGTCTATCGCGCGGGCGGGGCCCAGGCGATTGCGGGCCTGGCGTACGGCGCGGGCCCGATCCGACCGGTGGACAAGATCACCGGGCCGGGAAATGCTTGGGTCGCGGCCGCAAAGCGCCGGGTTTTCGGCCAAGTGGGGATCGACATGATCGCCGGGCCATCAGAGATCCTCGTGATCGCCGATGCCAACCAGAACCCCGATTGGATCGCGACTGACTTGATGAGCCAGGCCGAACATGACGAGAGCGCCCAGGCCATCCTGATCACCGATGATGCCGCGTTTGGCGAGGAAGTCGGCCGCGCAGTCGACCGGCTGTTGCAGCGTTTGCAGCGCTCGGATATCGCGGGTGCGAGCTGGCGCCAGCATGGCGCGATTGTAATCGCCCAGGATTTGAACCATGGCGCGGTCCTCTCCGATCGGATCGCGCCAGAACATCTAGAGCTTTGCGTTGAAGATCCCATCGCGCTCAGCGACCAGATACGCCACGCAGGCGCGATCTTCCTCGGCGCCCATACACCTGAGGCGATTGGCGACTATGTGGGCGGGCCCAACCATGTCCTGCCCACTGCCCGCTCGGCGCGGTTCTCCTCGGGCCTGTCGGTGCTCGATTTCATGAAACGGACGACCCTAGCCCAAGTGACACCCCAGGGCATGGCCGCCATTGGGCCGGCGGCAGAAACGCTCGCCCATTCCGAAAGTCTCGAGGCCCACGGCCTCAGTGTCCGCGCGAGGCTCGACGCTCTATGACAGATTTCGCCCCAACCGACCGGATCAGCCGGGTTCAACTGATTGAGGAACGCCCTCGTGCCCGAACGCCAGAGATCCAACAAGAGCTAGACATCGCAATCTTTGACCTGACCGAGGACAATCAGTTCGCGGTAGCCGTCTATGAGGGCACGGGCCCTTATCACGTCGGCATCGGCATGGCGGATCGGCTGTTGCAGATCTCGGTGACCAACGAAGCAGGAGAGCAGATCACAGATCTCCACCTCTCGCTCTCCCCGCTGCGCGCCACCATCAAAGACTATTTCCAGATCTGCGAGAGCTATTTCGACGCGGTGAAACGCCTGCCGCCCTCGAAGATCGAAGCAATCGATATGGGCCGGCGCGGGATTCATGACGAAGGTGCGCGGATCCTGACCGATCGGCTCGAAGGCAAGTTTTTGACAGATCATGACACGGCAAGGCGCCTTTTCACGGTCGTCTGCGCACTTCAATTCCGGGGCTGAGGCAAAGATGGCCGATCTGCCTGGTTCGGTCCTCTTTTGCTGCGATCACAACGCGGTCCGCTCACCCATGGCGGAAGGCGCAATGAAGAAGCTGCACGGTAACAAGGTTTTCGTCCAATCCTGCGGCGTCTTCTCGGAGATGGAGGTTGACGGCTTCATGGTCTCTGTCGCCGAAGAGAAAGGTGTCGATATCCGCAAGCACCGGGGCAAGAGCTTCGACGAGATGGAGGCATGGGGCGATGACATTGAGGCATTTGATCTAGTCATAGCGCTCTCACCGGCGGCGCAACGCCGGGCGCTTGAGTTTACTCGGTATGCTTCATTGGAAGTCGAATACTGGCCAACGCTCGACCCCACGGCACTCGGCGAGACACGAGATCAGCGTCTCTCGGCCTATCGACAGACACGAGACCAAATCCTCGAGCGGATCAAGCAGCGTTTTGGTTAGAGGTTCTGGGGATTGCCTGGGAACCTGAGGCGAAGGATCTCTCTCCCTTCCTGCTGTTCGACGGTCTCTCCTTCCGCTACAAAAAGGTAGTTTTTGCCGTATCGGTATACCTTCGCACAGCCTCTCGTACCTCCTCCCCAATCAGTATCCCACTCGCGGCACATATGTCCGTCCGGACGGATCTCCCAGCTGCCTTTCGCTTTCTCAATGCCTTGTGTTTCTTTATCCGTCGAGAGACCGCGCAACTCACCGGTTTCGCCGACATAGACAACCCAGACTCGGGTTTCGCCTTCATGCATCAGGGTGCTATCGCGAAGGAAAATTTCAATCTCTTTGGCTGTCAAAGCCGGGACGCCGCGGTCAACTAGGTCAGGTGCGTCCGGCGCTTTATCGTCAAAACCCAAACTATCGGCTGTCTGTGGGTTCTCACATGCCACCAGCAATCCTAACAGAGCTAAGGTCGATATCGTCGCGCGGATCGTCATTCGGTTTCCCCCTTCAACCATAGGCCCAACAGTAATCAACAATTGCAAACAGTTCTAGCCAAAGACCTCTAAGCAAGCTGACGGCTTTGCCCAGCTTGACTTCCCAAGCCCGATCCGTCATACGGCGCGCCTGCCATCCGTTAGGGTGGCTTTGTTGGCGTTCGTGGTCCGGGAAACCGGGACCCTGTCGCCCTTCGGATGAGCCGGGGGGAGAGGAGACCGCCAGAATTTTGATCGAAGGAACAAACCGCGATGACCAAGCGGACTGCATCGAAGTATAAACTCGACCGCCGGATGGGCGAAAACATCTGGGGTCGCCCGAAATCTCCTGTAAACCGCCGCGAGTATGGACCGGGTCAGCACGGCCAGCGCCGCAAGGGCAAGATGTCCGACTTTGGCCTTCAGCTGCGCGCGAAGCAGAAGCTGAAGGGCTACTATGGCGATCTGACGGAAAAACAGTTCCGCCGCATCTATTCAGATGCCGAACGGATGCGTGGTGATACGGGTGAAGCTCTTGTGGGCCTGCTGGAGCGTCGTCTCGACGCCGTTGTCTACCGTGCCAAATTCGTGCCGACCATGTTCGCCGCCCGCCAGTTCGTAAACCATGGCCATGTCAAGGTGAACGGCCAGAAGGTCAACATCCCGTCTTACCGTGTAAGCGAAGGCGATCTGATCGAGGTCTCCGAGAAAGGCAAGGACATGGCCCTAGTGCTAGAGGCGGTTCAATCGCCCGAGCGCGACGTGCCGGAGTATATCGAGGCTGACCACTCCAAGTTCACCGCCACTTATATTCGGGTCCCAACACTCGGCGACATTCCGTACGCTGTGATGATGGAGCCGAACTTAGTCGTCGAGTACTACGCCAAGAACTGATCGGCCCCGCAAATCCTCTTCAAAGGGCCGGCGATCTGTCGGCCTTTTTTGTTTGCACCACTACACATCCCAGCCTGCGCTTTCGCCGCCACAGGAGCGATGTGCCGTCTGAGATCGATGCACGGATCTCTGGCACCTGCATGCCTTCAGGTATATGCCCGAGAAAGGCGCTTCACTGCGGAGACCTCACTATGGCCACCATCCCGATAGACCAGGCAAACCAGCTGTCCCGCTGGCGTCGGCCCGAGGCGATGTTGCTCATGATGTCTGGGGGAGTTTGGTTCGGGCTCTCGCTCTGGATGGTGCTGATCAACAACTTCGCGGTCGAGGTCGCCAATTTCGATGGCGCGGACACGGGCTGGCGTGAGACGGTTCGCGAGATACCGGGTTTCCTCGCCTTCCTCGTCGTCTTCCTGATCCGTTTCATTCGAGAGCAGACACTGGCGATCATCTCGATCTTCTTGCTCGGGGCGGCAACTATGGTGACATCGCAGTTCCCCTCCTTCTGGGGGATCCTGTTCACGACCTATGTCGGCTCGATGGGTTTTCACTACTTCGAGACGGTGAACCAGTCACTGCAACTCCAATGGCTGGACAAGAAAAACGCACCTCAAAAGCTCGGCTGGATCGTTGCAGCGAGTTCGGCAGGCTCCCTGATTGCCTACTCCGCCGTTTTGGCGGCGCGGGAAGTCCTAGATGCTGACTTTAACGCCATGTATGTGGCCGGCGGCGGCATGGTCGTGATGCTCTCGCTCTACGCCTGGTTCGTTTTCCCGCATTTCGAGGGCCACACAGTCCAACGCAAGGAAATCGTGCTCCGCTGGCGGTACTGGCTCTACTATGCGTTGGTCTTCATGGGGGGTGCCCGGCGGCAGATCTTTATCGTGTTCGCGCCCTTTATGATGGTCGAGAAGTTTGGGATGGAGGTCGAGGGCCTCGCGGCGATCTTCATCATCAACTACATCGCTAACATGATCATCGCGCCGCTGGTCGGACGCCTGATTCAGAACTACGGCGAACGACTGGCAATGATCATCGAGTACATCGGCCTGTTCGGCGTCTTTACGCTCTATGCAGGCGTCTACATGTTCGACTGGCCTTGGGAGGTTGCTGCGGCGCTGTATGTGCTCGATCACCTCTTCTTTGCGATCGCCTTTGCACAGAAGACGTACTTCCAAAAGATCGCCGACCCAGCAGACCAAGCGCCGACCGCTGCCGTCGCCTTCACGATCAATCACATCGCAGCGGTTTTCCTACCTGCGGCACTCGGTTATCTCTGGCTGGTAGAGCCTATGGCGGTTTTCCTACTGGCGGTCGCCATGTCGCTTGTCTCACTGTTCCTGGCATTCTTGGTCCCGCGCCACCCGACCGAAGGCAATGAGACCGTCCTTGCCCGTCAGCCGCTTCCGGCCGAATAGATGAGCGGCGAGAAAACCATCGATGCGCGTTTCACGCGCGGATCTACCATGCGCCATGTGGTGGTGATGACCTCCACCGCGACAGTCGGATTGATGTCGCTCTTCATCGTAGACCTCGCCAACCTCTTTTACATCTCGCTTCTTGGTGAGACCGAGATGGCGGCAGCAATCGGTTATGCGGGCACCATCCAGTTTTTCATGATCTCCGTTTCTATCGGCCTCGCCATCGCCGCGACAGCGACGGTTAGCAAGGCGGTCGGGCGAGGCAGTCGAGAAGATGCCAGGCACTTGGCGGGTTCTGCGATTACCCTGCTTGTGATCGCACTCAGTGCGTGTGCACTCGGTACTTGGGTCTTCCGCTACGAGATTTTGAAGCTCTTAGGGGCCAATGGGCAAGCCTTGGAAATCGCTGCAAACTTTCTAGCGATCGTTCTTCCATCTGTTCCTCTCTTGGGTATCGGCATGGTCTCAAGTGGCCTGCTCCGTTCGGTTGGAGATGCAAAGCGCGCCATGTTCGTTACGCTTTTTGGCGGGATTTTCGGCGCGGCTTTAGACCCGGTCTTCATTTTCGATTGGGGGTTGGGTCTGGGCGTTGAAGGTGCTGCAATTGTCTCGACCTTATCTCGCGTTTTCGTCGCTGGACTGGGGCTCTGGTTCGCACTCAGAGTTCACGATATCATCGGGAGACCGAGCCTGTCGGGCCTGATGAAAGACGCTCGGCCGCTTCTCGCAATCGCTGCACCGGCAGTCGCGACCCAGCTCTCAACGCCGTTCGGTAATGCATATCTCATCAGTGTCATCTCCGATTTCGGCGATGCCGCCGTCGCTGGCTGGGCCGTTGTTGGCCGGGTCACAGCTTTGGGCTTCGCAGGGCTCTTTGCTCTGTCCGGCGCAGTGGGGCCGATTTTCGGCCAGAATCTAGGCGCAGGGCTAACAGACCGTATACTGTCCACATACCGCGATGCGTTGATCTTCATCGGCTGCTACGTTCTCACAATCTGGCTCACATTGTTCCTATTATCGGGATCGATCAAAACTGGATTTGGGCTCAGTGGGGCAGGCGTGGAGGTTTTGGAGGCCTTTACGCTCTATGGAGCTGCGGCATATCTGTTTACCGGAGCTCTTTTTGTCTCGAATTCTGCGTTCAACAATCTCGGCCGCCCCATGTGGTCAACGATCTTCAATTGGAGTCGAGATGCCCTTGTCATACCCGCTCTCGCGTTCGCCATTGGCGGCACCACGGGAGCCACCGGAGCCGTCGCAATCCAAGCCATTGCCGGAGCGCTTGTGGGTACGGCAGCGATCTTTTGGACCCAACGCTTTTTGCGATCGATGCGCGCCGAGGATCGGGCGAAATCAAAGGACGCAATTCCTGCTCCTGCGGCTGCTCCGTATTCATCTGGGCGCAGTATGGCGATCACTATTGGCGAGACGGATGAAGAGGCTCTAGAACCGAAACGCAGAAATCGGTAAACCCTCGCCCGGAATCACGAATTGGGATGCATAGAGAATGGCAAAGATCACCTATATCGAGCATAACGGCACAAAGCACGAAGTTGAGGTCGCAGAGGGCCTGACCGTGATGGAAGGGGCCGTTTCCAACAACATTCCTGGCATTGATGCCGATTGTGGTGGCGCTTGCGCCTGTTCGACCTGCCATGTCTATGTCGACCCGGCATGGGCAGACAAATTGCCTGAAAAAGAGGATATGGAAGTCGATATGCTCGACTTCGCATTTGAGCCGGATGATGAGCGCTCTCGCCTGACCTGCCAATTAAAGGTCACTGCGGAACTAGACGGCTTGGTCGTTCAAATGCCCGAGAAACAAATCTGAGAAAGTCCAAGCCTGCTCAGGAAAGAGGCTGACCAACTAGGACCACTCGGTACTAAGCCTCTTGCGAGAGCGCAGAGTGCTGTATCTCGGCACATTTTCTTTGGCGCCAAACCGATTTTAGCCCGCCTCTTTCGACCGTTGAGCGGGCATCTCTGGTCGCTCCGGCAGCCTTCGCGCTTCCTCGCGCAAGACCGCATAGACCTGATGTACTGCGAGTGGTTTTGGCAAAAACTTGGTAACACCTGCTTTGATGTATCTTCCCCGCATCGGATCAGCTTGATGGGCTAGAATCGCAATAACCGACGGCTGATCTTCGCTAGATACAGAGTGCAGAATCGAGTCTAGGCCAACCGCACGATCTCGCGTCAGCGAGAGCATCAACACATCCGGCCTGACACTTGCTAGCAGCTTGGGCACTTCCTCGGCAGTTGGTGCGATGCTGGCCTCTGCCCCGGTCGCCTCTACCAACGCCTTTAGGAGCATCCTGTTGCTGGCCTCCTCCTCGACAATCAGGATTTTCCGTCCGTGCAATTGGGGCGCATTGGGCACATGCTGCCGGTTTCGCGGCCCCTGGTCCATCACCTGAACAAGTGCTGCCGGCAGCTGCTTTGGTTGGATGCTATGTGCGATCACGAGGTCATAAAACCCAGCCTCATCCGACCCCACCACATCATTCGCAACAAAGAGCGTTTCCGAACATGCTGAGACATCTCGAAGTTGCCGCGCCCAGTCATGTGCCAGATTTTGGCCAGATCCATTGCAACCGATCACAAAGTTAAGCGGCTCGCCAGCGGCATGCATCGCTTCGGCCAAAACGACCCCTTCTTGAGCACTCGCAACCGTATGAGCGATCAGCCCCATTTCCTCCATCGACGCGATAAAGGTATGCGTCCGATCATGCGGTTTGTCCAAAAGTAGAACCGACTTGCCCGCCAGCCGATCATGCCAGCGCTTACCCAGGCTCGGTGTATTGCGATCAACTCCTAGGGGAAGTTCGACGTGGATGCTGTAACCGCCGTCTTCCATCTCATCCAACTTCATAGAACCGTCCATATGGTCAGCCAAGTCCCGGCAAATCATCAAGCCAAGGCCAGAGCTATCCTGCAGGTCCTCACCAGGCTTGTAGTGCTCCGAAAACGGATGATGTGCCATGAAGCGTGCTAAGGGCGCCATGCCATCACCTCGCTCGAAGACGTCGATGATAAGCTTCATTCCTTCGTGGTCGTTCCCTCCATGCCAAATGCAGACATGAAGCGCCCCGGTCTCGTTGTACTTTACGGCGTTGGCGAACAGGTTCGCCATCACCTGACGGATCCGTGGAACATCGCCGACTACCCGAGCGGGCAATCGGTAATCGATATGACAAAAGATAATGACTTTGCGGTGCTCAGCTTCTGGGATCGTCAAGTCGACCAGATCGCCAAAAAGCTGCGCAACATCAAACTCTTTTCTCTCACCGCCAAACCCACCGATCTCGATCCGGGAAATGTCCAGGATCTCGTTCAAGACCCCCAAAAGCGTATCGCCTGAACGTACGATCTGACCGGCCAGTTGACGCTGGCGTTGATCAAGGCCCGTCTGCGATAAAAGGCTTGCGCATCCCATAACGCCATTAAGTGGTGTTCGAATTTCGTGGCTCATCCGAGCCAGAAAAGCCGTCTTGTTGATCGAAGCCCGCTCTGCAGCAATGCGCCTCTGCTCCAAAGCTTGGCGATCATTGTAGGCCCGCAACTGGAAATCGACGGCCTTCTGGAAGGCCCGAAACACAAAAACAGAGAAAAATAGAGAGATCGCTAGCGAGAGGGTGTTGTAGGGCATGGTTTCTTCACCTTGCCACGACCAGTCGACCATGTTCGCAACCGTGATCATCCCCAAAATAGCCGGCCCGTAGGTGGTCGCCATCAGGATCCGATCAGGCACCAAAACCAAGACGGCTGCAAAAAAGCCACCAGCAACCCAGGCACCGGCAGCCAGGCCCATAAGAGGCGATCCCTGCATCACCAAGAAAACCGCAAGGGTCATATAAGTCGTTGTGAGAACTAAGTTCAGGCCAACGATCA
This sequence comes from Pseudomonadota bacterium, assembly GCA_039185285.1. GTDB lineage: Bacteria > Pseudomonadota > Alphaproteobacteria > Rhodobacterales > Rhodobacteraceae > Thermohalobaculum. The sequence continues at coordinate 46,169 of JBCDAQ010000001.1, forward strand.
TAAAATAGTCGATCCGGAGCATTTGCCCCCGGCGAGCTAACGAACGTCTCGACCTGCTGGTCCAAAAATACTCGGCCAGCGTCACCGACGCCCCCCAAACCAACCCTGTCATGATTAAACCGACGAACAGCATCACTGCCGTTATCGCGGTCGCCATCGCCAATCTAAGTGCCATGTAGGCAATCGACTGCTCGGTGAAGGCGTCAACGTGATCTGCCGTCGCCTTTTCGACCGGTCGGTCGACGTTTCTCAGGAACGAAATCTCACTCAAAGCAAGCTTGGTCCCGTTAAATGGTGGCCACACACTCCGATGCGCCTCATGCGACGCGCTTGGACAAGCTACCGCTAGTTGCGCGATTTACAAAGAGTTCTCTTTGCTAATTGGCTAACGAGTTCCTTGAAACTAAAGCCAATCGCGCAGAATTGGGATCAGAGGAACATCTGCCGCCGGCATCGGGTAGTTCTTAAGCTCTCGGACGGCGACCCAGGCAGTGCGTTGCCCCTCGCGCGGGGAGACGATGCCCTCCCACTTTCGGCAGATGAACAGCGGCATAAGAAGATGAAAGTCTTCGTAGGAATGGCTCGCAAAGGTGAGGGGAGCGAGGCAACTCTCCCAGGTGTTGATGCTAAGCTCCTCCTCGAGCTCGCGGATTAGACAGGCCTCAGGCGTCTCACCAGGTTCAACCTTGCCGCCCGGGAACTCCCAAAGGCCCGCCATTGACTTGCCCTTGGGTCTCTGAGCGATCAACACCCGGCCATCGCGATCAATCAATGCGGCAGCGGCGACCAGCAGAACCTTCACGAACGGTAGTCCGCGTTGATCTCAATGTATCGTTTGGTCAGATCGCAAGTCCAAACCGTCGCCTCTCCCGCCCCGATACCGACGTCGACTGAGATCTCAATCTCCTCATTCTTCATGTAGCTGGAGCCTTGTTCTTCGCGATAACTGCCGGCGACCCATCCTTTTTCGGCGACGAGAACCTCACCGAACCAGATCGACAGGCGATCTCGGTCCGCGGCTTCACCTGATTTGCCGATCGCCATAACGATCCTACCCCAGTTCGGATCCTCACCCGCCACGGCAGTTTTGACGAGAGGTGAGTTGGCAATCGCAAGGCCAATCCTGCGCGCTGCCGCGTCGCTCGCAGCACCGGTGATGTTAATTTCAACTTGCTTGGTAGCGCCTTCGCCGTCTCGAACGACCTGCAATGCGAGATCCTGCATCACATGCCGCAGACCACCTTCGAAGGCCGCCAAACGTGGGTCGTCGGCGGAAACGATTGGCTCCATCTCTACCGCGTTGGTCGCCCCTACCAAAAGCGTATCTGAGGTGGACGTGTCGCTATCGACGGTGATCGCGTTGAAAGTCACGTCGGTCAGACGCGACACAGCCGACTGCAACAGCGCCTGAGAAATCACACAATCGGTGAAAATGAAGACAAGCATGGTCGCCATGTCAGGCGCGATCATGCCCGAGCCTTTGGCAAAGCCCGAGATCGTTACATCGCCGTCGAGTTGCACCTGTGCTGAAGCGCCTTTGGCAAAGGTGTCGGTTGTCATGATCGCATGCGCTGCGGGTGCAAACGAATTCTCTCGCAGCTCAGCTTGCAAATCGGTGAGCTTCGCGATGATACGATCATGGGGCAACGGCTCTCCAATCACACCGGTCGAGGCCATAAACATGCGCTCCACGGCGATTCCAAGTGCGTCACCGGCCGAATTCATCACGGCCTCGACCGAACCCGCCCCGTTGGTGCCGGTGAAAGCATTGGCATTTCCTGCGTTGACGACAATCCCGATACGACCGCCTGGACCGTCTGCCATCGAGCTGAGACGCTCCTCGCACCAAAGAACCGGTGCCGCGCGCGTTGCCGAGCGCGTAAAGGTACCCGCGATGACGGATCCTTCGGCAAGCTCCGCGATCATGACATCGTCGCGGTCCCGATACTTGACCCCCGCATGACCCGCGGCGAGGCGCAGTCCCGAAATCACCGGAAGGTCTGGAAACGCCTCCGGTGCAAGGGGAGAGATTGCATGGCTCTTGCCGAGCTTGACCTCTATTTCCGCAATCTCCTGTGTCAGGGTCGCGAGCGTGGCCTTACGCTGCTCCAACAACACTTCGAGTGCGTCTTGATCATTCTCCCCCATGGTGTCCCCATCAACGCATTACTGTTCCAAAAGCTGGTCTTCGCGGATTGCATCAGGCGGGACCATTGGATCGGCTGGCGTAATCTCGGCTCCAGCCACAACGCCTTCCACCACCTCAGCCTGCGCAGCGCTTGTCAGCTCTTGGATGATCTGAGCGCCGACTTCCTCCAAGGGAGGAGCTGCGCGCGTGCGACGCTCATCCATTTTGATCAAGTGAAAACCGAACGGGCTTTCGATCGGGCCGCTGATCTCTCCCGGCTGCAAACCAAACGCCGCATCGGCAAAAGCGGGAACCATATCCGAATGAATGAACCAGCCTAGATCGCCGCCGCGTTGAGCAGTTCCGTCCGTGCCATGTTCTGCAGCCAGAGCTGCGAAATCCGCACCTCCATCAAGCTCGGCCTTTAAGGATTCTGCCTGCTCTTTCGTCTCGACCAGGATATGCCCGGCGCGAACCTCTTCAGGCTGCTCGACATTCACATAGCGCGCTTCGTACTCAGCCTGGACTTTTGCTTCATCCACGCGCTCAGAGATTTGGTCGCGCAGATAAGCATCCGCGAGGATCGCCATTTTCTGCGTCTCGATAGCAAGCTTTATGTCGTCACGTTCCTCCAACCCGTCCGCGCGAGCCGCCTCAGCCAAAAGGATCTGCGTGCTCAACTGTTCGCTTAGGGCTTGCATCAGGACCTCACCTGGTAGGGTCTGATACTGCTCTGGAACGCCTTGGCGCATGGCGATCAGCTGGCCCAAGGTCACATCGATGCCATTGACCGTCAGAACGACTGTTTGGGCATCATAAGTCTCCGCTACTGCCGGGGCTTCTTCGGCGGGCGCGGTCTCCGTCGTCTCGGTTGTTTGCGCGGACAAGGGCCCCGCGACGGCGGCTAAGACCAATGCGCTCAGCACAGCGCGGGCGTTCAAACGGATCATGCGGGTCTCCTTTTGGGGTGAGGCGTGGATTTGGCGGCGCTGATCACACGCCCGAACATTGACAGTGTCCTGCCCCCTCAATAGATCAAGCCCGGGCTTTGCCCGCGCGTTAGCCCGCCTGATCTATTCCGCTGAGCGGTTTCGGGCAAGCGCGATCACAGGAATTTTGGCTGGGGAGGCGCCCCGCCGCATGACAAAGGGTGACCATGCTCGGACTAGGCAGCCTCGCAAAGAAAGTCTTCGGCACCACGAATGACCGAAAGGTCAAAGCTGCGCAGTCAACCGTTCAGGCGGTAAACGCGCTGGAACCAGAGTACGAAAAGCTCTCTGACGAGCAAGTTCGCGCGAAGACTGACGAGTTTAAGAAAAGACTCGAAGCTGGTGAGACGCTCGAAGACATTTTGCCTGAAGCCTTTGCCGCCGTTCGCGAGGCGGCAAAGCGAACCCTAGGCTTGCGCCCCTTTGACGTTCAAATCATAGGCGGCCTTGTCCTGCACCAAGGCTCGATTTCCGAGATGAAGACGGGCGAGGGTAAAACCCTGGTCGCCACGCTTCCTGTCTATCTCAACGCGTTGACGGGCAAAGGCGTTCACGTGGTCACTGTCAACGACTACTTGGCACGGCGAGATGCTGAATGGATGGGGAATGTCTACGAGTTCCTCGGAATGACTGTCGGAGTGGTCGTTCCTCAGCAAGCCGACGACGAAAAACGCGCCGCATATCAGGCGGATATCACCTACGGAACCAACAACGAGTATGGCTTCGACTATCTGCGCGATAACATGAAGCACACGGTCGAGGAAATGTACCAGCGTGGCCGATACTTCGCGATCGTGGATGAGGTCGACTCGATCCTCGTCGACGAAGCCCGAACGCCATTGATCATTTCAGGGCCGGTTGAAGATCAGACCGAGCTCTACCTCGCGATCGACGACGTGATTCCAGGCATCTCGGAGGAGCACTTTGAGCTCGATGAGAAGCAACGCGCCGTGACCCTGACCGATGAGGGCAACGAATGGATTGAGGAGGAATTGCAGCGCCGCGGCACCCTACCCGAAGACCAATCCATGTACGACCCGGCCTCGGTCACGATCGTCCACCACGTGAACCAGGCTCTCCGCGCGCATAAACTGTTCCAGAAGGACAAGGACTACATCGTCAAGAACCGCCAGGTTGTCATCATTGATGAGTTCACCGGTCGGATGATGGAAGGGCGGCGTTTCGGCGACGGGCTACACCAGGCAATCGAGGCCAAGGAGCGCGTCGATATTCAGCCTGAGAACGTCACGATGGCCTCGGTCACCTTCCAAAACTATTTCAGGCTCTACGACAAACTGGCGGGGATGTCCGGTACCGCGCTGACCGAGCAGGAGGAATTCCTCTCGATCTATGGGCTAGACGTGGTCGAAGTACCTACGAACGTGGTCGTTGCCCGGCTCGATGAGGATGATCAGGTCTTTCGTACCTTCGGTGAGAAGTACGACGCCATCGTTCGGGCCATTTGCGACGCGCATCTGCGCGAGCAGCCGATTCTGGTCGGCACCACCTCGATTGAGAAATCCGAGCTCTTGGCACGCCTTCTCTCAGACAAGAAGATGCTGGCTCAAGCTGCTGGCCGGGGGTTGCGCCGCTTTGTTGCCGCGGATCTACGCCGAGCTGAGAAGTCTGGCGAGAAGGTTGATATCAGCGGTCTCAAAGCAGGCTCGAGTGAGGATCTTGAACGCCAGCTTGGCAATCCAAAGGCCGTCGAGACCCTGATGCATCATGTCGAAGGCATGTTGCCCAAGCTCAAAGGCGAGCAAAAGGAGATGGCTGAATTCCTCCTCATGGAAACACGTGCCGTCCTCCAATGCATCGCCAGAGGTGGCGTGGAGCACAGTGTCCTGAACGCCCGGTTCCACGAGCAGGAAGCCCAGATCGTGGCCCAAGCCGGCCATCCAGGCGCTGTCACAATTGCTACAAACATGGCGGGCCGCGGAACGGACATCAAACTGGGTGGCAATGCCGAGATGCGCGTTGCCAACGAAGCTGAAGGAGATCCGGCAAAAGCCGCCGCGATCGAGGCTGAAGTGGCTGAAAGCAAACAGAAAGTCCTCGAGGCTGGCGGGCTTTGGGTCTTGGCGACTGAGCGCCATGAAAGCCGTCGGATCGACAACCAGCTCCGAGGTCGATCAGGCCGTCAAGGAGACCCTGGGCGGTCGACCTTCTACCTCTCGTTGCAAGACGATCTGATGCGGATTTTCGGCTCAGAGCGGATCGACAGCATGCTTCAGAAGCTGGGTCTGGAGGAAGGTGAAGCGATCGTCCACTCCTGGGTGAACAAAGCGATTGAGAAAGCTCAGGTGAAGGTCGAAGCGCGGAACTTTGATATCCGCAAGAACATCCTCAAATACGATGATGTGATGAATGACCAGCGCAAGACGATTTTTGAGCAGCGTCGGGAGATTATGGACACTGAGGACCTCTCAGAAACCATCGAAGAGATGCGCCATGAGGTCATCGACGAGCTGGTCGGCAACCACATGCCCGAACGCGCCTATGCAGATCAGTGGGACTCATCGGCGCTGGAAGAGGATGTTCGCAAGTATCTCGGCCATGAGTTCCCGATTCAGGAATGGGCTGCCGAGGAAGGCGTCGACGACACCGTTATTCGAGATCGCCTGACCGATCAAACCGATGCTTTGCAATCCGAGAAAGCCGAAAAAATCGGCGATGAAAACATGCGTGGCCTCGAGAAACAGGTTCTGTTGCAGATCCTCGACCATCATTGGCGCGAGCATATCATCCAGTTGGAGCATCTCCGCTCGGTCATCCAGTTCCGCGGATATGCACAGCGAGATCCGCTAAATGAGTATAAAACAGAAGCATTTACGCTGTTCGAAGCGCTCCTCGGAAACCTCCGCCGCGATGTGACTGGGCAAATGGGCGCGATCCGCCCCCTGACCCCGGAGCAGATTGAAGAGCGTAAGCGGATGATCGAACAGATGCAGGCAGAGATGCTGCGTCAGCAGGAAGAAGCCAAGCGCCAGCAAGAAGAGGCCGAGACAAAAGCCGAACGTATGGCCACCGCCGAGATGGCACTGATGAGCGATGTGGCAGGCGATGCGATCGACCCCAACAACCCAGCCACATGGGGCAAAGTCGGACGCAACGAGCCTTGCCCATGCGGCTCTGGCAAAAAGTTCAAGCACTGCCACGGCCGGGTGACCTGACCCGATTGAGAAATCCGGAAAAACCGGGATCTGGAGGGATAAAGTTCCCGCCAGGTCTTGGTTAACAAATGCCAGATCTTCTCCGACAAAAGATCGCTGAAACCAGATTTTTTGCGACAAGTAGCGAGGTCGGCGGATCTGGCGGCCTTTGAACAGCCGTGTCGTTCAGGCTTGCCAAGTTTAGACAGCACTGTTGACCTATGCACCCTATTCAGGAAAGCTAACGACGACCGGGTTGCCAGAAATTGTGCTTAGGAGGGATCGCGCATGCGCCGCAAGGAATTGACCGAACGCTTCCGCCGCCTTCACGTCCCAGGCAAGCCGCTGGTGATGCCGAACCCATGGGACATCGGATCGGCACTGGTGATGGAGCGCTTAGGAGCTCAGGCGCTGGCGACGACATCCTCGGGATACGGTTTTACGCTGGGGCTGAGCGATGGCGGCCAGATGACGCGAGAGCTGGCCCTGCAGCATGCAGCGGATATCTGCGCACGAGTGGATGTGCCTGTGAATGGCGATTTCGAGAACGGGTTCGGCGAGAGCCCGGAGATCGTCGCTGAAACCGTGAGAATGGCAGCAGAGGCTGGGCTGTCCGGGGTGTCAATCGAGGACTCGGTTCTTCCGGGAGAGGGGTCCTATCCGTTCGACCTCGCGCTGGAGCGGATCGAGGCCGCGGCGGCCGCGGCCCAAGCTGCCGACATTGTGCTAACCGCCCGCGCCGATGGTTGCATCCTTCGCAGCTACGACCAAGACGAGGCGGTTCGACGTTGCGAGGCGTTTGCGGCAGCCGGGGCGGATGTCATCTACGCCCCGCTGGTTGATGAGGCAGCAACCAGCGCTCTGGTCGATACTGGGACGCCGGTCAACGTGCTCGCCGCAGGTAAGATGCGTGATCTGACGGCTGAGCAGATGGCGGCACTTGGCGCTGCGCGCATCTCGATCGGTGGGGGGCTCGCGCGGGTCACCCAACAAGTGATCGTTGATGGTACCCGAGCGATCCTGGAGCGCGGCGATTTCACCGTCCTGAAAGGCGCTGCGAGAAGCGCGGAGGTCGACGAGATGTTGAACGGGTGAGGCGTGGCTTTCGTTGCGAAGAAGCAGTCGTCCCCACCCGCGATCAGCGGCCTGTGATCATAGCTACAGTCGTTGCGCGCGATCCGTGGCAAGATCGCCCTGCTAACTCGGGAGGGTTTCATGGCGACTGAAGACGAAACAACGAAAGCAGAACTGGCAGACACTGACTTGGATGCGGCGCAGGCCGGGTCTTCACAACCATCCTCGAATGGCGGTTTCAGCGATATCTCGGGGCTTGGCGCCGAGGTCACGATCGCGGAACATCGGTCGGGCGGATCGAGATGGAATGTCTTCACCGCCGATCTCTTCAACGAGCCTCATGCGACGAATACTGACGCGAGCAAGAAGTCGCTGAAGGACTAATGCCTTCCGCGGCTCGGATCCGCCAGCGCGTCCGCGAACAGGCTCTCAATCAGGCATCTCACCCGGGCGGCCAGCGGTCAGATTAATTTGCGATGAGGTGGCCGGCTACTCCGCCGCCACCTCGATTGATTTTGCACCTTGGATCGCCTGCCAGACCCGGACGGGGGAGTAGGGTGCCTCGAGGCCATGAACGCCAACGCGGGCCAGGGCGTCGATGATTGCGAGCCCACCCGCAGCAATGCCACCCGCACAGCCTGCCTCTCCACAGCCTTTCACACCCATGGGGTTGGTTTGCGCAGGCGCCTCGATGAAGTCGACGTCAAAGCTCGGCACATCATCGGCGCGCGGGATGGTGTAATCCATGAAGCTTGCCGTACGGGGTTGTCCGTCTTCGTCCCAGACCATCTCCTCGCCCATGATCTGGCCGAGGCCCTGGACCACGCCGCCATGAACCTGACCCGCGACGAGGGCGGGGTTGATCAGGGTGCCGAACTCATCGGTGACCGTGTAGCGCTCAAGCGTGATTTTACCGGTCTCAGTGTCCAGCTCCACCTCCGCGATGTGGCAGCCATTGGGGAAGGTGGCAATCGTGTCATCGACAGCGCCAGCGCCTTGGATATCGGCCTCTGCTGCGAGGGCGGCAAGGCTGACCTGGCGGTCCGTGCCAGCGATCGCGAAGCTGGCGGTCTCGGGCGTGAACTCGATATCCTCCTCAGCAGCCTCCAGTTTGTCGGAGGCGAGCTTCTTTGCCTGGGTGATGATGTCATCTGCGGCCAAGAGCAGAACGCGGCTCGCCATTTTGCCAGATCGGGAGCCACCGGTGCCACCGCCCGCTTCGAGCAGGTCGCTGTCGCCTGCGACCAGTTCGATCTGCTCGATCGGCAGGCCGAGTTGGCTGTGAAGGATCTGTGCCCAGGCTGTCTCATGCCCTTGGCCCGTCGATTGGGTGCCGATGAAGATCCGAGCGCCGCCCTCTTTGGTCAGCTCCACACGGGTTCGCTCCAATGGCGCACCGCCCGTGCGTTCCATGTAATACGCCATGCCGATGCCACGTACGCGACCATCGCGTTCGCCGACAAAGCTGTCCCAGCCATGGCGGGCGGCGACGTGGTTGACGACCTCTTGCGTGTCCAGGCTGTCAAAGTTCAGCCCGCCAGGGGTCATATGCGGCAGCATATCGGGTGTGACCAGGTTGCGCCGGCGCAGCTCGGCCCGCTCGATGCCGAGCTGACGGGCGGCGGCATCCATCAGACGCTCGGTGATATAGATCGTCTCGGGCCGACCCGCACCGCGATAGGCATCGGTGGGCGTGCCGTTGATGAAAGCGCCGCGGACATGGGCGTAATGGGCTTTGATCTTGTACATACCGCCCAGAAGGTTCGCCGAGAAGGCCGTGTGAATGGCAACGCCCACAGTTGAGTAGTAAGCGCCGAGGCCGGAGATGGTCTTCATCCGCA
>JBCDAQ010000002.1:0-54955 GCA_039185285.1 Pseudomonadota bacterium
ACACCAAACGCTTTCATTCAGCATTTGATAGGCAAACACCGGACGACGCATTTCGGGCCGGCTTGGAGCAACTGAAAGCAGCAGGAAACCTAAACCCGATACACCTTGGAAACCCTGCGAAACCGTCCGGAAAACCGCGACTACTTCAATGGAACTTCAGCTCGCTTTGCCAGGCTAATGGCCGCGTCACAAATCCATGTCACCCAAATACACAAAACTCATCTTGTTGCCGTCGAGATCACGAACATATGCGCCAAAGAACCCTGGACCGTAGTGAGGGCGTTCGCCTGGATCTCCTTCATTGATCCCACCTTTTGACAGCGCCATCTGATGAGCATCTTGAACTTCAGCTTTACTGTCGCATGCAATGCCGACCATGTTCCCATTTCCTGGGGTTGCGGCTTGACTGTCGTACGGCGTTGCAACCCATACACGCCCACCACCGCGCAACTCATAGCAAACGGCATGAGGCATATACTCGGCGACGACTTTTCCACCAAAGATCGGAAAAACTGAGTCGAAAAAGCCTCGGGCTTTCGCGACGTCATCCGAGCCGAGCATCACATAGTTGAGAGACATTGTAGACCTCCGGCATGAAGAACGAATGATGAACTTCTACGTCGAATCCTACCCTAGAACAATAATTATCTCTGCTTTGACCGAGATGTTTTGAACCGCACTAGAGAGTGTTTCAGGCAGCGGCATGCTCCTGAAAACGTCCTCAAACTGGCAACGCATTCAGGTGAGGATATCACAGATCGCCAAGAGCCTTGTTGAGACCTTTGAAGCTGACGCCTAAGATCTACCCATCGCCGTCTGAGTTGTCAGTAAGACGGTTCAATTCAGGAGCAACCTTGTCTTCAGGAGACGCCAAATGTGCCATCCGATCATAATGGAATATGTCAAAGGAAAAGCCTTGAGCCGCCGCGACCTGTTTCGCGGTTCAGCAGCGGCAGGAGCAGCGATTGTTGCTGCTACTACGCTAGCGCCCAGGCCTGTACTCGCGCAGTCGGCTAACAAAGCGGTTGATTTGACCTACACGCTGGGTCCCGATTTTCCGACCTATTTTGGAGAGCAGCAATTCTTCGAAGAGGATGTTTTCACCTATGCAGAGAACAGCTTTAATCTCAAAAGCCTACGAATGAACGAGCATACAGGCACGCATATAGACGCCCCATTGCACTTTACCGATGGCGGGACGTCAATTGACGAAGTTCCAGTCGAAACTTTAGTTTGCCCTCTGGCCATCGTCGACATCCGAGAGAAAGCCGATGCGGACCCGGACGCACAGGTCACACCAGACGATCTGAAGGCGTGGATTGCCAAGCACGGTCCGATCCCTCCAGGTTCTTGCGTGGCACAAAATGCCGGTTGGCAGCAACGAATGGGCACGGCAAAGTTCCGCAATGCCGATGATGCCGGCAAGATGCACTTCCCTGGATTTCACGTGGAAGCCGCAAAGATGCTTCTAGAAGAAGCCGAAGTGACGGGTATGGGCGTGGACACGCTGTCAATTGACTACGGCCTTTCTGCGGATTTTGTCACTCACTACACATGGCTGCCAGCAAACCGTTGGGCGCTAGAGAACATGGCGAACCTTGACCAACTGCCTGCTATTGGCGCCACACTGGTCGTCGGTGCGCCAAAGCATCAGGGGGGAACGGGCGGCCCTTGCCGCTTGATCGCTCTGATTTGATCTGAAGGACTGGTCGTAAACTCGTTCAGCGCGCTTGCTGACTATCTTGGCGCGCGCGCTCGATCTGTGCCATGTCGCAAAGGACATCGACCATCGACGAGAAATCCTGGCCTCCGTAACCGCGTGCCCGCGCTGAAGAGAATGCCTCACGCGCAGCAGCCGCGACAGGCAGTGGGACACGAGCGGTATTTGCGGCCTGTACGATCAGCGACAAATCTTTGTGCGCAAGGTCGATCGTGAAACCAGGTTCGGTATCACCCGCGAGCACCTTGTTTGGCCAATTGACCTTTAGCTGGCCGTTTGTGGCCGTTGTGCCGTGAATGACATCAAGGGTCGTGGCCAGGTCAAGCCCGAACCGTTGGCTCAACGATAGCGCCTCGGCGTTCAACTGACACAGTATTATTGCGAGATAGTTGTTCACCAGTTTGGTCCGGGTTCCAGTGCCCCCACCGCCGCAATAATGGATCGTTGTGCCCATCGCCTCAAAAAGAGGGAGAACTGCGTCAAAGTCCTGACGCGCACCGCCGACCATGAACAGGCTTTCCCCTCGATCGGCATGCCAAGCGAGCCGTCCGATCGGAGCGTCGATCGCTCGAAATCCACCGGCTTCAGCCGTGTCATGAAGCTTATCTGTTGTTTCGGGATCAATGGTGGAGAGATCGATTACCAAGGTGTTTGGCTGGGCATGTTCGAAAACACCATCGGCGCCCATCACGATCTCATCGACCTCGCGTCCTGTCGGAAGCACGGTTACGATCGTGCTGCATTGTGCCGCCAATTCCTGAACCGAACTCGCACTGCTCGCACCTAGATGAACAAGCTCGGCCACTGGTTCCGGACGAATGTCATGGACGACAAGTTTGAACCCCTTGCGGACACAATTCGCGGCCATGCCCTTGCCCATTGCACCAAGGCCGATGAAGCCGATTGTTTCATCCTGAATCGCCACGTTTCTTCTCCCCAGAACTGTTTGTTTGATTTTTTGGGAGGTTTGACACACCTCCTTTTAGATCTTTGCCCTAACCTCGATGCCGCTCGGCGGCAAGATCCGGTTCGGGCACTCCGGTTTGGCTGTCACAGCTGCGTCGGGTTAGGCGCGTCACCGTATACTTCGTGTGGATCGAAGGTTTTCTCTTCCTCAACGAAGCTCAGGGGTTGCCCCGCATCCTGTCCTAAAGGGACAGCACGGTAAAAGCATGATCGGTAACCAACATGGCAGGAAGCCCCCGATCCGGCAACGTCAACCCGAAGCCAAACTGCGTCTTGGTCGTCGTCGACACGGACCTCAACAACCCTCTGCACCAAGCCCGATGTCGCTCCTTTGCGCCAGAGAACTCGTCGCGCACGACTGAAGTAGTGAGCCTCACCTGTCTCAATCGTTAGATGCAACGCCTCAGCATTCATCCAGCCAAGCATCAAAACCTCGCCTGTCTGGGCAGTGCTGGTGATACAAGGTATCAGGCCGTCTGCGTCGAACTTTGGTGCGAGATCCACACCTTCCTCGACTTGCTCTACGGAGCGCCTTTCTTCAAACTCGATCCTTGCCATGGTCGCCCCTTGAGAATTGTTATCTTATAACATAACCGGGTTTGGCTTAGGATTGCCGCGATGTAAAGTAGGAGACGCTCGGATGGACTTTGAGGATGATCGGGTTCCGGTGACCTTGCTTACTGGCTTTCTTGGAGCTGGCAAAACAACACTTCTGAACCATCTGCTCTCTGATCCTAACTCGGGCAGAGTTGCTGTCATCATGAATGAGTTTGGTGATATCGGGCTCGACCACGATCTGGTCGAAGACGTGACCGGAGACATTGTATTGCTGCATGCGGGATGTCTCTGCTGTTCGATCAGAGGCGATCTAGCAAAAACGATGATCCTTCTCCTATCGCGGAGAAAGCGGGGCGAGCTAGTTTTTGACCGCGTTGTTATCGAAACCACCGGAATCGCGGATCCAAGGCCGATCTTGAACACCTTGGTCACCGACGACCTTATTGCGGACAACTACAGAACAGATGGGGTCGTGACCTTGGTGGACGCCGCGAACGGGCAAGACACACTCGACCGCCAGTTCGAAGCTGCAAGTCAAGTTGCGATGGCAGATCTCATCATCGTCACGAAAAGCGACCTCGTATCGCCGGATCAGTGCACTGAGTTTGAGGTGCGATTGGAAGAGATGAACGCATCCGCCCGCCGGATACGTGGCGATCACGGTCGTGTCCCGGTCGACAACTTGTTTGGCCTGTCTGCCTTGCGATCAAATGCGACGCCCGATGAACTCATGCAGTGGCTAGGGGCCTCTTCCGAGCCCGTCCATGTCGATCACGCGCATCATTGTATCGAGTCCGCCTCAATCGAAGTTTCCCAACCAATCCAACCAAGCGTCTTCAAGTTCTGGCTCGACACGCTGCTTGCCCTCAAAGGTCCAGACATCCTTCGCATGAAGGGGATCGTCCATGTTGAAGGGGAAGAATGGCCCTATGTCTTTCACGGGGTGCAGCACATATTCGAGGCGCCGGAGCAGCTGACTTCTTGGTCCGGAGACAACACGAAAAGTCGAGTGGTGCTGATCGCCCGTGACACAAAGAAGAGCGATCTGCAGGCCAGTCTCGAGGTTTTACGCGGTCACATGAAGGGATCTCGTCTGGGTGGTGAGGAGAACACTCTCAAAGCAGCTGGGATGCCCTTCTGATTACCATCGCGCCAGTCACCCCAAACCGACGGACGAGAAGAACCCGGCATACTGCCCTTGAAGCGTGATCAACCGACTGATCGATCATCTCCGCAGACGGGCGTCCACCCAATTTACAGCTAAGGTCGTTGGCACTGTTAGCGGTTACCCCATAAAGGCAAATCAACGCCGAAATTATCGGCTGCATGCATGAGGGCACCCATTTTCCAGACGTCCGGAACACCGGCACGCTGGCAGCTCAGTGATCGCCATCCCGAAAACCACAAGATCAAACGGGGCGCAGGATAGGATTTTTTTGAGATGAATATGCTCATCATGTTTTTTCGGGTCCGAAGACGCCTATCTCAATAGTCACGCAAAACCGAGATGAGTGTCGGTTTCCTTCAGGAGGTAGGCGCATGCGGTTTTTTAAAGCAGTTCTGATTGCAGCAGTCTTTGTAACTACTCCCGTGATTGCCACTGCTCAGCAGGGGCCGATGCCGGTGGAGGTCGCCTCACCCTTGAAAGCAACCATTGTCGATTGGGACGAGTACACGGGTCGGTTTGAGGCCGTCCGGCGTGTGGAGCTGCGCGCTCGTGTTTCGGGTTACCTTCAAGCGACGTTGTTCCGAGATGGGCAGATCGTCGAAGCCAACGACGTTCTCTACCGTATCGACCCGAGGCCGTTTGAAGCGGAATACGCCCGTGCTCAGGCAGAACTTGCCGCCGCGCAAGCAGAGCAGCAACGCGCAGAGGTCGAACTTCGGCGCGGCCGCGAGTTGGTTCGGAGCAGGACTGTGTCGGAGACCACTTTAGACGAACGGGTCGCAACCAAACTTCGAGCCGATGCGGAGGTGCAGATCGCCGAAGCCTCACTTCGGTCTGCGGGTTTGAACCTCGAGTATACGGAGATCAAAGCACCGTTCACAGGACGCATCTCCAACAGTCGGGTGAGTGTCGGCAATCTGGTCAGTCAGGCGGAGACGGTTCTGGCAACCGTCGTTTCGATCAACCCAATGCGGCTTACCTTCACCGCATCTGAAGCCGACTACCTCAAGTACGTAAGACTTTCACTGCGCGGAGATCGTCCGAGCTCCCGCGAGAAGGCCAATGACGTGCAAGCCAAGCTGATCGATGAGACAGAGTGGATCCATCAAGGAAAAATGGACTTTGTTAACAATGAGATTGATGAAGGGTCTGGCACGATCACAGGACGGGCGCTCTTTGACAATCCGGATGGAATTTTCACACCAGGTCTCTTTGCGCGGCTCCGGCTGGTAGGTTCGGGTGAGTACGAGGCGCTTCTGATTCCTGATGCGGCGATTCTGTCAGATCAGGCGCGCAAGATCGTGATGGTCGTGGATGTAGAGGGTATCGTGTCGCCCCGTGTTGTTCAGCCAGGCCCTCTTTATCGCGGTCTGAGGGTGATCCGCGAGGGATTGACGGCTGAGGACAAAGTCGTCGTTGCCGGTATCCAGCGCGCACGTCCAGGCGGGCAAGTTGCTTTGCAAGAGGCCGAGATCGCCTTCCCCGACGCAATCAATTGACCCAAGTCAAGGCTAAGCCATGAAGTTCTCGCATTTCTTTATCGACCGCCCGATCTTTGCTGCGGTGATATCGATCGTCATCACCCTCATCGGCGCGGCGGCTTACTTCAATCTGCCGGTCACTCAATACCCTCAGATTGCTCCGCCGACTATTCAGATCTCGGCCACCTTCCCTGGTGCTTCGGCAGAGACAATCGCAGAAACCGTGGCAAGCCCCATCGAGCAGGAGATCAATGGCGTCGACGGGATGCTCTACATTGTCAGTCAATCAACCTCTGACGGCCAACTTTCGATCAACGTGGTGTTCGAACTCGGCACTGATCTCGACCAGGCGCAGGTTCTGGTGCAGAACCGCGTTGCAATAGCCGAGCCGCGTTTGCCAGAAGAGGTTCGACGCCTTGGGATAAACACCCAGAAGAGCTCGCCCGACCTGATGATGGTCATCCACATGTTCTCGGACGACGGCTCACGCGATCAGCTCTACGTTTCCAATTATGCTCGGACACAGGTGATCGATCGGCTTGCTCGGATAAGCGGCGTCGGCCAGGCACGCTTGTTCGCGGAGCGTGCTTACTCGATGCGAGTTTGGCTCGATCCGGAAAGGGTCGCTGGGTTTGGAATGACTGCCGGCGAAGTCGTAGCAGCCCTTCGGAACAACAATATTCAAGTGGCTTCGGGCGTTCTCAATCAACCACCGGTCGCGAATGATGCGGACTTCCAGCTTTCTGTAGAAACACAGGGAAGGCTTGAGGATCCCGCGCAGTTTGAGAGCATTGTCGTCAAGACAGAGCCGGACGGCGGCCAAGTTCGCATACGCGATATCGGGCGGGTCGAACTGGGCGCACAAGACTACTCAACCATTGGCTATCTCGATGACGATGCAGCGCTCCCGATCTTGATCTTCCAACAACCCGGTTCGAATGCACTTGCCACGGCAGAAACTGTGTTGAACGCAATGGATGAGATGGCGGCGTCGTTTCCCAGCGGCGTGGCATATGACGTCATCTACAACCCGACTGAGTATATCGAGCAATCGATCCTCGCTGTCTACGACACCCTAGTCGAGGCAGTTCTTCTGGTCGTTCTGGTGATTGTCGTTTTCCTGCAAAGCCCGCGTGCGTCGATCATACCGGTCCTCGCGATCCCAGTTTCTTTGATCGGAACATTCGCCGTGATGTCTGCGTTAGGCTTTTCGCTGAACAACTTGACTTTGTTTGGCCTGGTTCTCGCAATCGGAATCGTCGTCGACGATGCGATCGTGGTGGTAGAGAACGTTGATCGCTACCTCCGGGAGGGCTACGCACCCCGAGAGGCCGCACGCAAAACCATGGACGAGGTCTTCACCGCGTTGATCGCCACTTCGCTAGTGATGATGGCCGTCTTCATCCCAGCAAGCTTCTTGGAGGGCATCACCGGGCAGTTTTTCCGCCAGTTTGCTCTTACAATTGCGGTCGCGACTGCGATCTCAACCTTGGTTTCAGTAACACTGTCGCCATCCATGGCAGCAGCAATTCTCTCAGCGCCAAAAGGCCCACCTAGAAGCGTTCTGGGCCGAGTTTGGCATGTCATCACTTGGCCACTTGCGCGTTTAGGCGATGGGTTCAACTGGGCCTTTGACCGATTGACCGAGAGCTATACCTGGCTGACAAAACGTCTGTTGCGCGTAGCGGCATTAGTGCTCGTGGCTTACGGTGGTTTGATTTGGCTTACGGCAGAGCAATTCCAGAACGCGCCCACAGGATTCATTCCCGATCAGAACCAAGGCTATCTGATTACGGTCATCCAACTCCCACCCGGATCCTCATTGGAACGCACCAACCAAGTGGTGAAACGGGCAACGAAGATCATTCTTGATCACCCAGGCACAGCTCATACGGCTGGTTTCGCAGGGTTTGACGGCGCGACCTTTACCAATGCGTCGAATGGCGGCGCAATCTTCTTCACCTTTAAGAGCTTCGACGAGCTGGCCGAGATGGGCCTGACCCAGGAACAGATCTTGGCGGAAGTCCAAAGCGGTCTCTTTGAGATCAAAGAAGCGGTGGTCTTCGTGGTCGCACCCCCACCGGTTCGCGGGATTGGGACAGCCGGTGGATGGAAACTCTATGTCCAAGACAGGCGCGGGCGAGGTGCGGTCGCCCTTGAGCAAGCAACGCAAAGCCTCGCTGGTGAAGCGAACCAAACCGATGGGCTCGCCCGGGTGTTCACATTGTTCAACACGGCAACCCCGCGCGTTTACGCGGATATTGATCGCGTGAAGGCCGAGAAGCTGGGGGTCACGCCGGATCGCATCTTCGAAGCGTTAGAGGTCTATCTCGGCTCAGCATTCGTCAACGATTTCAATTTCCTTGGGCGCACCTTTCGAGTTACTGCCCAAGCAGACAGCCAGTTCCGAGACGACATTCGCGACATTCAAAACCTGCGGACTCGAACCGACTCCGGTGAGATGATGCCGATCGGGACGGTTGCCACATTCCAGGATACGACCGGGCCTTATCGGGTTGCCCGCTACAACCTCTTTCCCGCCGCGGCTCTGCAAGGTGCGACCCTACCTGGCGTGTCGACGGGGGATGCAATTGCCAAGATCGAAGCGATGACAGGCGAAGCGCTCCCCGCGGGGTTTGACTTCGAGTGGACGGAACTCGCACTGCAGGAAAAGCTCGCTGGCAATACGGCGATATATGTCTTCGCCCTTGCTGTGATCTTCGTTTTCCTCGTCCTCGCGGCCCAGTACGAGAGCGTATTCTTACCCCTCGCCATTCTTTGCATCGTGCCAATGTGCTTGTTAGCCGCAATTTCGGGTGTGCTTTGGCGAGGGATGGACAACAACATTCTGACCCAGATTGGTCTGGTCGTTCTGGTCGGTCTCGCCGCAAAGAACGCAATTCTGATCGTGGAATTCGCCAAACAGATCGAGGAGCAAGGGAAATCACGCTTCGAAGCTGCAGTAGAGGCAGCCCGTCTTCGGCTCCGTCCGATCTTGATGACATCACTGGCGTTCATTCTAGGCGTCTTACCACTTATGATCGCCACGGGGGCCGGATCGGAGATGCGCCAAGCCCTTGGAACGGCGGTGTTTTTTGGGATGTTGGGCGTGACGGTGTTCGGACTAATCCTCACACCTGTCTTCTACTTAGTTCTTCGTTGGTTGAGCAGTTTTTTCGATCGCGGCTCCAAAGCCGAACCTTGACGGTGCATGGCCTAACCTGTTGGATCTAGGAAGCGAGAAAAGTGACCGGGAACTGCTGCGATCTAGTCTCCGAAGATCTAGCTGAACCCCAAAGAGACCGAGGGTCTAAGGGGTTCAGATCATCAAAGGTCGTCGTCTAGCAATCTTCAACACTGAAGGCGTTTTGAGCGTCTCTAAGGTCGGCAGATCAATGTAAGCTGCAGAACGCAAACCAAACTATGAGGGATTATGTCCATCATTCCAGCAACCTATGAAGAGTGGGAACACTGCATTACCGTTGCATGCGGTATTCCGCTGACGCCGGAGTTCGTCTCGGAGCGGATCGATGCTCTGCAAAACATGTCTGACTATAGTACCCAACGGTTTATTGAGCGCTGGGGAGAAGCCCATCATGGGCAGACACTGGCATGGTTTAGGCAAGCCAAGGAACGGCTCACCCAATGAGTTCTTCTCGTCGGCTGCCGATCACCATCCTGAACGGCTTTCTGGGTGCTGGTAAGACGACTCTTTTGCGCAGCCTGTTGGTTCAAGCCCGCGAGCTTTCCGAGGTTCGCCTTGCCGTAATCGTAAACGAGATGAGCGAACTTGATGTCGACGGGCGGATCCTTGACACCAGCGAAGTCTTATCGCGCCGAGACCCGCTCTTTGCCTCGATCCCAGCTGGTAGCATCAGTAGTTCTGAGGGATTGGAGCGGTTCGCGTCAGCGGTTGAACGGTTCCGCAAAGCAGGTGCGACGGCTATTCTTGTCGAGACCTCAGGCAGCACTCACCCCTGGCCATTGCTGGAGATGATTCGAACTTCCAAAGAGGTTCAGCTTCATGGCTTTCTCTCAGTGGTGGATACGGTCACTCTGGCACAAGACCATGATCTTGGCCGGGCAATCGTGCCAGCGGCCTCACGCAATCTGGCCGCCAAGCAACGCGGAATTGAGAACCTTTTGGCCGAACAAATCATGTTCGCTAATCGGATCCTGCTCAGTAAAATGGACCGGATACCGATCGAACGATTGCGCATGGTTGCCGAAGCCATCCACCCGATCAATCCGGGCGCTGAGATTTTGGGCATGCAATGGGGCAACTTGAAACTCAGTGACGTGCTGGCCATGCCACCCTACGACCATAACAGCGTGGCTGTACTCGGCGCCGAACTGACAGAGTGGGACAAAGTCCATGGGACCAACTCGATGGAAAGTGCTGCAGATTACAGGATCGACAGCATAGTGATCTCAGACTCCAGGCCGTTCCATCCGCAACGCTTATGGGACGTCTACAATCACTATCTGGGCGTCGGCATCTACCGGAGCAAAGGTTTCTTCTGGCTGCCAACACGCGACCGATTGCAACTTTTGTGGAATCAAACAGCCGGCAGCGTTGGCCTCGAGATCGTCAACTATTGGAAAGTGGCGACACTGGAAGATGAAAGCCTGAACCTCTTGCCCCATGAGCGCGATGAAATTGAGCGCCGCCTGCACGGAACATCGCCAGTCTTTGGCGATCGCAACTGCCGCCTCACAGTGATCGGGGATCGTGACGGGCTCGAAACTTTTGCGAGCGCTCTAAGCGATTGCCTGTGCACGCATGAAGAAGTTGAGCTGTGGAAGGCTGGGCATATCTTCGAAGATCCCTGGCCACAGGCGATCGCACGTATCTCCTGAAGACGGGGGACTACACCCCGCATTCGCGACGCAGAGCTTTGGCTAGTAAGAGCTGTTTCAGTCCGATCAGATGCGGGAACTCCACCAACATACCAATCACGAGCGCCGCGTAAATCAGTGGCTGATTGGGAATTGCGATCGCGGTCAGAGCCAACATTAAAGGCGCATTTCTAGCAGTGGTTGTCATCGCAAGGAGCGCCTGCTGAGGGAGGGGAAGCTTAAACAACCGGGCCAGTGCCTCCCCTAGCGCATAAGTCGTTAAAAAGAAGGCGAATATAGCTACAAGGATTAGCCCAAAAGCTTCTAGATGCGCCGAAATCGTCGAAATATTCGCCGCAAAGATCTGCAGGATCAAAGTGGCCGTGACGAGTGGGATCAGGGAGCCCACCGCACTGCAGACCTTTTGAAAAACCACCTCGCGAAGTAACTGAGATAGCAACCACCTCGCCCCCTGTGCCACCAAAAAGGGAACCAGAAACCACTGGAGCAACAGGTCCGGGATTGTGACGAAGTCCACCACACCGGTATTGCGCGTGATAATCCAGAGCCAAACTGGAAACAGCAAAAGCTGTGTCAGCATATTGATCGGTAAGAGCGCCGCGCCGAGCGCGGTGTCGCCGCGCGCCATCCGGGTAAATCCCAGGAACCAATCAGTGCAAGGTGCAAAGAAGTAGATCAGCAAACCTGTGTAGAGAAGCGGCTCTCCGGACATAAAGAGCGATGCAATTGCAAAACCGATGACAGGCACGATCATAAAGTTCGCAACCCATGCAATTGCAATGAAGCGCATGTTTGCCAACCCAGCGACAACCGCGCGCAGCTTCACTTCAAAGAATAAAAGACCCACCATGGCGATCAGTGTTGGGTCAATGCCCCGAGACAAGCTCGCGCCGAGCGCCGGATCAGAAAGCCCCACCCCCGAACCGAGCGCAATAGCACCTACAAAAAGTGCTGTTACACCGAAGCCCGGCGCTGCTTCGGGTTTTCCCGATTGCAGGACATCGGTCATTCAATTCTCCATCGAACGTGGGCATCCCCACAGCTTCGAACTAGCACAGGCATTTGTCGTCGTCGCAGCAGGCTAGATCATCGAGATACATGTTGTTTTCGCGGTAGAGCTGCAGCGGCGATGTATCCGCTCCCATCCGCCCTGCGATTGCGCGGGCGACAACGGCAAAACGCTGGCGAAACTTATAGATGAAACAAAACAGAAAACCGTTGTGAGAGACCTCAGGCCCCACCAGGAACAGGCCCGGCAAGCTGGTTGATTCATCATGCGGTGTCAGTAGTGGCAATCCGTGCTCATCGTACTCAAACCACTCTGAGACGGGTGCGGTGCCCGAGGCGAAGCCAGTTGCCAAGATCGGCGCTTCTGGCGACAACCAACTCCGGCCGCTGCTGCCAAAAAGACGGACACCATCATTTTCTTTCTCGATCGCGACAATCTCATCGTCGCCCACCAAGGTTATCGCGTCACCGCGCCGCGCGATCCGCAGCCTTTGCTGAGTGAAGGGCGACAAAGCGCGGCTTGGATCTTTATCGTTGTCGTCCCAGGGTTTTTCGAGATCAAAGACCGTCACCGCCTTACCAGACCTTGCTAGATTGACCGCAGCGTCTATTCCACTTTCATAGCCTCCAATGACGAAGACTTCATCGCCCGGAACATCACGCCAGCGTTTGACCGATGCGTAGTGACGAGCATGTTCGGCACCGCTAAGCCCACCGTCAGATGGTGCCCCGAACTGTCCGCACGCCCAGATCACGAAATCGGCCCGTATCATCCCATGATCGGTATAGAGCGCGAAACACTCCTCTTCCGGCTCCAGCCGAAGGACATCCAAACCGCATTGCACGTTGAGACCGAAAGCAAGAGATGCTTGATCGAGATACCGAGCATACTCGACACCTTTCGGATGCTCACATTTCAGTGCCCACCCTGGCGAGCTATCATAGCTGATAGCATTCAAGTCGGTGATGCCGAAAACATTGCCCGGAAAGGATGGCGTCAACAGCCGCGTCTCCGATGGCCAGCTGAGAAAGCTCTGGCCAATTGCGCCGCGCTCTAGCACCCAAACATCTGGGATCGCTAGATCTCGTAGCACCCGCGCGACGCCCAATCCGGCTGGCCCCGCCCCGACAATTGCTACATTTACGTGGTCTGGGACAAACATCCCATCAAGTGCAGGCATCAGGACCCCGCTCCAAGTACTGTGCTATGAACAACTTTTTGCTGCGAGATATCCGACATCAAGCACGACTCCTCCAACACATACCCTTCCGTCAGGCTCGCCTGAAGCCCGATAAACAGGCATGCAGATTGGCGGCAACCCGCGCGATGTGATCGGTCTGAATCAGCTAATCAGAAACCTCAAGCTCAGACCTGCTTAAGTATGTTACAATGTAACGTCACTCAAGTCGCTTTTTGACGCGCCAGGGAGTTGAAACTGCGACAGTTTGAAGTGCGTGCACCCGAGCATCCTAAACACCATTCAGCTAGCCGGATATCCGCGCTCTCGAGACAAGTGTGACCTAAGATTTTGAGCGAGTTGGTCAGCCCTCGCCGCAAGGGCTAAAAATTGATCGCTAGCGCCACTCGCTAGAAACCCCACCCAAGTTTCGAACCAGCCCTTCAATGATCATACATATTTGGCAAAAGTAGGTTTTCACGATTCGAAACGAGCGATGGAGCGCCTTACACGCTCCTTAGCGTAGAAACTGCCTCCTGACAGAGCTTTCACTAAGCGCGAGGCGTCGTCCTCAAACGAAGCAGCTTGTCCAAATCTTATGCCAAGCATGGCGATGAGCAAAACACTGGATCAGTCAAAATGAGGTGGTCATTAATCCAAAAGATGCTCGTCTCGTCCAGAAGGTCTAAAACCCGCTTTGGGATATGAAGAGTTCGGATTAAGTCACGTTTCGTCTCTTCTGGGAATCCAACCCCGATCGGCTGTTGGCAATCGGGGTTGACTATCGCGAACACGCCTCCGGTTTAACTAGGCGATTAGAAAGTTTGCAGCACCAAAGTCTCCAACATCTGTGTTCTCGAAGATGATCGTCTTTCCGTTGACCGTTAGCTCAACATCCTCTCCAGCCTGAGTGAGCTCAGCAGCCAATGTCTCGTTCGTTTCACCAGGATCGCTGGTTACGAACAACAGCTGATCCTCGCCGATTTCGAAGTCGAGGATGATGTCGACGCCGATATCCTGCTCAAAGAAGACGAACGCGTCAGCCCCATCTCCTCCAGAACGAATATCGTTTCCAGAGCCGCCCCGGATGACATTGTCCTGATCGTTTCCACTGATCTCGTCATTTCCCACAGTTCCAGTGACGTTCTCGAAGCCTGTCGCGGTAGACGACCCAACAATGCCCGCCGCTAGGTCTACCTCAACGGCGCCTTCGGCCTGCGACAGATCCAACGTATCAATCCCGTCCCCGTTGTCCTTCCCCCTTAGAACTGTGCCACTACACTTGCTGCGAGAAGGGGAGTTGGCATGGCACGGAAACGGCATTCAGACGAAGACATCCTGAAGCTGCTTCGCGAGATCGAGCTAAGGCTGACGGCAGGCGGTGATGTGGCATCGGCGTGCCGTAGTGTCGAGATCAGCGATGCAACATACGACAACTGGCGGAAGCGATTTGGCGGGATGGGACGCGCGCAGTTGTCGGAGATGAAGAGCCTGGAGAAAGAGAGTGAGCCATGTCACGCCAATGGTCCGAGTGACATTGGCGAACGACTTCGTGCACGACAAGCTCGAGCCGACGGCCGAAGCTACAAGATGCTGACCGTTCTGGATGAGTTCACACGGCAGGCACTGGCGGTGACGGCTCGCACCAAGATGGGAGCCGATGACGTTCTCGAAGCGCTCTATCCGCTCCTCCTGAGACACGGTCCGCCAGAGTACACCCGGTCAGACAACGGACCCGAGTTTGTCGCCGAGGCACTGCAAGACTGACTTCGACGCGTTGGCGTCAAGCCGATCCGCATCTATCCGGGATCGCCCTGGGGTGAGACCGGTCACAAATCGATCCAGTGGATCGATTTTAGGTCGAACGGATACAACGAGCGGTTCAACGGGACACGGCGTCGGGAGGTTCTCAATGCCGAGTGGTTCACGACAGCCGAGCCAGCTCAGATCGTTATCGACAACTGGCTCAAGGAGTACAATCAAACCCGACCGCACCAGGCGCTCAATATGCGACCACCAGCACCTGAAACACTACTAGAGAAAGCCCAAATCACTGGCCCAGATACAGGGGGCTAGACAGAGTTGAGCTTGCGGGCTGGGTGCAGCCTCGGATGATGGACTGATCTTTGTTGCAGCTGCGGGAAACATTGGGGCGAATGCAGCACCGCAATACCCGGCGGCCTTTCCCTTTGTTTTAGCGGTCACAGCAGTTGATCGCGACCTCGCAATCTATCGAAATGCTGTCCGCGGCGATCGCATCGACTTCGCAGCACCTGGCGGAGATATTGTTCTGGAGACCTTCGGCGGTACGCGTGTCGTGACGGGAACCACAGCAGCGACCCCCTATGTCACAGCGATCGTTGCCGCAGACCAAGCCCTGTCCGATCTCACATCGGTCGACGGGATACGCAGCCATCTTCTGCGAAGTGCGAAGGACTTGGGTCCCGCCGGCCACGACAACATCTTTGGCAATGGGTTGAGCACAGCTTTTAGCTCCTGCGCCAACTAGGCCAAAATGTTGCAGAATAACATGGTCTAGTGGATTTTACCTCTCGGATTCAGATACTTAATAGAGCGATCGAAACGAGGTCGAGGTTAAAAACCTACGTCTCCCTTAGATTGACGTAACCCTTCCAGAACTTTTAGAACCGACTGAGCAAGTCCTTCGACCTACAGGCACCAACTTAACAGAAGGACTGAAAATGACTATTCAAACACTGGCACTAGGTGGCGACGGCGGGAAAGCATTCGAGATCGAAGCCATTCAGGAAATCTGCGTACGCTCTGGCGAACGGATCGACGCGCTGCTCTTGAACGGCGCCACCACGGCGGCGGCGGCGGCAAGGAAAGCTAGCGTTCACCCTGCTGCATGACGAGTACATCGAGTACATGGCAGTGCGCCACGGTCGACTGGTCGATCGGCTAGAGTTTCGCACCAACCGGGGTCGCACAATGCGCCATGGCGGCGGCGGCGGCCGACAAACGGTTCTCGAGAACATTCGTCTCCAGCCGCGTCGCCCGGCTAAACTCGACCCGGCGTCTGTTCGAGACCACCTTTTCAGCCGAACAATCCAGCGGTGCGGAAGCCTCGATTGGCAACAGCAAGGGTGAGTGTGTAGCGAAGACGAACCAAGTCTTCGGCTTCACCCAGACAATCACCTCAGAATTCATCAAACAACTCGAGACTGAAGAGATCAAGAGCGAGACTGTAACCCGGTCGCCAGGTGCAGGCTTTGTTGGGCTCGAGACCGTACAGGTCGAAGTCTTCAAGCTCACTGGTAGCACCGGCAATCTGAGTTACGCCTACTGGGTGTTCCCGATTTCGACGCCCGAATACATTGAAGTACGCGAGGAGACTGGCATCCCAGCCGAAGAAAGCGTGCTGGACATGACCGAGGTGTTGAGCCTGCAGTTGCCCGTAATGGCAGCACGGCAAGAGGCGCGGTTTGGGCGAGACTTCTACGCCCAATCTGTCTGATCAAGCGAAAGGTGGTCGCGGCAGGTGCAAAAACTGCCAATGCCGCGACCGCGACGGTTAGCATTCCTCTAAAGAACACCCTGGAAAGCGATCATCTAAATTGGTCAGAGGCGTTGATAGCGATCCTACGCCTGCCTTTTTACTATTTCAGGCCGTTCAGCAACTTATCGAAGCCGAGATTTCTTAACCGGGCCTGATGGTTTTGACCGAGCCGCGCTCGACGATCGACGCATCGAGCTTGGTGGGCATGATCGGTGTTCCCGTTTCTAAGTGTGCAACCAGTTGGGCGGCGACATGCTCCCCCATCTGACCGGCGGGCAAATCGATCGTCGTAAGGCCCGGGACAACGGCTGCCGACCAGTCAAGATTATCAAAACCCATCACCGAAATGTCGCCTGGAACAGTCAGCCCTTCGCTCGATAAGCCGAAATAAACGCCCAAGGCCAAAACATCCGAAAAACACAGGACCGCTGTTATGTCTCGCCTCTCCTGAAGGACACGATTGATGGCGGAGCGACCGCCAGTAACATCAAGGGTTGTCTCGAAAAACCGGAGACAGATGCCTTCGCTTCCAGCCGACCGGGCACCGTCGCAGCGGGCACGTGTGCGATCGCTCTCGCTCAGCGGACCATGCAACACCGCGATTTGGCTGTGCCCCTTTTCAGAAAGATAGGTGACTGCTCGCGACGCGAATTCGAAATTGTCATATCCGATTGTCGGTGCCGAGTTCACCGCATTCCAGACAGAAGTAAACACGAAGGGCACCCCACGGCGTATGAACATGTCGCTCAGCTCTGGACGATGTGCAGCGCCGCTTAAAATGAAGGCCTGAGCCCCCATACCAAGCAGCTTGTGCGCGGCCTCGAGCTCACTCTCCTCGTCGGCATTGGAGATCGCGAGAACAATCGAATAGCCGCGTTTGGCGAGTGTCTGTTCGATCGCTGCAATGTACTTAGCATAAATCGAATGCTCTATCGTTGGAATGATCGCCGCGATTGTTTTCGACTTGGCTGTCGAGAGCGCTTTTGCCGCCGGGTTTGGAAAGTAATCGAGCCTTTGGCACGCTTCTAGAACGCGCGCACGCGTCTTTGGGGAAACGTTCTCAGCGCCATTCATCACTCTCGATATCGTTGCTGTCGACAGGCCGGTTTCCGTTGCGACATCTCTGATCCGGCCCACTTTTCGGGTCAATGCGGTCTCCAAAACTACACATATAGAACCTAACGCTTGACGAGAGGCGCTCGCAAGCACCCTAATGTAACCGGTTACAAGAAGCGATTCTTCAAATATAATGCGTTTCACGACCCTTCTGGGCCGGAGGTCGAACGAGAAGGAGACCCGCGCGTGCTGAATGCAGCCGGAGACACGATCTTGGACCGGCGCAGGTATCAGGGCCTGGACCAGCCTGCGATCTGCGACAGAGAAGTAATTTGGGGCAGAGCTGAACATCTTACAGTCTCGGCGGGCGCGATCATCTCGATCACCAATGTCGACGGAGGTGCGCCCGTTTGGGTTAGCGGGCTTATGCCGACCGCGCGGACCTACTCAATCCGGGGGCTCGACCTGGCCTATGTGCCGGATCACGTGATCGACGACACATGCTTTGACTCGCGAGAGATGGCTGCTTTGGTGTCTAGGCGCGACGGCGCGTTGTCGGATGGGCGCGCGGCAACAATCTTCGATAGCACGACCGAACCCGGTGAAATGTACGTAACGAAGGCGCTGCAAGATCAAACTCTGTTCGTGATTGCGCCTATCACCAAGGGTTTTGTCGAAGGCGGTGGGGGCAGCAGGTTTTCTGTTCGAGTTACACCACCCGCGACACTTTCCGCCGACAAGCTGCTTCCAGACCCCTTGGGCCGTGTCGTCGATGAGTTCCGCATCGATCGGGCGACAGCCCGTTCTTATCAGCTGAAGAAAGGCCAGTTCGTCCAGATCATGGATGTCGAGGGCCAGCAATGCTCGGACTTCATGGCAATGCGATCAGCGGCTCTGGACGCAGGGATGGAGCGCTACATCGATAGCACCGTTTCGCGAACCATGGCACGAAGTGCCTACCCGCAACCCGGCCTGGCGGACAAGTTCTACGATCAAGACATGAAGCCGCTCTTGGCAGTGCGCCAGGATACTGTCGGACGTCACGACACCTTCGCCTTGGCTTGCACGGCGCGCGGATATGAAGAGCGCGGTTTCCTTGGTCACGTAAACTGCTCCGACAACATCTCCGATGTGTTCGAGCCCTATGGCATCCATCGACGCCGTGCTTGGCCAGCAATCAACTTCTTCTTTAACTCTTGGATCAACTGGCAGGAGCACGTCATCGCTGCAGACGAAGCGTGGTCCCGTCCCGGCGACTATGTCTGCATGCAGGCCCTGACTGATTTGGTCTGTGTGTCGACAGCGTGCCCTGATGATGTGGACCCAATTAACGGGTGGAACCCCACGGATATCCATGTCCGAATATACGAGGAGGATACGCCGATCACCCATTCGATTTCCTGGCGCGCGCAGCCCGATGATGTGGGCAAGCTGACACGCCAAAGTGCTTTTCACCCAAGAACTTCGGCCCTGACATCCAACTTCAGACCGGCGCGGGATATTTGGGTTCCCAACCAGTATGATGGAACAGGAGCGATCGCGGAGTACTGGGCGTGTAGGAATTCGGCAACTTTGCAGGACATGTCAGGGCTCAGGAAGTTCGACATATTCGGTCCAGATGCTGAGGCATTGCTGCAGCACTGTATGACCAGAAATGTCTCGAAACTGTCCCAGCACCGCGGGTTCTATAGCTTAATCTGTGATGAACGCGGCTCGGTATTAGACGACGGCACCTTGTTCCGCGTGGAGCCCGCTGTGTTCCGCTGGTGTTGTGGCTCGGACAATTCGGCGCTGCATTTGCGTGAGCAAGCAGAAAAGCTGGGCCTGAAAGTCCAAATCCGATCCCTAGGTGCCAAAATGCCCAACCTGGCACTTCAGGGGCCCAAGTCCCGTGAAATTCTAAGCGAAATAGCGTTCACCCAACCTCATCGCCCGGCCCTGGAAAACCTGAAATGGTTCGGATTCACCATCGCCAGACTTCGGGATCGGGACGGCCCGATCTTTCAGTTGTGCCGTACGGGTTTCACCGGCGAGTTAGGCTATGAGATCTTTTGCGACGAGAACGACGCGCTCGAGATCTGGGATGGCCTGATGGAGGTCGGAGCCAAACATGGATTGGTTCCTATGGGCGGCGACGCACTGGAAATGTTGCGGATAGAGGCTGGGCTGATGATGGCCGGCCATGAATTCGGTCCCGATTGTGACGCTTTGGAAGCCGGTCTTAGCTTTGCCGTAGATTTTAAGAAGGAAGCGTTTCTAGGACGCGACGCCTTAGCTAGAAACGCTGGTGCGCCGCGGCGAAAGCTGGTCGGACTGTTGTTTAGCGGCACCGAACCACCAATTCATGGCGATCGCATTTTTGATGGCCGCGAGCAGGTCGGTGTCGTGACCTCCGCCTGCTCTTCACCTCAGCTAGGGCATGCGATCGCCATGGCGCGGATCGCTGTTGAGAATGCAGATGAGGGCGTTGTGCTCGAGGTCGGCAAACTGGACGGCCACATGAAACGCCTACCCTGCACAGTGACCTCAATCCCCTTCATCGATCCTAAACGCGAGAAGGCTCGGTCATGACCAGCTCAAACAGTGAGAGGCGCGAAGACGTTGTTGTGACGTGGAGTGTGTGGAAGATATTTCGCGGCAGAGCCGATCAAACCATGGCCGCTCTCCGCAGGTAGAGCCCATCCAACTCCGAGGTATACCGTCTGGCCGGTGCATTGCCACTCAAGAAACCTCTGATCTCCCCAAGACCTCATGGCGAGCGGATCGCCGCTCGACCGCGACCAACGGCCATCCAGCCCCTGGACCCGGACCAACCCTGCGGGTTTGGATGCGCACCAGCCTGGCGCCGCTGGACCTCGTATCCCGTTGACTCGACAAATCCTCGCAGAATCGAAGCGGGTATTCTGAATGCGGGCTCCGATTTCAACAGGTCTACGGCGCCTTATGACGCGGGACTTGGTCAGTTTGTGGATGAGGAGAAGTCCGACTCCATAGGCAGATCAGCCTTGAAGGAAGTGTCGCGAGTTACGCGGCAACACCGCGTAAAGTGCCAGACCGGTGAGATGGTGTTATCTGGAGCGGTGCGAACGGTATCGTCCTCCTAAACGATATTATCCACATCAAGTTGGCAGGATTACGCCGCCCATGACGATAAGCCGAGTGGTTTATGAAGTCATGTGGATGTCACCGCTCTCGGTCCGGGTCAATCATCGCGTCGTCTAGTCTCCAGGCCTCAGATACTGGACTCAGCAAACTTCGTCGAACAGGCGTTTTTCGAATCTGAGAGAGCAATGCGCAACCAAGGTTGGATTTTTGATGGGCGTATCCTGCCTCTCGCACTAGCGGGCAACCTTGAAAAGGTGCCCCAGCTGAAACCATCCTCATTAGGGCGGAGCCCTGCTGGACGCGACCTGATGGAAGCGTCGCGAATTTCATGGCCTATGTCGATGCACTCGAAGAGAAATTCGGCATACCGATTGTCGATGGCGGAATGGCATTGTTTTGGTCCATTTACAAACCGACTGGTGTTACACTGACCAAACTTTCCAGATCTCTCCTGCAAGTACTGCATCCTGTCGAGCGGCGGAATTGATGCGATCAGTTACTGCGTTCACCTCGCAACTCGAAAGATGCGTATCCCAATGCGTCTGAACTGATTGCGCACATAGGTGTATCGATCAATCAACAACTGCTAACGCGCACTTTCCAAACCTTCGACGTATTTGATCGAACGTCGGCTGCAGTCCGCCGACCAGAATTCACAGCCCCTCTCGAGTTCGCCTTCGCGGCGAATGTCCGGAAATAGGAGCGCGCCCGCAAAATTGGGCCCAGCTCGCCAATGTCCGCAAAGGGCCGATCGCAAGGTACACGTGTCTGGAGTTGCTTCAGACCGGGCTGTTTCGTCCGCGTCTGAGCCTGGCCACATCAGTGCGCAGTTGGAACAGTGCGCGCAGGATGACCGCCAGAATGACGATAGATCCGCCCAGGATCGTCCACTCTGTCGGCACTTCATTGATGAATATCCAGACCCAAATCGGGCCGAGTGCGAATTCGAGTAGCATGAAGAGTGTGAGCTCTGCCGCCACCAAGTGGCGGGACGCAGCGATGAAGAGTGCGTTGGCAAGCCCTGACAACCCGCCGCCCAACAGCAGACACAGCAGCAAATCGTGGGTCGAAATAGCCAGATCGTCCCAACGAAGAATGCCGACGACTAGGATGATCAGCGCACCTGAGATCATCAACGCAGGCAACATATCGATGGCCCGATTCTGTCGGACGATAATGGCGTAGCTCGAAAACGATAGCGCCGCCACCAGAGCCATGGCGTTGCCGTAGAGAGAGCCAGTGCCGACACCTTCCACCATCATCACCGTAACGCCCGCTGCAGCTGCGATCATCGTCAGCAGGGTCGGACGCTGGATGCTCTCGCGCAAGAACAGCCAGGCCAACGCTGCGCTGATAAATGGAATGGCACTGAGGGTGAACAGTGTGTTGGCGACTGTGGTGTTCGTGATCGCCTGCAGAAAGGCGACCCCTGCGCCGGCGAGCAGCGCCCCCGCCACCAACCCGGGCTTGCCAATCTGTGTGATCCGTCGCGCGGTCTCTCGCTTGTAGCGAAACATCATGATCAGCAGGACGGTCACAACCAAGGCAAGCGAACGATAGAAGTTGATCTGCCAGACATCGGCATCTTCCATGTTGCGCAGGATCAGCCCGCCGAAACTGATACCAATCGAACTGATGACCATCAGCGCCATTGCAAAGGCGCGGCGCGGTGGGACATCGGCATGGCCAGAGATCTTGGTCAAAGAGCGTTCCAATCATCGCAGGGCGAAAGACTGCTAGCATTCGTTCACTGTTCGGTCTGTCCTGAAAGCGGCGCGGATCGATAGCATCGTTTATCACACTGATGGGATCATTGCTTTGCAGTTGCAACGAGGTGGTATCGTCGGCCAGGCTCAAGGCAGACCCGTTATCAGAGTTAGTCGTGGCCTTGCGACATTCGCGATGATCCGACACGAGAGCAGCACCAGCCGAAGCATAGTTGCCAAGGCTTACACCGAGACGACTGCAGCATCTAAGTGTCCTGGTCAAGTCCAGATTGGGCCGATGACGCGCCACAGCGGATCGCGGCTTTATAGCCCAAAGTATTGGATCCTGCACGATGCTCTGCAGCGCGCTCCGCGCCATATCTGGATGTTCACTTTCGCCGGACTATCGCACTCGAGTAGCCTCTGCAGGTAGGTGTGAAAGGGCGCTGATACGGATCACGTTGGTGGATCAACCCAATTCGAAAGTCGTCTCACCAAAGATGCTTGAGGTTTGCCGGATCAACGGAACGCCATGATACATTCGGGCGCAGGAGAAGACTTGCTCAAAGTTTAGCGACCGCGCGAGGTCTACACCAACCTGATTTGGATCGGGTATGTCGATCATGACATCCTGCGCGTCGGTTACGGCGATCAGAGACGTGATCAAGCTCATAGCGGTCTCGGCTTCAGGGGCGAATAGCGGCCCAATCTTGTGGCCTTCCTTGCAGGTGCGGATCGCGCCGAAGGCGGTGATCCTGCCGCTCGCCTCGAAGACTAAGGTCTGGCGGGTTTCTGACTGTGACAGCCAGCGAGACATATAAGCCGCTCGATCCGTCCCAGATATCTTTCGATCCATCTGCAATAGGGCCGCCAAGTCCGCTTGGGTTGCCGGACGACAACTGGGATGGGTGACGCCATCGATGCGACCAGCGTAACGTTTGGTATAGTGCGATAAGGTGAAACCGGATCGACGGTAGTTCGACTCTTGCGCCGGGACACCATCCAAACCCACAGCACGCGTGCCCAAGTGGGCCATACCTGCCTGCCACGTGGCCAAGCCATAGCCTTTGCCGCGTTGATCTGGGTGGCAGAGATAGAAGCCTAGAAATCCGAAACTGTCCGAATGACGCACAACCGAGATTGCGGTGACCGGAACATCGCCAAGCCAGCCCATCAGAAAGCCAGCACGATCGACGCCATAAAACGCCTCAGCGTCCTCGAGCCCCGGATTCCAGCCCTCAGCTGCGGCCCAGTCCACAGCAATCCGCAGATGATCCAGAGTCATTTCCGTGATGCGCAGGGTCATGACAGCGCATCTTTCAAGGATTGCGGCCGTGATGGACGATCGGACAGATCCAGTGATGAGACAAGATCGACCAGATGACTGGTCATCAACTCCTCAGCCCGTGGGCCGTCGCCATCAGCGACCGCATCGACCAAAGCATGGTGCGCGTGACTTTCACAAAGCGCATCCCGACGGCGCCAGTAGAGCGCGACAATCAACGAGGATCGGGCGATGAGTCTGGCGATGAACTCCTCGATCGTCGTCTGATCCGCCATGCGCGCGATGGCGACATGAAACGCGCCTGACAAGTAAACCGCGCGCCCAGTATCACCCGCGTCCAGGGCGGCGTGTTCCTGCTCGATATGCCGTCGAAGCACGCGAATGTCGGTCGGGCGAGCCCGCTGTGCCGCGGAATGGACGGTGCGCGGTTCCAGCAGAGCGCGAGCTTCCATAACCTCGCGTGCCTCACGTACCGAGGGCTTGGCCACGAACGCCCCGCGATTGCGCTGAATTTCGACCAGGCCCTTGTGGGTCAGCGATTGCAGCGCACCGCGAACGATGGTTCGCCCAATGCCGTAGATCGAGGCCAGTTCATCTTCTGTCAGCTTCGTCCCCGGCGCCAACCTGTGGTCAAGGATCGCTTGCTCTACTTTTGAGACAACGCCTTCGATGGTGGTCGAATTTGCACGTGTTGGCGTGGTCACTGACATCTATCCTTGAGCTCGCTTTCGGTCTTTCTCTGGACGTTACCGGGCGGCGGTATTTGAAGACAAACGATTCGACAGTTGCGTACAGAAGTTATGAATATTGTGCACTATTTTTACCCGAGCTTGGGTGTAAATGCCAATAAATTAAGCAGCACCAGTGTTTTGATGGTTGAGCGGGAAGGTTTCGTTTGTCAGCTTGTTCCGGTTGCCCACATGCTAATCAAACTTGAATTTCGCGGGGAAGAATGCGCACTCATCTCGACTTGGAGCTCGTTTCGTTGACCAAGCGCTTTGGGCCAACGATCGCTGTGGATGGCATTGATCATGTCTTCCCGGCAGGGTCCTACGTGTGTTTGCTGGGACCATCCGGCTGCGGAAAATCCACGACACTGCGGATGGTCGCAGGGCACGAGGCCGTTAGCGAAGGGTCCATTATTCTTGATGGTACCGATATTTCGACCAAAGCTCCGGCGCGGCGTGGCACAGCGATGATGTTCCAGTCATATGCCTTGTTCCCGCACTTGTCGGTGGCCGACAATGTTTCCTTCGGATTGAAGATGAAAGGCGTTGCCAAGGAAAAACGCCTCGCCCGCGCGGCTGAACTGCTCCAGCTCGTTGATATGGAGCCGCTGTCGGAACGCTTGCCTGCACAGCTCTCCGGCGGGCAACAGCAGCGCGTGGCGCTGGCCCGCGCCATGGCGTCGGAACCAAGGGTCTTGCTGTTGGACGAACCGCTCTCTGCATTGGATCCATTTTTACGCCTGAAGATGCGAACAGAACTGAAACGGCTGCAACGCGAACTTGGCATTACCTTTATCCATGTCACCCATTCTCAGGACGAGGCGATGGCCCTCTCTGATCAGATCGTCGTGATGAATGCTGGCAAGATCGAACAGGCCGGACCACCCCGTGACGTGTTCAATGCACCGAGGACAGAGTTCGTTGCCAAGTTCATCGGCAATCACAACGTCCTGGCTCTGGCCGAGGGTCAGTTTTCCATCCGCTCAGATCGGGTGCGCGTGACACAGGATGGCGATCTTCGCGCCAAGGTCACTGCGATCGAGTACCAAGGAACTTCCGTCGCCGTCTCGCTAAAGGCCGATGGCGCGCAGGACGTGACCGCACTGCTGTCAGACGAAGACTTTTTCAACGCCCCGCTGAACGGGGGCGAAACGGTTGGCCTGGCCTGGGATACCGCCGATCTGCACCGACTTAGGGAGTGAACCAAAAGCCCGACCAACGGGCGGCCATTCATCGACAAGGAGATATGTCATGACACTGAAAAAATCCGTCGGCATCTCGCGCCGATCCATGTTGAGAGGCACCGCCGCGGGTGTTGCCGCTTCGTCACTCGGCGCCCCGACCATCTGGGCCCAAAACATCAAGGACGTCACGCTACGCCAATTCGGCACCGGCGTTTCGAACCTGAATGAGGTTGCCGCCAAGGTGAAAGAAGACCTCGGTTTCACGCTGGAAATGACCGCGCTGGACTCAGACTCGGTCACCCAGCGAGCCGCGACCCAGCCCAAGTCGTTCGATATCGCCGACATCGAGTATTGGATCTGTAAGAAGGTATGGCCAACAGGCAATCTGCAGGCAATGGATACCTCGAAGATCGCCAACTATGACAAGATCGTCGGTATCTTCCGGAACGGCAAACTGACGCCGGAATCCACCATCGCACAGGGCACAGCGCCGCACAGTGTGGGCTTTACTTCGGGTGTTGACGGCAAAGAGTTCGTCAACGAGGAATCCGGCTGGATGACCCTGATCCCAACGATATACAATGCCGATACGCTGGGTATCCGGCCGGATCTCATCGGGCGCCCGATCAGCAACTGGAAGGAACTCCTGAACCCCGAGTTCAAGGGTAAGGCCTCAATCCTGGATATCTCGTCGATCGGGATCATGGACATGGCGATGGTCGTCGAGTCCATGGGTGAGTACAAGTACCCCGACAAAGGCAACATGACGAAGGAAGAGATCGACCTGACCCTAGGGATCTTCACCGAGGCGAAGAAGAACGGGCAGTTCCGAGCGTTCTGGAAATCCTTCGATGAGAGCGTGAACCTGATGGCCTCGGGCGAAGTTGTGATTCAGTCCATGTGGTCGCCTGCGATCACTGCCGTGCGGTCCAAGGGCATCCCTTGCATCTATCAGCCGTTGGAAGAAGGCTACCGGTCCTGGGGTGGTGGTATCGGTCTGTCCGCCAACCTGTCCGGTCTCGAGTTGGATGCAGCCTACAAATACATCAACTGGTATCTCAGCGGTTGGGTCGGCGGCTTCCTGATGCGTCAGGGCTACTATTCAGCTGTGCCGGAGACCTCGAAGAACTTCATGTCCGAAGACGAATGGGGCTTCTGGTTCGAAGGCAAGGAGGCCAAGGGCGATATCACCAACCCGTTTGGCGACGTGATGGAGAAAGCCGGTGCGGTTCGCGACGGCGGCAGTTTCTACGACCGTATGGGTGCCGTCGCCTGCTGGAACGCTGTGATGGACGAAAACCAGTACATGGTTCGCAAGTGGAACGAGTTCATTGCCTCTTGAGGCGGCGACCACCTACCTCATGGGGCCGTCGAGGTGGCCCCGGTGAAAGCCGGGGCAAACCTCTCTTCTGCCGAACGGAGAGTGCGATTTCGCGCGGGCATCTCGGCCTTGATGCTCGCGGTGCCCATCTGGGCGGTGCTTGTGTTTTTCTTGCTACTACCGATTGCCATGATCGTGGTGGTCAGTTTCTGGACAGCGACTGAATGGTCGTTCCACCCGGATTTAAATTTAGAGAACTACGAGTTTCTTTTCGGGTCGCCCGTCACCTACGCGGTCTTTCTGAAGACGTTCATTTATGCTGGATTGACTTGGCTTTTCACGCTGCTCATTGGGTTCACCGTGGCCTACTTTCTGGCCTTCCACGTGCAATCACTGACATGGCAGATTGCCCTGTTCCTGCTTTGCACGATTCCGTTTTGGACCTCTAACATTATTCGTATGATCTCTTGGATCCCGTTTTTGGGGCGTAATGGGATCGCAAATTCGACGCTGATATCCTGGGGTCTGATCGACAGGCCTTTGGAGTGGCTTTTGTTCAGCGACTTCGCCGTCGTGCTGGCTTTTGTGCATCTCTATACGTTGTTCATGGTGGTGCCGATCTTCAACACGATGATGAGGATCGACAAATCACTGATTGAGGCTGCGCGGGATGCCGGGGCCTCTGGCTTTCAGATCCTGACCAATGTGATCATACCCCTTACCAAGCCCGGGATCATGATCGGATCGATCTTTGTGATAACCTTGGTGATGGGGGATTTCATTACGGTGCGTTTCATGTCTGGATCGCAAGAGGCGAATGTCGGGAGGTTGATCTCGAATGATGTCGCGCTCTTGCAGTACCCATCGGCCTCGGCCACTGCAGTGGTGTTGCTGCTCACTGTGCTGATCACCATCGCCATTATGCTGCGGCTCGTGGATGTTCGGAAGGAGCTGTAGATGGAGCGCCGCCCCTTATCCTTCTATCTGCTCGCCGGGTTCTTCGGGTTGTTCCTGGTGTTTCTCTATGGCCCGACGATTACCATCGCGATCCTTTCCTTCCAGGGGCCACAAGGCGGGCTAACGTTTCCAATGAATGGCGTCTCCGTTCACTGGTTCGCGGATCTTTTCGAGCAACAGGCCGTGGGGGATATCTGGGGGTCGTTCGGGCGATCCTTTACCTTGGGTCTGATGGTCATGATCACGACCGTCGTTTTGTCCGTGATGGGCGGGCTGGCATTCCGTGTGCGGTTTCCTGGATCCACTGTGCTGTTCTATGTCGTCATCGCCTCACTCGTGATTCCGTCGATCTTGGTCTCGCTAGGTGTTGGATTGATCTTCAACAGACTAGGCTGGGACGTGCACTGGTCCACTTCGGGCTTCGGCTCGCAATTGACCTGGACGCTGCCATTCGGATTGCTGATCATGTTTGCTGTGTTCAACCGGTTCGATAAATCCTACGAGGAAGCCGCACGAGACCAAGGCGCATCGAACTGGCAAACAGTGCGCTATGTCGTGCTCCCGATCATTGCGCCTTCGTTGATCGGAGTCGCCCTGTTCGGGTTCACGCTCTCCTACGACGAGTTCGCCCGCACCCTACTTACATCGGGGTCCTACAACACCCTGCCGTTGGAGATCTTCGGGATGACAACGAACGTAACAACCCCAGTGATCTATGCCTTGGGAACCCTGACGACCGTGTTCTCCTTCATCATTGTCGGTGGATTCTTGGCCGCCGCCATGATTGCAAATCGGCGCAAAGCACGACGCGCTTCTGACGCGGGGAAAGGCATGGTCTGATGCAGGTTTTGGTGATCAACCCTAACAGCACCGAAAGCATGACGCGTGGGATCGTCGCGGCCGCACGGTCAGCGGCAGCACCAGACATGGTTGTCGATGGCGCCACAAACACGGACGGGCCACCTGCGATCCAAGGCAAGGCCGACGGTCTCGCCGCGACACCTGGCGTGCTTCGATTGGTCAAACAGGCCGAACGAGACGATTACGCCGCAGCGATCATTGCGTGCTTTGACGATACCGGCTTGGCCGAGGCGCGGAACTCTGTCGACATCCCGGTCATCGGTATTGGCCAAGCAGCCTTTCACGCCGCCATGATCTTTGGCCAGTTTTCGGTGATCACGACCGTGCCAGGCTCGGTGCCGGTGATCGAACAGAACATCCAGGGCTATGGGCTGGCAGCCGCCTGCGCCAAGGTCCACGCGAGCGGTTTGCAGGTGCTGTCGCTGGAAAGCGACCCAGAATCCGCGCGGGCCAAATTGCGAGACTGTGCCCGAATGGCGGCCATGCAAGATCGCTCGAATGCCCTTGTACTGGGCTGCGCAGGCATGTCAGAGTTTGGCGCGGCCATGACCGAAGCCAGCGGCCTGCCAGCCATCGACAGCGTCGCGGCGGCAATTGGCCTTGCACGCACAGTTATCAAAGCCGCCGCCTAAGGAGCTCATGTGACCTATCCGCGCGACATGACCGGCTATGGCGCAAACCCACCTGATCCAAAGTGGCCCGGTGCCGCGAAAATTGCCGTGCAGATTGTCATCAACTACGAAGAGGGCGGCGAGAACAACATCCTGCATGGGGATGCTGCATCCGAAGCCTTTCTCTCGGAAATCGTTGGCGCCGCCGCCTTGGAAGGTGAACGGCATTGGAACATGGAATCGATCTATGAGTATGGATCGCGCGCAGGCTTCTGGCGGCTGCATCGGCTCTTCACCAGCATGAGCATACCTGTCACGGTTTATGGCGTGGCAACCGCCTTAGAACGCAGCCCTGAACAGGTTGCGGCCATGGTCGATGCGGGTTGGGAGATCGCCTCTCATGGACTGAAGTGGATCGAGTATCGCTCGATGCCCGAAGACGAGGAACGCGCTCATATCCAGCAGGCCAAAGCGATCCATAAGCGGGTCACCGGCAGCGCCCCGCGTGGCTGGTACACAGGGCGGTGTTCCATGAATACTGTGCGCCTGATCGCCGAGGACGGGTCGTTTGACTATGTGGCGGACAGCTATGCAGACGACTTGCCGTATTGGCTGGAGACGGGTGGGCGGCGACAATTGGTGGTACCCTATACGCTGGACGCCAATGATATGCGCTTCGCCACGCCACAGGGTTTCAATGCGGGCGATCAGTTCGAAAACTACCTGCGGGACAGTTTCGATGAGCTCTATCTAGAGGGCGTCGAGGGTTCCCCAAAGATGATGTCCATCGGCCTTCATTGCCGCTTGATTGGTCGCCCTGGGCGCATAGCCGCCCTTCGGCGTTTCTTGAAGTTCGCAAAAGGACATGAGAACGTCTGGTTCGCTCGGCGCATAGACATCGCAGAGCACTGGGCGCAGTGCCACTCTTGACCATATGCAACCCAAATTCCGGCCAGGCCAAAAGCATATTGCCCAAACTCTCTTTAACTCCGAACCTTGATGGATCTGATAGGGAATGTATGGCCGCGCGGATTTGCGGTCCTTAGATCCCCGCGGTTGGATGTCAGGTTCATCCTGCACTACTGATGTAAACATCCTAAGTCCGCTTTGCGCATGCCGCGAATGACGGCTATCGGGAAGCGCCCGCGAAAAAACCTGCATCACCAATGACCGAAAAGGGCCGGTCGATGCAGAGCGGAGAAGATCAGCGTCGACCTGATTTTGTTGAATAACTTTCGCTGTGGCGCAGCTGATTCACATCCCTTGAGGCAAGGTAGACCTAGCGATGATAGAACCTAGGCACGAGGCGCAAGGAGCGCTTTTCGACGACTTTAATCTCGAAAGTAATGTTCCCGCCAATCATCTTCTGCGGTCGATTGATCGGCTCATGGATCTGTCCAGCATTCGAACTCATCTGGCGCCTTTCTACGGCAACACGGGACGGCCTTCGGTCGACCCGGAGCTTATGATCTGCATGCTGACCACTAGCTAAAGCCACGCCATCCGCTCGGAACGGCGGCTTTGTCAGGAAGGTCATTTGAACCTTGCCTGTCGCTGGTTTTGCCGGCTCGGTTTGACCGATCCGATCCCCGATCATTCGACCTTTTCCAAGAACCCGCACGGGCGGTTCCGCGACAGCGATCTGTTCCGGAAGGTCTTCGAGGATTTTGTCGCTCGATGCATTACAGAAGGGGTGGTGGGTGGTGAGCGTTTTGCGACAGATGCCAGCCTAATCCAGGCCGATGCGAACAAGCAGATCTCGACCGCAAAGGAAGCATGGGATCTCGACAAGATCAATCCAGAGACCGCATCACGTGCCGTGGTTGAATACCTGTTCGCCCTGGATGACGCGGCGTTTGGGGCGGCAACGAACGTGACGCCGAAGTTCACCTCCCATTCCGATCCGTCGAGCCAATGGACCGCGGCGCATCATGGGCCAGCCTATTTCGCCTATTCGACCAACTGTCTAGTCGACACCGACCACGCGATCATTCTCGACGTTTAAGCCAATCGCTCGATGCGCTCGGGCGAAACAGACGCGACCCGGACGATGATGGACAACGTTCAAGGGCGCTTCGATCTCTGACCGGAACGGCTGATCACCGCTACGACCTACTGGATCCGATCCAGCGGCCCCAGCGATGTGAACACTATGCCCTACCATCTGAACAAACCGCCCGCCTAGGGGCACACCTAGGCGCGCAAGCAGTCAGGCGTCAAGCAATCGGCCCAGCAACGATCAGCCTGTGAAACTTTGCCTCAGCCTGCCGTCGGGAACCTCTTGGGAGAACTCATGAGCATCGTCGAAAGCCGCAATGAAGGCCGGGCGCTTTGTCACCCGTGACAGGTAAGCGCGAAACAAATCGTCTCGGCACAGCTGGTAGCCTCTAGCCCACATTATACAATGCGCTGCGATGATATCAGCTGCGGAGAAAGCTTCGCCCGCGATATAGTCGTGAGACTTAAGCCGGGTAATAAGCTGAGGCTCCAACTCAGTCGTGATCTTGCCGCGGTAACGCTCGATCGTCTTGGGATCGCGATCCTCCTCGGGCAGGATGTCGCGATGAACCCTAATCTGCCATAGCATCATATCCATCCAGCCCGCCGTAAGCTGTGTCATCATCTCATATTCGGCTCTTTCGCGGGTCAAGCCGGGGGGCGGCGCCAAACCCGTCTCAGGCATTGCGTCGGCAAGCCATCCCACGATTGCGGCACTTTCGACCATGTTGAGGGTGGAGCCATCATCGAACAAGATCTCCAAGAGCGGGACAGCATGGTTCGGGTTCTTGGCGCGGTACGCCGACTGGTACTGTTCCCCTTGCAGAATGTCGAGGCGCCTGAGCTCGAAGTTATCCCAGCGCACTTCATGGAGCATCCATCTTACTCGGGCGCTCCGGCTGGCTGGGTAGTGATGCAAGATTAACTTATCGATGCCCACGGGCCTCTCCTAACTCAGCTCGCCACACGATCTGCGGTTAGCGTTTCTAGAACCCCCGGCATCTCTTCGTAGTGTTCCACGATCGCATCCGGTGCCAGGCTCTCCAGCGGTTCCGCTGCAAACCCGAACCGGGTCAGAATACAAGGACACCCCACTGCCCGAGCTGTCAGCAGATCCGTGCTGGTATCCCCGATCATCACAGACATCGCCGGATCAGCCCCGATCTGGGAGCATGTCTGAGTAAAGTGGAGCGGGTCGGGCTTGCGTACGGCCAGCGTGTCGGCGCCCAAAAGTGCTCCAAACCGATCCAGCACTCCGAGCTTTGTCATCAAGATCCGCGCCAGGCGCTCGGGCTTGTTGGTACAAATGCCAAGCCGCCATCCATCAGCCGCTAACCGGTCAAGACAGTCTTCGACCCCTTCGAAAAGGATGGTCTGGTCGGCGATCCGCGCCTCGTAGGCGATCAACAACTTGGGATAAAGCTCATCCGTCAACGCCTGTTCGGGGCTTGCGTCAGGGTCGCGACCTGCCAATACAATCGCGCGCCGGATCATGGCGCGACCGCCACGCCCTGCCACTTGGCGCTCTGACCTATAATCGAGCGTTGGTAGATCGACCTCCGCCAAAGCTGCATTTGCAGCCGCCAACAAGTCCGCAGCCGTATCAGCAAGTGTTCCGTCTAAGTCAAAGATCGCGCCGTGCATGCCCACCCCTTCGTGGAACCATGTAGCCAGGTTCGGCAATGAACTGAAACACATTCTGATCAGATGAGCCCAGCTCACCCTTTGCGGCGCGGAATTTTTAACGATAGAGAGCAAGTCATGAGCGCACAGAACGCCCGAGCAGCCACCGCGATCGTTATTCTTGCCGCCGGCAAGGGCACTCGTATGCGGTCGAAGCATCCCAAGGTCCTGCATCGGATTGCCGGCCAACCGATGCTGCATTTCGCCATGCGAGCAGCCCAAACACTCCAGCCAGAACGGATGGCAATTGTCGTCGGCCATGATGCCGAGGCAGTCGCGGACAGCGCCCGAGAGCTGGAGCCGACTGTCGAGATCTGCCTGCAAGAAGACCAGCTTGGTACCGGACACGCGGTCCGAATGGCCGAAGAGGTGCTTGCCGATTTCGACGGGCAGCTGATCGTCCTGTTCGGCGACACGCCGTTCTTGAGCGCCGAGACAATGGCCAATCTGGTTGACGCGCCCGACGCGGTGACGGTGCTGGGCTTTCACACGAACGATCCGGGTCGCTATGGCCGCTTGGTGATGGAGGGGGAAAGTCTGCTGCGCATCACTGAAGCAAAAGACGCAAACCCCCAGGAACTTGCGATCACCGCCTGCAATTCCGGTGTCATGGCTGGTCCCGCCAAAACCATGTTCCGTCTCCTGGCACAGCTAACCTCAGAGAACGCTCAGGGGGAATATTACCTGACCGATGTTCCGGCCCTGGCCCGTGCCGAGGGGCTGAAAACTCGAGCCGTCTTTTGCGATATCTCCGAGACCCTTGGCATCAACGACCGCAAGGACCTCGCCGCCGCCGAGGCCGCGTTCCAAGCCCGCGCACGCATCAACGCGATGGCGTCAGGTGCGACATTGGTCGCCCCCGAAACCGTTCACTTCGCCTGGGACACGGCACTCGGTAGAGACGTGGTGATTGAGCCCAATGTTGTCTTCGGTCCAGGCGTCGAGATCGAAGACGAGGTGACTGTTCGCGCATTTTGCCACCTGACAGAGACTAGGATCGCCCCGGGCGCATCGATTGGACCCTTCGCCCGGTTGCGCGGCGGCGCCGAGATCGGCGAAGGCGCCTATATCGGCAATTTCGTCGAGATGAAGAAAGTCACTTTCGGCCCCGGGTCAAAGGCCAGCCACCTGACCTATGTGGGCGACGCCTCTGTCGGGAGTGGCGCAAATTTGGGTGCTGGAACAATCACTTGCAACTATGATGGCGTTTCAAAGCACCGCACTCAGATCGGCGATGACGCCTTCATAGGCACGAATACCGCTCTGGTTGCTCCAGTCTCGGTCGGCGATGGCGCTTACACGGCTACCGGCAGTGTCATCACCAAGGATGTTCCACCAGGAGACCTGGCAATCGCCCGGAACCGGCAGGAGAATAAGCAAGGCTTGGCAACTAGGTTGCGCCAACGGCTCTTGGACCAAAAGGTAGGCAAGGAGTAAGCTCATGTGCGGCATAATCGGCGTTCTGGGTCAGCTCGACGCGGCTCCGCGAATTCTAGATGCCCTGAAGAGGCTGGAGTATCGAGGCTATGACAGCGCAGGCCTGACGACCCTCGAAAACGGCATGCCCGTGCGCCGTCGTGCCGTAGGCAAGCTTCAGGAACTCGTCCGGGCTGTTGCCGCCGATCCCGTCCATGGCTCATCGGGTATCGGCCATACCCGTTGGGCCACCCACGGCGCACCCAACGTCATGAACGCGCACCCTCATGCCGCCGGGCCTGTCCATGTGGTCCATAACGGCATCATCGAGAACTTCCGTGAGCTGCGTCAGATCCTGCTTGCCCAGGGGATCCAATGCGAAACCGACACTGATACTGAGGTCGTTGCTCAGCTAACCGCCGCCCGTATGGCCGAGGGCATGTCTCCCTATGACGCCGTCGATGCGACCCTGCGTCAGGTGAAAGGCGCCTTCGCGTTGGCCTTTCTCTTTGCGGGCGAGACGGATTTGATGATCGCCGCGCGGCACGGCTCACCGTTGGCAGTCGGTTGGGGGGAGGAGGAGATGTTCGTTGGCTCAGATGCCATGGCACTCTCCCCCATGACCTCTCAGATCACCTATCTTGAAGAAGGCGATCGCGCTGTGCTCACGCGCGCAGGTGCCAAATTCTACGATTTAAGCGGCGCCCCTGTTACGCGTGAGATCCGAATGGTCTCTCTCGACAGTTCGCTGACCGAGAAAGGCCCGCACCGCCACTTCATGGCAAAAGAGATCCACGAGCAGCCTCGCAGTCTGGGCTATGTCCTTTCGCACTATGTCAGTGCCGACAAAAACCGGGTGGAGTCGGTTGCCGACGAG
This sequence comes from Pseudomonadota bacterium, assembly GCA_039185285.1. GTDB lineage: Bacteria > Pseudomonadota > Alphaproteobacteria > Rhodobacterales > Rhodobacteraceae > Thermohalobaculum. Next base: position 35,248 of record JBCDAQ010000002.1, read on the forward strand.
ATCGATTGGGCCAATGTGTCCCGCCTGTTCCTCATCGCTTGTGGCACAGCGAGCTACGCGGGCCATGTGGCAAAATACTGGTTTGAGCAGATCGCGGGCCTGCCTTGCGAACTCGATATCGCATCCGAGTTTCGCTATCGCGACCCGCCGCTTGCAGGCAACGAAGCAGCGCTCTTCATCTCGCAGTCAGGTGAAACGGCAGACACTCTCGCAGCACTACGCCATGTCGCCGGCCGGGTCGCCAAAACTGCGGCAGTGGTGAACGTGACCGAAAGCTCGATTGCCCGAGAGGTCGATGTCATCCTGCCCCTGCTGGCCGGGCCGGAGATTGGTGTCGCATCGACCAAGGCATTTACCTCGCAGCTCACAACACTTGCCTGCACCGCAATATTAGCCGCCCGCGCACGCGGACGAATTAGCCCAGCCGAAGAACAGCGTTTGATCAGCCACCTTCTCGAACTGCCTCGCCTGGTCACCGATGTTCTCAGCCGCGAGAGCCAGATCGCTCAGATCGCTCAAGACATGTCCACCGCGCGCGATGTCCTCTTTCTCGGCCGAGGTTTAATGTTCCCAATCGCAATGGAAGGCGCGCTGAAGCTCAAAGAGATCAGCTATATCCACGCCGAGGGATATGCCAGCGGCGAGCTAAAGCACGGGCCAATTGCCTTGATCGACGAGGACGTCCCCGTCGTGGTCATGGCGCCTAGGGACCATATTTTCGAGAAAACCGTCTCGAATATGCAGGAAGTAATCGCCCGCGGTGGTCGGGTTATCTTGGTGACCGATCCCAAAGGCGCCGCCGAAGCGGGAGAGGGTATCTGGCGTAGCATTGTGCTGCCTGACATCGACCCTTTTGCCGCGCCGATACTCTACGCGATCCCAGCACAACAGCTCGCCTATTACGCCGCGCTTGCCAAAGGAACTGATGTTGACCAGCCGCGCAACCTCGCGAAATCCGTCACCGTCGAATAGCGCCGGAAAGACAAGGCGTTACACGTAAAGATTGAGCAGACGGTGCGATCACCGTCTCGCCAAACAAGCTACATTAATGTAGTGTTGCGAAGCGAACCGGGAGGAGGGACACCCAGGATGAAACGCTTGCTCATTGCCGCACTTTGTGTGGTTGCCGCCGCGTGCGGCCCCGACAAACAGGCCGCCGCACCGGCGCCCGAAGCCTTGCCAACCTATGCGAGCCTTCGCGACTCCTCTTGCTACACAGTGGACCTCTTCGATCCCGTGACAATCAAAACTCCGGGGCCAGAGGTTCCTGCCCAGTATCATGGATTTCTTGGCGAGTGGGGCGGCGGCGCCTGGAACGGAAAATGGTGCCACGATCTGGTAATCTATGAAGTTCGTGCAAATGGCGAGGTTGAGCTGCTATCGATGCACGCACCAAATTTCGACATCAACCACCCGCCAACTGTCTTCAAACGCAAAGCCGTCATCGACATCAACAACACGCTACGGATGGCTGCGGGTTTTGATCGGATGGTTTACAATCTGGATCGACAATTCTTGGTTGGCAAGCGCACTGGGCGTTCCGGAGAGTACGAGATCGCGCTTACCCGCAAGAACGGCTCACCGATTCCGATTGCCCGTCCGGCGGCTACACAGTTGGCTGAAAACTGAGCCGCCGAGCTTAGCCAGTCAGCTTCTTAATGGTCTCTTTCAGGCGGGCTGAGAAACGGTCAGCGTCGATCCGGCATTTGCGCGAGCGGCGCAAGAAGTCGTCCAGCGCAGAAATCGCGTCGCGCCGTGCGACCTGCAACTCAACTTCACTGGCAGAGAAACTGACGACCTTCAGGTGAGTGCGGATCAAATCCATTTTCTGAATCGCCTGATCGATATAGTTGATCAGTGCCTGAAGTCGCTGACTTTCTTGCCCGAGGCGCCTAGTGTTAAGGTTCCAAACCGTTTCTGGAACCCCGTCTTCGCGATCCAGGTCGGATTCAGCCTTCTTCACACGGATCACCAGCTCGTAGAAGCTCTCTTCCAAACCGGTTTGTTCACGAACCCGTCGCTCCAGAGCATCGGTGAGGACTTCCATGCGGTCGGGCGCACGCAACTTGTCCAGCTTGCGGCTGCCTGAGAAGATATCCTCCTCGCTCACATCAAGCCGAGGCGGTGTTGGATCAGGTACGGGCTGAGAAGCCGATTCGATGGTCAGCCCTTTTCCATCAAGGGTGGCCACGGTTCCCCAAAAATTGAGTTTCATCGCATTAACTCGTCGGCTCATACGTAACAACGCCCCTTAAAACCCGTACTCAAATCGATCCGCCCGTAAACGCTACAGGCCCTCGACCCTCATATGTTGAGTGTCAACTTTTGCCTTAATTTTGTCTAGATTGACCAATTGATTTTCCACAGTTTTTTCGACCGCCGTCCCAAATTGATCCGCAGATAGAGAACATATAGCGAACAAACTATGGCGTTGCGTCAGTATGATCAGTACCTGTATCAGGGGTCTACAATCAGCCCGCGACCCGGCTCTCCTATAGATTGTGCATCTGCACAGTCCTCGGCATAAATCACGAATCGTTTGAAGCCCCCTGCCCGATCAAGCCGAACCGGTTAATCAGCGCGGAACGCAGTTCAACCGGCACATGATCAGGCAGATGACGACCCAAAATTCCCTGCGCTTTTTGCCGGGCGCGCGCAACGAGCTCAGGGGATCCCTGAGCTTCCCATTCCGCGAAACTGCGCCTGTCAAAAAGGCTGGGATAGAGAAAATCCGTCTCCATCCGCGCATAGGTTTCGGGCTGCCCTAAGAAGTGGCCTTCGCCTGCAACCACCTTGCGAATGGTATCCAGCGCCAAGGTCTCCGCAGTGATCTCGAGCACGACGCCAGAACGCAAAATCGCGCCGAGCATGTCATTGTCGATCACACACGCCTCGAAAGAAACCGCCATCAATCCGGCCTGCGAGCCCGCCGCCTGCGTTACGAGATGAGCGCCAGAATGCAACGCCAAAGCTATACTCAACGCCTTCTCGACGCCCGCCTGCGCGTCTGGCCGCTTACTATCTGTCGCTCCTGCGATCGTTGAGTTGGCCAGCCCATACCAAACCGCCATTTGCGCTGCCATCGCTGTTGCCAAGGCTTGCTCTCCGCTCCCCCCGCTCATTGCGCCCGTGCGCAGATCGGTGATCATTGGGCGCGGGCCACAAATCGCCTTTGCATCGCGGTCCACCGACCAGGCTAAGATCATGCCCGCCAAAGCCTCGGCCAAGGTTTGCGCAACCGATCCCGCCAGGGTCACAGGACTAGACGCCCCCAATTGTCCAAAAACATTGCAGTGGACGGGGATACCTGCGCGAACGCAGGCGATCAGCACATCACAGCTCTCACCATGCATCCGCAGCGGCGGAACCGCATGGTTGATGTTCATCGACAGACAGGGCCGCGCACGAAACGCCGCCTCGCCACCGGCAATTGCATAGGCAATCTCGGCGATTGGCCGAACGTGTGCGGCCTTGCTCGCGCTGACCATCACATGCTTTGTCGTTCCAGCAAGCGAAGCAAAGGCTGTATTGAGGTCCAACGCCTGCTCATCAGGCAAATCACCCGCAACCAGCGAGCGGGAAAAGAACTGGATGTTCTCCAGAGCATCGGCAAGCCGCGCCGCGTCTCGAAGATCACGCAGCGTAGAAGGCCGGCTTTGACCAGTTTCCAGATCGATCAGATTAGGGGCAGCACCGCCAGTTCCGACAAAGCCTTGCCCGCCCCAAAGCTCCAGATCGTGAGAGGGAACCTGACCGCACAAAACAATCGGTCTTCTCAGATCCGCCAAAGCGCGCTCAATCAAATCCGGCGGGAAGGTTAACCGACCCGCCGCCGTCAACCCACCGCCTGCAGCGCAAACCGAGCTGACCGCAGCCTTCGATGCATCGCTCAAGCCGATTTCGGATAGGATCTGTCGGACGGCCTCGTCGATCTGGGCGCAATCTGCATCAGAAAGGCTTCGAAACCGGCCGCTAACAATCTCGGTCGGCGCACGAGACCGCGCACAGGGGTCGCCACGCTCGGCTCTGCGCTTGCGTCGCTGTCGGGTTTGCTCGCGCGTCGTCACAGCCTCACCTTCTCTTTTCCCTAGAAGACCTAAAGCGCCCATCGCCAAATGACCAAGCGCTATCTGCTGACACCTTGCGCCAAACTCAAGCCTCGCCTAAGGGGCTCGTGATGCTGCTCGAGATTCTCAACATTACCGCACCGCTCTTTCTGTTAGGCGCTGTTGGCTTCGCCTGGGCGCGGAGCGGGATCGCGTATGAGATCGAGTTTGTCTCTCGCCTCGTGCTGAACTTCTCCCTGCCCTGCTTGATCTTCTCGACGCTCGTGGGGACGCGCTTAGCACCTGAGGCCTTGGCGGAGATCGCGATTGCCGCCGCGATAGGATACGCGATCGCGATGGTCGTGATGTGGGGCACGCTGCGCCTCTTTGGGCTCTCGGCTCGAACTTGGTGGACCGCATCGGTTTTCGGCAATACGGGCAATATCGGTCTGCCGCTCTGCCTTTTCGCCTTCGGAGAGACAGGGCTCGCCCTTGGAATGGTTCTTTTCGCAATCGGTGTGATCTTACAGTTCACTCTTGGCGTCTGGGCGATTTCGGGTGCTGGCAACTGGAAATCGGTGGTGCAGCAGCCCATCGTCCACGCCAGTTGGCTAGGGTGTGCTTTCGCTCTGATGGGTTGGGAGTTGCCCGAGGTCGCGCAACGCAGCCTCTCGCTGGCGGGTCAGATCACCATCCCGATCATGCTGATCACGCTGGGCGTCTCCATTGCCCGGCTGGAGGTGAGTGAAACAGGTCGCGCCTTTCTGGTGACGATCCTGCGCTTGGTCGTTCTCGGCGGGTCCGCCTTTTCAACGGCGATGCTGCTCGGTCTTGGCCCCTTGCCCACCGGTGTCCTGATCCTGCAATTCGTCACGCCGGGGGCCGTAACCGTCTACATCATGGCCACACGATATGGCGGCGATCCGGGTGCCATCGCAGGCCTTGTCCTCATCTCGACATTGCTGACCATAGCGGTCGTCCCAGCCCTGTTACCCTTCCTGCTCTGAAGGATTTTGTAGACTGTGACAAGCGTCACAGACATCCAAATCCGACTGGTCTACGGTGACTTTTACCACTGTGATGGAGGGATCAATGACCAAAGAAACCGAGGCGCCACAAGAACTCACCGAAACCGCGCTTGAGGACGCAACTGGCGGAGTTGCCATGTTGCTGCCAGCCGTAAGTAAAGCCCGTGAAGCTGCCCGGTCGACCTCAGCCAGCATGGACGTCGAGACCATGAAGCTCAAAACGCGCCTTTCGGAGCGGTGAACAAAGACGCGACCGCTGCCCAGGCAGAGTTCGACAAAGCGGCTGAAGAAATCATTCGAAAAGCCGATTGCGCAGGCCACCAATTGGCCTGCAGGATGGGCTGCGCGGCCTGCTGCTACTCCCTGGTCAGCTTGATGCCGCAAGAGGCGTTCGCCCTCGCCCGGCATATTCAGGCTCTACCCGACGAGGAGCGCGGTGTGATCCGGGCGCTCGTTCTAGAGCACGCGGCAGTCCATGGCAGCAAGGACGGTGAGACCCGGATACGTGAGCACATCCGCTGCCCCTGTTTGCATCCCGTTACACGGGAGTGCCGGATCTACGACGCCCGTCCACTGACCTGCCGCGGCATGAATTCAATCGACGCAAAACCCTGCAATCTCGCGCTCGAAGACCGAGATGCCTTTGTGCCAGTGCCAACACTGCAAGCGATGCATCAAGAGGTTCAGGCCCGCTTTGATGCCCTCGCAGAGAAGGCCGAAGAAGAGGGTGGGACGACGGATTCAGTCGAGCTTTCGCAAGCACTGGCAGCGATCTGGCGTCTGCCTGATGCCGAGGCACGCTGGCACGCCGGAGAGGACATTTTTGCTGACTGCAGGATACGCGATATCGAGCGTTCGATTCCGCGCTTTGTCCCCCGACCTCGCGATTTATCCGACTAAATCCGAAAGCCCGGATCTTTTGTCCCAGAAAGTCCCGGATCTGTTAACCATCCGAATCCGGGATAAAAGTCGCACTTAATCCGGCATTGTCTGGCGCAACTCCCGGCGCAAAATCTTTCCCGTCGCCGTCACCGGCATCCGATCAATAAAGACGACTTCTCGCGGCGCCACATGGGGGCTGAGACGGGTTCTAACATGGGAGATTAGCTCCTTTTGCAGCTCCAGATCGCCGTTGCGCCCACCGCCGAGCGTCACAAAGGCCTTCACAACCTCAGTCCGGATCGGGTCCGGCACACCGATCACTGCTGCCATCTCCACCGCCGGATGACCGGTCAAACAATGCTCAATTTCGGTCGGCCCAATGCGATAGCCAGATGAGGTGATGACATCGTCGGTGCGGGAGTTGAAGTAGAAGTACCCCGCCTCGTCCATTACCCCTTCATCACCCGTCAGCATCCAGTCGCCCCGGAACTTTTCTTGTGTTCTTTCAGGGTCTTGCCAATACTCAAGGAACATGGCCGCATCGCCTTTTCCGATCGCAATCTCCCCGGTTTCGCCTGGGGGCAACTCGTTTCCTTCCTCGTCGATGATCGCCACCTGAGAGCCCGGCACCGCTTTGCCCATCGAGCCGGGCTTGACCTCCATAATCGAGGCGCAATTGCCAAGCACAACGTTGCATTCGGTCTGACCATAGAACTCGTTCAAGGTCAGGCCCAGCGCGTCACGTCCCCAGTCCAGCATCTCAGCACCTAGGCTCTCGCCGCCCGAACCAACCGTGCGCAGGCTGAGATCGAACCGCTCCGGGTTCGGAACCTGGCGCATCAGCTTTAGAGCCGTCGGTGGAAGGAAGACGTTTGTGAGCATGAAATTCTGAAGGATTCCAAAGGCTTCTTCAGGGTCAAACCGTTCCATCCGATGGCTGAGAAGCGGCACGCCAAAGCGCAGACAGGGCATCGCAATGTTACAGAGTCCACCCATCCAAGCCCAATCAGCGGGCGTCCACATAGCAGCGTTGTCTTTGGGAAAGAAATCATGGATGAGCTGAACGCCCGGTACATGACCCAGCAGCACCCGATGGCCGTGCAGCGCGCCCTTTGGCGGGCCGGTGGTGCCCGAGGTGTAGGAGATAAAGGACGGTGTCTCTGGCGTCGTCGCAATCGGATCGAAGGCGTCGCGAGCCTTCGTCATCTCACCCTGCAAATCCATCGCACGGTCGCCGGGGCCATCTATGCAGAAAATCGCCTCCAGACCCGTGCCAATCTCCTCCAGCTTTGGCAGATTGGCGCTGTCGGTCACGAGCATCCGCGCCCCGGAGTGATCGAGGCGATAGCTGAGCCCGTCCGCACCAAACAGTGTGAAGAGCGGCACAACGATGGCACCCATCTTATACGCCGCCAGGTGGGTCAAGATTGTTTCTGGGCATTGCGGCAGAAGCACCGCCACCCGGTCACCTTGCGTAAGCCCATGACCCACAAAGACATTTGCCAGCTGATCGGAAAGCCGATCGAGCTGGAAGAAGGTGAAGTCGACCGCGTCGTTGTCCCGTAAATGCAGGAGGGCGAGCCGCCCTGGATCTGTCTTAGCCCATTTGCCGACCATATCCTCGGCGAGGTTGTAGTTATGCGGCAGTGCCCATTTATGGGCACGCCGGATCGCCTCCCAATCCGATAGAAGTTCAATTTCGGCCATGGCTGCTCTCCGGCATTGTTGGGCCGTCATAACGGCCAAAGGCCATACGGAGTGTCAAGAGGGAGGCAGCACAGGCATCGTCTCTGGCACTCCTGGCCAATCCATGGCTCGGGTCAGCAACGCATCGAGCGCAGGTGCCTCCCCCGCCATCAGGCTGGGGCTCGTAGTTTTGATGAACTGGCAAGCAATGACGGTCGCCAAATCGCCGCCATCGCGCGGGGCCAACTGCTCACGCGCGGCCTGAGCCTTCTCCATCGCAGCCAAACCACCCTCAACCTGACCCGTTAGCCGGTCGATCCATTGATCCCATCGCTTGTCCTCAGGCCGACGATCTCGCTCATAGACCAAAGCAACCGCCTTCTCGCTAGTGGAATTCGCAAGCGCTAGCCGGTTGAGGCAATCTAGTCGCGCAGGACCGCTTACAGGGATCAAACGCGTACCCTCCGGCGCTGTCTCATCGAGGTAGTCACAAATCACAAAGCTCTCGATCAATCGCCGACCGTCCTCCAAAATCAGCACGGGTACACGGACCACGGGATTTTGCTTCTTAAGCTCCTCAAAGTCTGGGCCAACTGGTGCCAGCTCCTGGCGTTCTACTGAACGCCCTTGGTGCGCGAGCCACAGCGCGACCCGCCGCGTAAAAGGTGAAAGATTACGGCCTATTAGGATCATTTAGCGCTCTCCAAACTACTCAGCCGCAGGTGCTGCTGCAGCCGATGGCGGTACTACATCACCCGGCATCTCCGGATAGGCGGGGATCGCCTCCACATCTTCCGGCGCGATCGCCTCTTGCAAGATCTTTTGCACCTCGGGCTCCACCCAATAAAACGTATGACCGCCGAGGCCGACCTCATGTTGCTCGAGGAAACCTTCGTCACCGTAGTGATGAATGTGCTTGCCTCGGATCTGCTCGCATGTGCGGGCGCCGTGATAAGCATCCCATCCGCCGGGTGGTAGGATATGTGTTCCGATGAAGTCATCTTTGCGGAAGATGTTGATCCAACGCCATTTTCCGCCCGATAGATCCCCCTGCGTCGGAGTCTGAAAGCAGTCTGGGAAATACTCCTGATAGAGATGGCTGAACGGCGAACCCAGAGTTATCAGAGTTTTCTTGGGAACGCGCCGCAACAGATGTTCCAGGGGTTGTTGTTTGCCGATGAGCTCGTCACAATTCGTTCTGAGCGCGTCCAGTGAGATCACGGTGCCTTGGCTATGGGCGACGATGATCAACTCATCGGGTCGATGTCGTTCGAGGAGTTCTCGGGCAACCTTCACAAAGCGCTGATCGATCCGGTTGCGAAGCGTGTAGCTCTGTCGCGATCGACCCTTCGCATCATCGCTGCGCATGTAGTTGATGATGTCGTTGGCGATGCCCAAACCAACCGCTAACTCATCTCGCATGACGTAAAGGATACCCCCGAGGATCACCACCGACATGAATAGCTCGTCTAGGTAGTATCGCGTCCACTGGTCGATTTTGTTGAGACGCTCAGTATCGAAAATTGATCCTTCAACAGACACCAGCGTGAACAACACCATTGCAACGAAGAGAAGCGCGGAACCGGCCATCATCGTTGCCGAAATCGACCGCGCCAGGATCATTCGCGGCGGATGGCGGCGCACCCTGCCTTCTCGATCGAAGTAGGTGAAGGAGACGCGCGCATGGGTGAAACTTGGTAGACGCACAAGAACAAGCCAGGCGGCCAAGCTTCCCGCCACGCCCAGCACAATCCAGTTCACATAGACGGTATGGAACGCGGAGACAAAGAGCGCCCGATGGCCGCCAAAATCCGGATAGAGAAAAATGCTGACAGCCCAGATGCAGGACAGTGCGAACAGCCAAGTCATCATCATCCCAGAGAGAGCTGCTGGCGCGATGCTTGGAGGTGGCAAAACCCCATACCGAAGATGCGATTGAACGAGCTTGATCACATGGCAGAGCAGCAACAAAACGGCACCCCAGAGGAGCACCAGCCAGATTGCCCACTGCAGAGCGATGAGCCCACCTGCGATCGAATAGACCCCTGAGATCCCCTGCCAGCAATCGACCTTTACGGATCCCGCCCAATCGCAGACCCAATCCTCGATCCAGACCGCGAGATCTTCGGAGGTGTAGTCGAACTCTCGCTCGGAATACGTGACCCCCGTGATCCCATCATAACCGACCTCGGTTACTTCGACGACCTCCGAATAGGTAAAGAAAACAGGAGCTTCGCCACTGACGTCCTGTTTGTGCCATACGATCGCCAAGGCGACTGACAAGCAGGATGTGATCAGCATCCAGAGAAACAGATGGCGCATCAGATAGCGGCCGGTTTTTGAATAAAGATAGACGGAGAAGAACCCGAGAACCGCCCCCAGTAGGATAACCCATCGGAACCGGCGCCCAGGCTCATCAACAATATGCGTATAGCCGCCCACTTCGAGCGCCATGCCCGCGAAAGCAAGGATCAGAATGATCGAATTGATGGCCGCGATCGGCCCGTGCATGATCCAAACGCCTGCCAAAGCGAGGTTGCGAGACAGCCAGTCTGATCGGTAGCATTGCTGTGCGCTCTCGCGCACAAGATGCGCCAACCCCAGGATTACCTGGAAAAGCTGGAGGAGAATCCCCAGAAGCTTATGCGAGGTTTTCGCGACATCGGCCCAATAAACCTCGGCATAGACTTCGTCCGAGCTCTGGGTCGTGCGATGAAATATATGGCATGGGAAAACGTCGGGGATCGTGTTTGTTCGCCCGCCATTGGTTCGAGAAAGTTGGTCGAGACGCTCTTGTTGCTCTTTGGGCGGTTCTTCCACCATGGTCAGAGCGGCCGTCCAGACCTCGGTCTTCGGAGGCGTCTTTAGACAGGCGGCAACAAGATTGACGGTCTCGCCAGGCGTCTGCTGCCCAACGCCGTGCACGACCAGGATCAAGCGCCTGATGACGGATGACGACACGTTTCCCCCAAGTTTTACCCAAATTGTATCAACTAGTGGGAGATCGGCCAGCAAAATTGCTGTTTGCAACGGGTGGAAAACTCGAATTCGTCGAGCCGGATGGTCTTGATCGAGTTAGAAACGCCGCTTAGGTTGCCGTTAAAAGATGGGAGGCAGCCAATGGGCACACCACAGCTAATCGATCCCTTTCGGCGCGAAATCAACTATTTACGTGTTTCGGTCACGGATCGGTGCGACTTTCGCTGTGTCTATTGCATGGCCGAGCATATGACCTTCTTGCCAAAGCGGGACTTGCTGAGCCTGGAAGAGCTGGACCGTCTCTGCTCAGTTTTCATTGGCGAAGGTGTCCGGAAGCTTCGCATTACTGGCGGCGAACCGCTGGTCCGAAAAAACATCATGTGGTTCTTCGAGCGGATGGGCCGCCATCTCGGTGACGGCCTCGATGAGCTTACCGTGACCACTAATGGCTCGCAGCTCAAAAAACATGCTCAAAACCTCGCCGATTGCGGCGTGAAGCGGATCAATGTGTCGCTTGACACTTTGGACGAGGCGAAATTCCAGGCGATCACGCGTTGGGGTCGGCTGGCGCAGGTGCTGGAGGGTATCGAAGCCGCGCAGTCGGCTGGTCTGCGGATAAAGATCAATACGGTTGCGCTTAAAGGCACCAATGACGAGGAGATCCATCGTCTGCTTGAGTGGTGTGATGCTCTTGGCCTGGACCTGACCTTCATTGAAGTCATGCCGATGGGTGACTTGGGTGGCGAAGACCGCCTCGACCAGTATTACTCCCTAAAGGATCTACGCCGAGACCTCGCCGAACGTTGGACGCTGACCGAGAGCGACTATCGCACGGGCGGACCAGCGCGTTACTTCCGTGTTGAACAAACCGGACAACGAATCGGCTTCATCACTCCCTTGACCCATAACTTCTGCGAAAGCTGCAACCGGGTGCGCCTGACTTGCACCGGCCAGCTCTACATGTGCCTCGGCCAGGACGACGACGCGGATCTGCGGGCAGTGATGCGTTCCGGCGCTTCTGACGCAGAGCTACGCACTGCGATCCACGAAGCAATCGCACGCAAACCAAAGGGCCACGACTTCGATTACTCCCGCCAGCGCGTCGACGGCCAGGTCGCTCGACACATGAGCACAACTGGCGGCTGAGAGCGCGGTCCCTTGTCCTCTGCCGCAACACGCTAAATTCACCCATAGCCTCCCGATCCGATCGCATTTGGTTCGGAGGTCTCTATGGAACGCCTACGCCTTGCCATTCTTGCAGCGGCTCCCGATGCGCCAACACCGGCGATCCAGGGGTTGCTTGGTGCACGAAAGAACCTGGAAGCCGCGAGCGCGGAAACCCCTTTCAGGTTGGCGCACTTGATCGGACAATGTGCTCATGAAAGTGCACGCTTCACGCATGATACGGAGAGCTTGTACTACTCGACGCCATCTCGGATTTTGGCAGTTTGGCCTCGTCGGTTTCCGAATGAGCATGCTGCAAAACCGTTCGCCCGCGATCCAGAGAAACTGGCCAACACGGTCTATGGTGGACGCCAGGACTTGGGCAATACTGAGCCCGGCGATGGCTGGCGATATCGTGGGCGGGGCTATCTTCAACTAACAGGCCGCGCAAACTATTCTCGGTTTGGTCAGTTGCTGGGGTTGGATCTCGTCGGAGATCCCGACCTCGCGACGGAGCCAGACGTCGCTTGGCGAATAGCGGCAGCTTACATGCATACTCGGCGGCGGCGTGGCAGGCGGCTCTTTGAATGGGCCGATGAGAACAATGTCGAGCAAGTTACCCGTGGCGTAAACGGCGGGCTGCACGGAATAGCAGATAGACGCGCAAGGACGTTCAGCGCCTTGAGTGCGCTTGGCGGTCTGAAGGCGCAGCCGGTGTTGAAACGGGGTTCGACTGGGGCCGAGGTTCTCCTACTGCAGCGAAGCCTGGCTCTGGCCGGTTACTCCCCGCGTGGGCTGGACGGGCGATTTGGGCCAGGAACAGAACGTGCTGTGCGCGCCTTCCAACATGCCAATCGCCTCACCGCTGATGGGATCGTCGGGCCCAAGACCTGGGAGGTGCTCACGCCAAGCGCTTCCTGATTGGACGCATAGAAAGATTGTGGCACCCTCTTAGGCAACCATGCCGTATTGGAGCGCACCATGATCCGTCTTGCCCTTGCCCTTTGTCTGCTGGCCAGCCCCGCCCTGAGCCAAAGCCGAGCGAACCCCGAGGCCGCAAGTGGCTGGACCCCGAAACCAGAAGTCCTGGCTAAGCAACAGATGATCGTCGCTGCCAATCCATTGGCGACTGCTGCGGGGCTAGACATGCTGAACGCAGGCGGCTCGGCGGCTGATGCGGCGATTGCGTCTCTGCTGGTTCTCAACGTTGTTGAGCCGCAGTCTAGCGGGATTGGTGGTGGCGCTTTTGCCTTGGTTCACGGACCCGATGGGCTCACGAGCTTTGATGCTCGTGAGACAGCACCAATGGCGGCGACGCCCGAGCTTTTCTTTAAAGACGGCGAGAAAATGGGCTGGGTCGAGGCAGTTCCAACCGGTCGCTCGGTCGGTGTGCCTGGACTTGTGAAGTTGATGGCAGAACTTCATGACCACCACGGTCGCCTGCCATGGCCAAAGCTGTTTCAGCCAGCGATCAAATTGGCTGAGAACGGCTTTGAGGTTAGCCCGCGCTTGGCCACCCTGGTTGCCGACTACCGAGATTGGCTCGAAGGCACCGATGCGGCCACACTCTTTCTCCCCGGTGGAACACCAATAGTCGAAGGCGATCTGCTGCGGAACCGTCCGATGGCGCGCACGCTGCGCAGGCTTGCTCTCTCGGGACCGGATCTTTTCTACGAAGGTCCATTGGCTCTTGAGATGGTTCGGTCGGTTCATGCGGGCGAAGTACCAGGGCAATTGATGGCAGACGACTTTGCGAAATACGAGGTCATCGAGCGTGACCCTGTTTGCATGATCTATCTTGAATACCAAGTTTGCGGCATGGGCCCGCCCTCTTCCGGTGCGACAACTGTCGGGCAAATCCTTGGCCTAATCGCAGCGACAGGCGACGCGCCACTAGGCGCTGAAGGCGCGCATCTGTTTGCCGAGGCCTCTCGGCTCGCCTATGCAGATCGTGCGGCGTATCTGGGAGATAGTGATTTTGTGAAGGTACCGGTCAAGGGGCTCCTAGATCCTTTGTATCTCGCTGAACGCGCTGCGTTAATCCCGTTGGACAAAGCCTCAGAAGGAAAAGCGGCTGCGGGAGATCCCCCCTGGCATGAAGGCAGTTGGGCGCCGGATCACAGCACTAGCAGTCCCGGCACCACTCATCTTTCAGTTATCGATAAGCGGGGCCTTGCCATATCGCTCACCGCGTCCATCGAAACGGCGTTTGGATCGAAGCGGATGGCCGGGGGTTTTCTGCTGAATAATCAACTCACCGACTTCTCCTTTTCACCGGTCGACGAAACGGGGACACCCATCGTCAACGCACCCGAGGCGGGCAAGCGCCCTAGGTCTTCAATGGCACCGACGATCGTGATGCAAGGCGGCAAGGTGATCCTCCTTGCCGGCTCACCCGGAGGTTCGCGCATTCCCGAGTATGTCGCGGGCAACCTGGTCTCGATCCTAAGCCATGGGATGACGCCCGCAGAAGCCGTTGCACAGGGGCATGTCTCTCAACGCAATCGCGGCAAGATCGTTCTTGAGGACGGCATGCAAACGCAGCTCGGCGAAGCGTTAGAGGCGAAAGGTCATGAGGTTGAGTTCTCCTCGCTGACTTCTGGGCTTCATGTGATCCAAGTGATGTCTGATGGAACTCTGGCGGGCGGTGCCGACCCTCGTCGTGAGGGTGTCGCGCTGGGAAGATAGGCGCTACTAGGTGAGCAATCGGTTAAGAAACGCATCCTGGCGGGCATGAGCTTCTCGGGCAATCGCGAGGTCGAAACAATCGAAGGCATGAACACCGCCTGGAACAATCGCTAGCTCGGTTTCATTGCCCGCAGCACGCCAGCGCGCTTCCATAAAAAGCGTGTCGTCCAACAGCGGATCGAGCGTGCCGATTTGAAAAAGAGCGGGGGGAAGACCCGTCAAGTTTGCATGCAACGGTGACGCTTCAGGCACCGTTTGCCCCTGGAGAAGGTTTTCTGTGAACCAAGCCACGACAGGTGTTGAGAGGACCAAATACTCCTCACCCCAGTTTTTCAGCGAGGGTGACCCTGCCAAATCGAATGGCCCGTAGTTGAGGATCATCCCCTCCACCCGCCCTGCCTCGCCTACGGAACGCAAGCGCAAGAGTGTTACAGCTGAAAGATGGGCTCCCGCACTTTCACCCCCGATAAACACTGGCCCTTCATAGGTCTTCAATGCCCAAAGGGCTGCCGCTAGACAATCCTCGGCGCAATCGGGCCATTTGTGCTTAGGCGAAAGGCGATACTGAGCGGAGGCGACGGCGAGACCGGTTGCATGGGCAATCCGCTGGCTGTAGCCGTCAAGATGCTCAGGATTGCCAAGCGTCCAACCCCCACCATGGATATGCACGTACACTCCCCTTGGCGCCTCTTCTGGGAGCGACAGGCGAACGCGGTTGGGTCCATCAGCTGGACCTGGGATACCGACCCAATCTGAGCCCTCCAAAGGTCCGGCCAGCGGGAACAGACCTTTGCCCGCCGCCCGCGCTTCACGGGTCATCTCGACCGGTACGTCCATTGGCCGAGGGGCGTTCTTGAGCTTAGCCGCAAGATCAGCATTGAATTCAGCCGTCTCTGGCGAGACGGCATTAGAGTCAAACGGGTTTTGCATCTGGTTCAGGTCGTCAATCCGCGGAGAAGCCGGGCCCGCTTGGGTGGCACGCGCTTAATCTCGACACCGGTGAAAACGTGCAGCGTATTGAGCTCGTTATCGATCACCGCATGATCCGAAACCCAGCCGCCCATGACCAGGTAAGTCCGCAGCAAAGGCGGCATCCCCTTCATCGCCAATTTCAGGTTAGGCTTGCGCAGGCGGAACCGCTTTTTGAACGGAAACACCCGCGGCGCCTTCACGCGCGGCAGCCAGCGATTGGGTGCAATGTGCTTTTCTTTGAGCAACGCGAAGGCGTCAGCATACTCCTCAGCATCGACGCCATAGAAGGACGAGCATCCAAACAAGAGCTCGACATCTTCTTCATCGACAAACTTCGTCATCGCGGCCCAGGCGACCCGCAGGATGTTGGCATCCTTCCAAGCCGGGTGGATACAGAACCGACCCATTTCGACCATTTTGCCGGGATAGTCCTGCAAATTGGACAGCTCATAGTATTTGGCAGCATAGGAGCGCGAAATCTCCGACCCATCGGCCATCGGTAGCATCCGGAAACAACAGACCAGTTGTCCGGACCGCGACTCCTCTACCATCACATGCGCACAATCAGAATCAAACTCGTCCATATCGAGACGATCTTCGTTGGAGCCATTGTTGACCCCGCGCGTCTCAATAAAAGTCAGGTAGCGAAGCTGTTGACACGCGAGCACATCATCAGCGCCCTCGGCCAAACGTGCGCGGAATTTACCAGCCCGAAACATCGCCATCTTGCCCGCCTCGCTTTTTGTCTTCACGATCTTGTCGATCGGTCCGGATCTGTCCGTCGTCTAAACCGGACTTATATCCTATGCCAAGTGACAATGTTACGACGATGAACAAGTAAACCAGCGAGGGTTAGCATGACAAAGGACGTGAGCGATGCAAAGGTGCAACTGAGCGACGCGGAATGGCGCTCAAAACTTAGCCCTGAAGCGTATCGCGTTACGCGGAGGTCAGGTACAGAAAGACCCTTCACCAACGACAACTTCCCAAAGACAGCCGGGAGATACCATTGCGTATGTTGCGGCGCGCCGCTTTTTGATCAGGATCATAAGTTCGATTCTGGAACGGGTTGGCCGAGTTTCTTCACAACTGCCGGCGAGATCGACGAGCATTCTGACACAAGCTGGTTCATGCGCCGGACAGAAGTTGTGTGCGCCCGCTGCGACGCGCATTTAGGTCATGTCTTCCCTGACGGGCCGAAGCCTACCGGCTTGCGCTACTGCATCAATGGCGTCGCGTTGGAGTTCAAGCCAGAGGCTTGATTCAGCCCTCGAAAACCGGCGCGTCGCCCGGATCGACAAAAGCATCGGCGAAGATGAAATCGTCGGGGATTCCATCCTCGGCCGAGTAGTCGATGCGCTGTTCGACTTTGCCCGTTTCATCAAAGATCACCCGCCGTGCGAGCCATGGCTGGTCAAAGTCCTGATCGATCAGCTGCTTCTCCTGACGCGTTCCGCTGTCGTTGAAGATGATCGCCTCGGTATCGCCATCGTCGAAGAGCGTCCCTTTAAACTCGATCGTGCCCGACGCGTCGAATCGCTCCAATCGCTGCGCCCATGGGAAGGCCCCGTCATTGTCGGCAGGTTCTGGTGGATCGCCGGTGAGGTCTGGCGCGTCACCAAGGTCATTAAGAGGCCCATCCAGCGTCAATCGCTCACGCAACACGCCATTCTCGTCATAGGTGATCTGGCTCTCCCGCCCGTCCTCATAGGCGATAAACCGCGCGGTAATCGTCCCGCTTGCGTCAAAGTTGCTGATAACCACCTTGTTTGCCGCAAAATTGACCTTGGTCTGCGATCCGTCATCTTCGAACAGCGTGGCGAATGCGGTCGTTTCGGTCTTCTGGGTGTACTTCAAAGACTTGGAGCCGTCCTCGCGATAGGAGGTGAGCATCCAATCCCAAGGTTTAACGCCCATCCCATCATTGCTTTGGTTGTCCGTTAAAAGCTCGCGGCGCAGAACCCCACTGCCATCGGTCCACCGCTCCGATTGGACACCGTCACTCCTAATGCCGGAGACATACGCCCAAGCCGGGCTGAGCAGATCAAACTCGAATTGGATCGCGTTGATCTCAGCTTGGAAGTCCTGAAAAGCGCTCTCGAAGCTCATGTAATCACGTCAAAAAATCTACCGATAAGAGTAGAACATCTTGGCCGCCTGCTGGCAAGGGGCCAGCTCGAAATGCTCCGTTTGAACGCTACAGCCGGAAAAGCCTTGCGATCGGGCTTTGGTCTAGGCGATCGCCTGAATAACTCGGATCATCCCTGAGTAGACGACATGATCGTCCTCAACCAAAGGGGTCAGCTTTTCCTTCAACGTTGGTCGGAGCAGGTCGATTGTCCCCTTGGGCTCTTCTTTCAACCGGCTCGCAAGGGGTCCAATGCGCTCGATCAACGCAATCGCCCGATCAACTGGATCCGGTGCGGCGCCATACCCGGAGGCCATCCGCACAGAATGTTCGTGATAGGTGATTTCGTGAAATCCCGCCCCCTCGAGTATCGGAAGAAAGATGTCAGGCGTTGCCCATCCGAACGGTCCAGGAGCACCGGGTGGCAGTTTTTCAACCGGCCCGAGCACTTCGTTTCCGGCACTTGCTGGGATCATCGCCCAATTGTTGTACTTGGGCTCTGCCCAAACACAGAGGACCACGCGCCCGGCTGGTTTAAGAGCCTTGTGGAGGTTCTGAAACGCTGCCACCGGTTTATCGAAGAACATGCAGCCGAAGCGGGAGAAAAGCGCATCGAAGCGAGTTTCGCCAAAGTCATGAGTTGCAGCATCCGCGACTTTGATCCTCATTTGCGACAGTGCCGCACCGCGGGTTGAGGCGATCGCGGCAAGATCGGCAGAAATGTCGACACCCAAGGCATGACCAGTTTGCCCTACCGCCTCGGCAATCCTCAGGGTCGTCGGGCCACCGCCGCAGCCCAAATCGATGATCCGCTCTCCTGGCTGCGCCGCCAAGGCGGTGAGCCCGTGAGCGGTCGCAGGGGCGAGCTGCGCGTCCATTTCATCGATTGTGTCAGCCCATGTCGTACCAAGCTCACCTGCCCAATCTTTGCTGTCGGCCACATTTCTCTCCTCTTGACGGGGGTGCGCAACCCCTTAGCCTAATGGTATCTTTTCGCATTTAGGGATCTCCTGTGCGCGACACCATCAGAACCTGGATCTTTGATCTGGATAACACGCTCTACGATCCGAAGATTGGTCTTCTCGATCAAATCTCGGCGCGTATGCATGGTTTCGTGATGCGCAAGCTCGCAATGACCAAGCGGGAGGCTCAGATCTACTGCGAAGAAAGTTGGCGCAATCACGGGATAACGATGCGGGCTCTGGTACAGGATTTTGGGATTGAGCCGGGTGAGTTCCTCGAGGAAACCCACAACATCGACTACCAAGAAGTCGCTCCTTGCCTCGACCTCAAAGCCGCGATCAGCGGCCTCGAAGGGCAAAAGATCGTCCATACCAATGGCGCCAGGACGCATGCCCTTGAGGTTTTGGATCGGTTGCACCTCACTGACGAGTTCGATGCGGTCTGGGCAATCGAAGATCTCGACTATTCTCCCAAACCACAGGCTGAGTCCCATGACCGCGTGATCAAGGCGCATCAGATCGATCCGAAGAATGCTGTGATGTTTGAGGACACACCGCATAATCTGCAGGTACCAAAAGCCCGAGGAATGCAAACGGTTCTGGTGACGGCTGGGCCCCGCCCGCTCAGCGCCCTGCACATTGATCACGTCACCTATGATCTGAAGAGCTTCTTGCAAACCCTCTGAGCGCTGCAATCTTCAACCAAAAGGAAGGCGGCTGCGCCGCCTACGACTTTTTGCGATCGGGGTAAATGCCGTTCTGTCGAACAGCATTTAGGCCGATCGCTGGCGCCCACTCCGCTATTCCGCGATTCTGTCGGCCAAGGCGCTGTTTCGCAGAAAGAGCGTTTGGCTTCGACAGCATAGCAGTGCGCGCAGAATGCGCGCTCCGCTTGGCTTAGTTTTGCCGTCAGATCTCAATGCTCTCCATCACCTCTAAAATCGGCACTTCAACGGGTGCCATTGCATCGGCAAAGGGCTCCGCCGATTGCGCCAAGATCGGAAAAGTCTTGTAGTGACAGGGGATCGCCATTTTCAGCGAGAAGAACTTGGTGCAGGCATAAATCGCGCGTTTGATATCCATGGTAAAATGACCGCCGATCGGAACAATCGCGTGGGTTGGCGCGTGAAGCTCCTCAAAAAGGGCCATATCTGCCATCACATCCGTATCCCC
>JBCDAQ010000003.1:0-53529 GCA_039185285.1 Pseudomonadota bacterium
AACCAGCGGAACGGGATCACCCGCCGCGGTCTTATGCAGACGGGTGCGGCTGCCGGCCTTTTGGTCGGCTTGGGCGGTCAACCGCTCCGTGCGGCACCGAAACGCGGTGGCACCATGCGCTTTGGCATGGCGCATGGACAGACCTCGGACAGCTTGGACCCCGGTACGCACGAGAACGGCTTTACCGCCCTTTTGGTGTTCACCTATTGCAACTATCTGACCGAGGTTGGTCCGGACGGCAATCTAAACCCAGAATTGGCGGAAAGCTGGGAAGCCTCGGCAGATGCGTCGCAGTGGACGTTCAAGCTGCGCGATGCGACTTTCCACGATGGGCGCAAGATCACATCCAAAGACGTTCTTGCCTCGATGAACCACCACCGTGGGGAGGACAGCCAATCGGCCGCCAAGCCAATCCTGTCGGCCGTGCAAGACATCACCGCCGTCGGCGACGATGCGATCAAGTTCGTGCTGGACGCGGGCAATGCAGACTTCCCATTCATCCTGACCGACTATCACCTGCCGATCTTGCCTGCCAATGAGGACGGATCCTGCGACTGGCAATCTGGCATCGGCTCCGGCGGCTACAAGATGGTCAACTACGAGCCGGGTGTACGCGCAGACTTCGAGCGCGCCGATGACTACTGGAAGAAGGATGCAGCGTATTTCGACAAGGTTGAGATGCTGGCGATCGTCGATCCGGTTGCTCGAACCAACGCGTTGATGACTGGTGCGGTCGATGTGATCGACCGGGTTGATCTCAAGACCCACAACCTGCTCAAACGCAACCCGAATGTGGTCATTCATTCTGCCACTGGGACCCAGCACTACACCTTCCCAATGCGGGTGAATGCGGCACCGTTCGACAATCCAGACGTTCGGATGGCGATGAAGCTCTCAATCAAGCGTCAAGAGATGGTCGACAAGATCCTCCAAGGCTTCGGCGAGGTGGGTAACGACTTGCCGATCAGTAGTGGCCAGCGCTTCTTCAACAAAGATCTGCCACAGCGTGAGTACGATCCTGAGAAGGCCAAAGCGCATCTGAAGAAAGCCGGCCTCGACAGCCTTGATGTGACCCTGATCGCGGCGGACGCGGCCTTCTCGGGCGCTGTTGATGCGGCCCAACTTTTCGCGGCTTCGGCCAAAGAGTCGGGTATAAATATGAACGTTGAGCGTGCGGCTTCTGACGGCTACTGGTCGAATATCTGGAACTCGAAGCCGTTCTGCGCCTGCTACTGGGGTGGTCGTCCGGTCGAAGATCAGATGTTCTCTACCGCCTATCAGAGCGGCGTTCCCTGGAACGACACGGCCTGGTCGAACGAGCGGTTTGATGAGCTCCTGATTAAGGCACGCGCAGAGCTGAACGAAGATAGCCGCCGCGCGATGTACTACGAGATGCAGGAGATTTTGCATAACGACGGCGGCCTGATCGCACCGATGTTCGCAGCCTATGTAACGGGCCGCTCGAAAAAGGTCGCAGTACCAGAAGTCTATGGTACGAACTGGTCGCTCGACGGCAGCCGGGCGGCCGAGCGCTGGTGGTTCGCCTAATCGCAAAGAACCGTCTGATTAATGGAGGCCCGGCAAAGTGCCGGGCCTTCGCTTTTTCGGAACTTACACAAGGCGTGATGAACGCGCCTCGACTGACGGAGCAACCATCCATTGCATCCCGTCGGCCATGCTCTTGATCCTCCGGTATGTCGCGGGAACTTGCCGGTTCCGATCAGTAATCGGATCACATGAGGCATCGCGTCATTTAGCGCTCGGGCGCACCCAAGCGCAGAACCGCCCGGCGCCCTGTCGGCTGCGAGATGAAGAGCTGCAATGCCCTTTTGGCCGGGTGGGCGGGCAGTCGGAGTGCCGTAGGTGCTCCGCTGGTCCCCCCCGGCGCTAAGCTGTCTTCTTCGGACGCAGGATGTGGGGGTAGGCGCCATCATAAAGGGCGCTGTCTCGGAAATCGGTCTCAGCCAAAGCAGGACCCAGTAGGATTAAGGCCGTTCGAGTTATCTTGGCCGCCCGAACCTTATCTCGGATGGTTGATAGCGTCCCCTCAATGAAGAGCTGATCAGGCCAGCCCACCCGATAGGCGACAATCACCGGACAATCAGGACCATAAAACGGGGTTAGCTGCCGCTCGATCTCAAGAAGGTTCCGGATTGAAAGATGGATCGCGAGTGTCGCGCCGGTCCGGCCGAGCGTTTCAAGATCTTCTCCGTTGGGCATTGCGGAACTTTTCATCGCGGTTCGGGTCAGAATCACGGTTTGGGCCACTTCGGGTACCGTCAATTCTCGACCCAACGCGGCGGCGGCTGCCGCGTAGGCGGAAACTCCCGGCGTAATGTCAAATGGGATATCCAGGGCACGCAACCGCCGGATTTGCTCAGCAATCGCGCCATACAGCGACGGATCGCCCGAATGCACCCGGGCCACGTCCTCCCCGCGCGCATGGGCAGCCTCGATCTCAACCATGATCCCATCCAGGGTCATCGGAGCAGTATCGATCACCCGAGCCGCTTCTGGCGCCGCGGCCACTACGGCCTCAGGCACAAGAGAACCTGCATAGAGACAGACAGGACAGCTTTGTATGAGGCGCAAGCCTTTCACAGTGATCAGATCCGGATCGCCCGGACCAGCACCGATAAAATGAACCGTCATTCGTTCCAACCAATATCAAAGAGAGTGGCCCCGCCCGGGATCTCTGGCACGCCAAAGTAATCCTCTTCGCGACCGTCGAGCACCTCACTGGGCTGCAAGGGACGAAACAGGCGCAGAATCTCATCCCTCTTCAACGAGGATACAACCAAGATCCGGTTAGCGTATGGCCACCGACGGGTTTCCGCCGGTTCAGAGTATTCGGTGATCGCGATCCTCACCGAAAGCACCTTGGGGCAGGTCTCCAGTTCGGACAGGATTAAACGCATTTTGCTCAAACCCGTGTGACGCTTTCCGCGGATCAGGCTGCGCTCCTCGTCATTGCCATCGAAAAACTCATCAATACGGACGAGAGGGACCTTTCGACGCCGATTTTCATAACCGAGCAGACCAGTGCGGGACTGAGCAAGCGGAACCATTGCGTTCAATTTTTCAGCAAGGTTTCTCATTTTGACGGAGTCGGGCACGCGACTTCCCCTAAGTCACTGAAACTCTCTGGGGATTTTACCGCGTATCCGCGTGGAGTGTACATCCGCGTGCCTCCGCCAAGAGTGGCCAGGCGAGACTGTGACGATCCAACAACAACTGTGGTAAGCATGTCGACCTCATCGACCTGCAGTTCATCCAGACGGCGGTAGCGGAGCTCTTCCTCGGGCCGACCTAAAGAAGAGGCGAGCAAAACCGGGCAATCGCTGGGCCTATGGCGGAGCAGGACCTCCCGCGCCTCGGCCAACAAAGTCCGGCGACGTTTGGAAACAGGATTATAGAAAGCGATGACAAAGTCGCCTTCTGCGGCCGCATGCAGGCGCTTGAGGATGTCAGCGCGCGGAGTCAGCAAGTCAGAAAGCGAGATCGCGCAGAAATCATGGCCAAGGGGCGCCCCAGATCGGGCGGCGGCGGCTTGCAAAGCTGAGACGCCTGGGGCCGTAACCACCTCGACACGTCGTGCCGCATCCGAGACGGGCCCGCCTGCTGCACCCGTGTCCATAAGCTCGAACACCAACGCGCCCATGGCATAAATACCCGCATCGCCCGAGCATAAGATGGCGACATCGCGCCCTTCGCCTGCGCGCTCCAGAGCGAAACGGCATCGCGCTTCCTCCCCGCCCAAGGGAAAATCGTGACGTGGTTTGCCAGCTGCGAGCGGCCCAACAAGGTCGATATACAGGCTGTAGCCCACCAGTTCATCCGCCTGGGTGATCAAGCGCGAGGCCTCTGGCGTGCGCCAATCTGATCTACCCGGTCCAATTCCGATCAGGCTGACGCTGCCTCGGCGGCGGCCGACTAAGTCAGTGATCGGATTGGGTGCAAGTGCCAGTGCCGCTGTCGCGTTCGCAGATTTACGCTTCTCGATCAGGAGTTTCGCCTGAGAACCAGCCATCGCCAGTGCAGCACCCTCTGCCACACCGTGACACCCAACCTCGGCAAAGACTACTTTGGATGGATTGGCCAGGCGCGGTGCTTCCTGCTCCAGCTCATGAGCGCTGAAGAGGCGATACGGAAGCGAGAGACTCTCCGCCAAGAGGTTGATCGCCGTCTCATCTGCTTTGAGATCAATCGAGCCGACCGCTGCAATCGCCTCAGGGGCGACGTTCGCCTCAGCAAGGACGGCTCGAACGAGGCCTGCTAGCTCGTCCGGTGGACAATCCCGGGCGCACCCAACGCCCAAGGTAAGCCGGAGTGGATGGTAGTTGAGCGTCGCCTCTGACCGGACCGCTGGCGCGATCCCACCCGTTAGCGTGACCGTGTCAACACTCCGCCCATCGCGCGGCGTTATATCAAAAGGCAGCTCGCCTCTGATGTCGATTGCAGCTCCTCCTAGAACCGCCGCCATGACGGGTTTCGCATCCTCCGGGTTGGCTAGCCTCCAACCGACCGGCGGTTCGTCAAGTGCAAGGCCGAGTGCGAGATCGCCCGCTGTCGTCACCATTGCTGAAGACTGCAGTTCCTTCGCCAGTTCCGTTGCCAAACGGTTGGCACCGCGATGCCCACCGAGGAGCGGAACGACAGCAGAGCCATCTTCGGCGACAGCCAAAACAGGCGGTTCAACCCGCTTGTCAGATAGAAGGGGAGCAACCGCTCGGATCAAGATCCCAGCCGCGCAAACGCCGATAATCGGATGACCAGCCGCAAAGAGGTTCCTGACATGCGCGAGGGCATCGGGAAAAAAAATCTCTGCATGATCAACCCGCCCCTCGCGACCGTGAACTGAGGTATCGAGCAGCGTTGCGACCTGCTTCGCAACCTCTTCACCCGCACGGGAAAGCGCGATCACCACCGGTTTCAGCTCAGCCACGGGTCGTCCCCTTTGTAAATCAGGATCATCGAGAAATAGGGCGCCGTCTCGGGTGCCATGGAAAGAGGAAGCGCCTGCGCTCCCGCAAGGCTGGCCCGCTCGACGTAGCGCGCATTCTCGGTCAGCGCTAATTGTTGGAGGAGAGCACGAAGCCTTGGAAAATGGCGGCCAACCTTCATGATAGCCACCGCCTCCGATCGCGCGATATGTGCTGCGATTTCATCGTCAGGCAAAGGTCCGGGGATAACGGTCAGCACATCGTTGCGTGCTGTCAGTGGGCGCGGGATCTGGGCTGAACAAGCGCCTAGCGACGAGACGCCAGGCACCACCTCCACTGGGAAGCGTTCTGCCAACCGGGTAAAGAGATACATAAAGGATCCGTAAAAGAACGGATCACCCTCGCACAGGACTGCAACATCGTGGCCTGCATCCAAATGACCTGCAATCTGGTCGGACGCCTCAGCGTAGACATCTTGAGCCGGGAAACGAGCAACCCGCATCGGCACAACCATTGGGATTTCGATCTGGCTATCAGAAAGGGCGCCGGCTGCAATGCTGCGAGCGAAGCTCTCACCCTTGTCCGGGGCCGGATAAGCAATCACCGGGACAGCGCGGATCAGCCGGTCTGCCTTTAACGTCATGAGTTCAGGATCGCCAGGGCCAACCCCAATGCCGTAGAGCGTACCTGTCATTGGATCAGGCTCCATTGAGTGACCGGCATGGCTGCGCGCCAACCCCGGTATGGCCCAACCGGTTGCGCGTGAGCGGTAGAGATCCGGGTCAGCTGACCACCATGTGTTTCGTGAAGCGCGGCGAGGCAGGATTCGCTTTCCAAAGTCACCGCATTTGCAACCAGACGCCCTTTCGGGCGGAGGCGCGCCAGGATTTTGTCGACGACACAAGCATCCAGCCCACCACCGATAAAAACAGCATTGGGGTGGCGCAGATCAGGTTTCGTGCCAACCGATTCAGGAATACGATCGAGGATGGCTGGCGCCTCGCCTTCCAGCAAAACCAATCCAGGTGACCCGAGGGTGTCGGCATTGCGTCGAGCCATAGCAAGACGCTCCGCATGGGTGTCGAACCCAATGGCCGCGGCTGAGGGTGCCGCCCGCATCCACTCGATCGCCACCGAGCCACAGCCGACACCGACATCCCAAAGCACTTCGCCCCGTGCTGGCATCAATTTCGCTAGCGTGGCGGCGCGGATGTCCCTTTTGGTCATTTTGCCATCATGCTCAAATGCCTCATCCGGCAGGCCGGGGAGGCGGGAGAGTAAGTTTCTAGGGGCCCCTAAGCATGAGATAGCAAGGGTGTGAAAAGCAGGGATTGTGGGCGCTGTTTCTACCCAATCCGCGGCGGTCCCATCCAACCGCTCCTCTTGCGCGCCTCCGAGATTGGCCAAGATCGTCATCGTTGAAGCGCCAAAGCCGCGGCCGGTCAACAATCGAGCGATCTGCTCAGGTGTTTCTGGACCCGCTGTCAAAACTAGAAGCCGCGCCCCGGGCCAGAAGTAGGGGATCACTTGCTCAACGGGGCGACCATGGGCGGTTAGCGTCTCTGCATCCGCGAGCGACCAGCCCATCCGACAGGCAGCCCATTGAAAAGCCGAAATCTGGGGATGAAAGACGATCTCTGACGAAGGGATGGCCTTGGCGATGCGAGCGCCGACCGAATACCAAAGCGGATCACCGGTTGCGAGCACGACCATGGGCCGCCCGCGATGGGCAGTGATCGCGTTGATCATCGCGTCAAATGGCGACGGCCACGACAGGCGTTTTGCCTTGGTAACACCTGCAAGATCATGGTGCCGATCACCGCCCAGGATTGTCTCGGCGTTCGACAGGGCCGCCCGGGCAGAGGCGGAAAGACCTGCAACGCCATCCTCGCCAATGCCGATGATATTCAGCCATGCGGTCATTTCGGCGTCTCCAGCCCTGCTGCGAGCGCATTGACGGCAGCGGCCGCCATGGCCGAGCCGCCTCTGCGACCGCGAAGGGTCAGGAAAGGGGCGCGTGGGCGGGAAGCAAGCTCGGCTTTCGATTCAGCCGCGCCAACAAAGCCCACGGGGAAGCCGAGGATCGTTGCGGGTTTAGGAAAGCCCTGATCGATCAGCTCCATCAGGTGGAAGAGAGCCGTAGGCGCGTTGCCGACTGCCACGACCGATCCCTCGATGACATCCTCCCAGAGCACGACACCCGCCGCGCTGCGGGTATTCCCGATCCGCGCGGCAATCTCCCGCGTCTCCGGCGCATTGAGCGTGCAGATCACGGCGTTCTCTGCCGGAAGGCGGTTGCGGACCACCATGCTGGCGACCGCTTCGCAATCGCAGAGGATCGGTGCCCCTGAGAGAAGCGCATTGTGGGCGGACGACGCGACATCCTCGGACCAGGCCAGACGTGCAGTGATCTCGGGCATCCCGCAGGCATGAACCAGACGGATCGCGACGCTGTGGAGATCCTCGGGCAAGTGGTCCAACTCCGCCTCCGCTCTGACGGTCTCAAAAGACCGGCGGTAGATCTCTGCCGGATCGCGTTCGTAGCGGAGCATCAGGCAACCTCCGCCAGGCGCTCTTCGAAGCCGACACCCAGGATCCAGGCTTCTTCGGTCTCGATGATCCGACGCTCTTTGTCTGTCAAGTCCGGGGCGCATGTGAACAGATCCGCGAGCCGACCCTTCCCATCCAGTGCGGCAAACGCAGCTGCGTTGACCCTGACCTGGGCCCTGTCCTTAACTTCATTGGGTTGGCGCTGGGCAGCGACCGCTTTTTCCAACAGCGAGGGATAAATCTCGGCAAGTGTTACTGGAGCTGCTGGAGCAGTCAGACCAGTCTCGAAGGGCCAGACCGTGATCCGATCCGCGAGCCGAGGGTCGCGGCGCAGTCGGTTGAGTGCAGGAAGGCCGACAAGCACCTGACTGCCAACGGACCCGGTCGTAAAGAGCTTCCATACAGGCTGTGCGGATTTCTGGCGGGATTCCACCATCCGACGTTCAGCAATCTCATCATAGGAGATGCCAATTTTTCGCTCGGGCACGGCCACGTACAAGCTCGACGGACGGCCCCAGAATGGGCCTTTGCCCTCAAAACCAGCATTCAGATGCTCGGCGATCTCAAAGCGGTTGTTCGAATTATCTGGTGCATCCTCGACCACTCGGCTCAGCCAATCCCAAAGAGCGAGGGCCGATGGATTTCCGGTGATACGCTCGGCAAAACCCTGCGGATAGCCAAACGGGAAATCGAACCCGACCAGAACGCGGTTCCCGAGATCCGCCTCGGTCGCGAGCAGATGCGCGAGGGTGCCCACAGCCTCCGCCCGGGTCGTCGGGTTACCGATTGCCTGCAAGCCGCCCTCCTGCCGGTGCAACGCCCACCAAATACTATCGGCGCCCCGCTTCGGTGTGCTTGCGGCTGACCAGTCAACGATCAGATAGCTGTCAAACAGAGGCACTCAGCTCACTTTCAGGTGCTTGCGCACGCTTTCCGGCCCCAGCGGGTGATCCGCATGCGGGTAAGGCGGATGGTGGTGGTCATGATCGTGAGGGTGGTGGTGGTGACCGTGGCCATGATCATGGGCATGGTGATGATGATTGTGATGGTGATCCTGATTCAGGCGACAGGCGCCGGTGCAAAACGTGTCGCAGAACGTGCAGTCGGCAACGTTAGATCCGGGGGCGGAGGCGCCCTGTCCCTCGACATGGTGATGGTGGCTCTCCTGCACCGCGCCGACCTCGGACTCGAAACCCAGCACCTGGACGCGGTACTTGCAGAGAGCACAGGTCGGTGGCGGGGTTGAGGTCATGGCAGGGTGCTGCGCGGCACGCTCATCGCGGGAGATATGGCGGTGCCCGCCCTCGGCAGTGGTCAGAACCTGCTCGCGGAACGGGCATATGCCACAGTTCGGGATCGGATGTGCACCCATTTGCTCGGTGATGCGCTCGGCAAAGGTCTCGAGAACCTTTGGATGATCGTTCAGATAGCCGGCCTTGACGAAGTCGATCCCCGGATGCCTTGCAGCGACCATGTCGGTAAAGCCATAGATTCTGTCGATCAGGATGCCGGTGAACAGGAAATAGGGGAAGACGATGACACGACGGTAGCCAAGCTTGGCGACGTGCTCGAGGCAGGGCTCCACCAGCGGAAACGTGACGCCGGAATAGCCGGTCTCCGCCCAGCCAAAACCAAAACCCTCCCACAGAAGCCGGGTGATCTTGGAGACGTTCGAGTTCGCGTCCGGGTCCGAAGCGCCGCGGCCAATGACGACCAGGCAGGTTTCGTGGAGTGGCACCTCCTCCCGGGCGTTTGCCTCGTCGAGGGCCGCACGCACCCTGGCGGCGGCCGCGTCCATCATCTTGGGATCAACGCCCAGTTCCCGCCCATAGCTGACCTTGATGCCGTGCTTCTCAGAGTAGGTGTTCAGGACCGTCGGGATGTCATTCTTGGAATGCATTGCCGCAAAGAGCATACCGGGGACTGCAAGAATATGATCGCAGCCCTGTTCACGCAGGCTGTCGAGCCCGGCGCGGATCACCGGATTGGCAAACTCGAGATAGCCATACTCGACCGGCCAGTCTGGCGGCAGGTGGTGGGGGAGTTTTTCAGCTAGGACCGCGAACTCGTCGACGGCTGCCTGGCTCCGCGAGCCATGCCCGCAGATCATCACGCCGATTTTGCTCATGCGTCCGCTTCCTCCACCTCGGCCTCGTCTTCCTCCTCGGCATCGTCTTTCTTGCCCTTTGTCGCTAGCCAAGCCGCAAGGGCTCCTGCGGCGGCAAGTGCGCCCAAAGCAATCCAATGGCTGTGACCCGCGAGCTCAGCAAAATGGCCGGGATGCGCTGCTGCAGGTGTAGCGGCAAAGATCAGGATCAAGGCGGTCAGGCGCGTTATCGGACTCATCGGGTCTCTCCTATCGCGTTGACGCACGGGCAGACCCCCGAACAGGCTCGCCGTCACTGGCCCCGCTGTTGGGTCGGCCCTCGGGCAACTCCGCTCGGCCCTCAAAAAAGGGCGCGCTGTTCATTGCTCCCTGAATAGGCGCGCGCTATGTCGGCATCAAACGAAAAATCGCCTCATGCGGGGCGGAAGACGACACCAGCTCTGCAATTCTGGTAAAGCAAGATCATGAGGCGCGAATGACCACCACAATCATCATCTGCGACACCTGCCGATTCACCGTTGAGGAGAAGACCGATCCTGATGGGAGGACTGGTGGTGAGATACTCGCCGCAGAGGTCGAACGGCTCGCCAAAGAGGTCGATGGGTTGCAGGTCCGTCGTCAATCCTGCCTGATGGGGTGTGAGCGCCATTGCAACACAGCGATCGGCGGACCGGGTAAGCTTACTTACGTTCTGGGTAAGTTTCAGCCTGGAGCCGCTTCTGCAGAAGCTCTCGTGGAGTATGCGCAGCTTCATCTCGAAAGTGAAACTGGCCAGGTGCCCTTCAAGCAATGGCCGCAGGGGGTGAAAGGCCACTTCGTGGCCCGGATCCCAGCGCTCTGATGCTAGATCATCTGGCTATTGCGGCCCCAGTTCCTGGCCTCGCTGAGCGGGTTCAAGCCACGATCGACGCGAAGACCAAGCCGCCGGGCAGTCTTGGGCGGATCGAAGCGCTCGCGCTGCAGATGGCTGTTGCCCAGGGAACTGAAATACCGGAAAGCGAAGCGTGCCTTCTATTGATCGCAGGCGATCATGGTTTGGTAGCCGAGGGTGTCTCTGCCTGGCCGTCCGATGTCACGGCTCAGATGGTGCAAAACTTCATTTCCGGTGGCGCTGCGGCCAATGTTTTCGCCCGAGCGGCAGGCGCGCAGGTCATCGTCGCCGATGCGGGGGTTGCAGGGGATCTACCAAGCGATCCGAGCTTACGCCGCGCAGGCATCCGCCGGGGCACACGCAATGCCGCCGTAGAGGACGCGCTGACACCTGACGAAGTAGCTGCGGCCTTGGCTTTCGGTGCGGGCCTCGCGGGTGAAGCCGTTACTTCCGGCGCACGTGTCATTGCAATCGGTGAGATGGGCATCGGCAACACCTCCAGCGCGGCTTTGCTGGGCCGTGCAATCGCAGATCTACCGCTCGAACGTTTGGTTGGGCCTGGTGCGGGGTTGCCCCCGTCCGGAGTTGCCAGGAAACTCGACGTTCTGCAGCGCGCTGCTAACCGGCATCCGCACCCAATGACACCGGAAGCGGCGTTGGCCGCGTATGGCGGGCTCGAGATCGCCGCCATGGCCGGTGCCGCGATCGCCGCCGCATCGGATGGCGCCGTGGTTCTGGTCGATGGGTTCATCTCAACCGCAGCGGCAATGGCTGCCCTGGCGGCTCGTCCCGAGTTGAGCAGCTATCTCGTCTACGCACATCGCGGGCATGAACCGGGGCATCGAGCGTTACTGGGATATCTCGGTGGGGAGGCATTATTGGATCTCGATATGCGTCTTGGCGAAGGCTCGGGCGCTTTGTTGGCCGTGCCGCTCCTCAAAGCAGCAACCGCAATGTTGAGAGAGATGGCAACGTTCGAAAGCGCCGGTGTCTCGGGCAAGGATGGCGCATGAACCGAGAGCTGATCCTGCTCGCCTCGGCGATCCAATTTCTTACCCGTTTGCCCATTGGCACGCATTGCTGGGACGAGGATCGCCTGGCGCGGGCCTCTCGTTACTTTGCCGTAACGGGCGCGTTGGTCGGTGCAGCAGCCGGGACAGTTTGGTGGATCGCGGGCCAGCACTTACCGGTTGCGGTAGCTTCTGGACTGGCGATTGCAACGGGTGTCTTGATCTCTGGCGCTTTGCATGAGGACGGATTGGCCGACACGGCGGACGCACTGGGTGGTCATGTGAGCCGGGAAAAGGCGCTTGAGATCATGCGCGACAGCCGGATCGGGACTTACGGGGCAGTGGCAGTCATACTCTCGCTCGGCCTTCGGTGGGCGGCGTTATCGGCACTCGCCCCATCGACAGGTGTCTTAGCTCTGATCGCGTCCGCTGCAACGGGCCGCGCGCTTATGGTGCCCGCAACTAGGATTGCTGGCTATGCTCGTCCTTCCGGGTTAGGCACCTTGGTTGAGGATGGCGCCCGCTGGCGAGAAGTGGCGTTTGCGCTGGCGACTGCTGCCGGTTTCTACCTGCTGCTTGGTTTTTCCGCTCTTTGGGCGATGCTTGTCGCCTCGGTCGCGGCTTGGCTGATCTTCCGCGTCCAACTGCGTCGATTGGGCGGTTATACCGGTGACGGTCTTGGCGCGATTGCCCACTTGGGTGAGACGGCGGCTTTGATCACCTTGGCGGGGCTTTACGCATGATATTCTTGCGTCACCCGACCCCGGATATTGCGCGCGGTATTTGTTACGGTCGTCTCGATATGGGTGTCGCGCGCAGTGCCGATAAGGAGATCATGCGGGCTCTCAACCGTTTGAAATCGGTGTCCAGCCTCTATACCAGCCCCGCGAAACGCTGCATGGCCTTGGCTGAGGCAGTCGCGAAGGCGCATCAGCTCGCTCCAATCGCGGAGGAGCGCCTTCTCGAGCTCGATTTTGGGACTTGGGAGGGCCGCCCCTGGCGCCAGATTAACCGTGCGGAGAGTGACCGTTGGGCATCAGACCCAATCAATGAACACCCGCCTGAAGGTGAGAGCTTTGCCGAGATGTCAGCGCGGGTCTGCGCTGCCCTGGCCGAGATGCCGGAAGATGCGGTAGTCGTTACACATGCCGGACCAATCAGGGCTGCGCGGATGGCATATCTGGGGATCAGTTTCGATGCCGCATTCTCCGAGCCTGTTCCTTACGCCAGCCCAATCCAAATCCAACGTGAGGCAGCGTAATGGCGCATGTGATCTTCATCTTGGGCGGTGCTCGGTCAGGCAAATCTGCCCGAGCTTTGGATCTAGCCCCAGCGCCACATGTCTTTATCGCGACCGCAGAGGCGTTGGATGATGAGATGGCCGAACGAATTCGCCTTCATCAAGAAGAGCGCGGCCCGACCTGGCAGTTGGCCGAGGCGCCTTTAGACCTCGGCCCTGTCATCGCAGCCCATGCCGGAAGCGAGACGACGTTGGTGATCGATTGCTTGACGCTCTGGCTCTCAAATCTGATGCACCATGACCGCGACATAGACGCGGAAACGGATAAGCTTATCTCCGCGATCGGATCGGCCCCCGGGCGGATCGTCTTAGTCTCCAACGAAATTGGGCTCGGCTTGGCACCGATGGAAAGCCTGTCCCGCAGGTTCCGAGATGCGCAAGGACGGTTGAACCAAAAGATTGCCGCCATGGCCGACCACGTGGAGTTCATTGCAGCCGGCCTGCCTCTGGCCCTGAAGGGGAAGGGTTGATGCGGGCGCTGATGTTCCAGGGTACTGGCTCAAATGTCGGCAAGTCGGTTCTGGTTGCGGGCCTCTGCCGAGCGTATGCCAATCGCGGTCTGACGGTCCGACCGTTCAAACCTCAGAACATGTCGAACAACGCCGCCGTCACCGGCGATGGTGGCGAGATTGGTCGAGCTCAGGCGCTGCAAGCCTTGGCCTGCCGGGTGGACACGAGCGTGCATATGAACCCGGTTCTGTTAAAGCCAGAGACTGAGAAAGGCGCCCAGGTCATTCTCCAGGGAAAGCGCCTAACCCACGCCACTGCGAGAGACTATGCAAAGCTAAAACCCACCCTACTGAAGGGGGTGATCGAGAGCTTTCAGCGTATTGCAGCGGAGGCGGATCTTGTTCTCGTCGAAGGCGCTGGCAGTCCGGCGGAAGTTAACCTTCGCGCGGGTGACATCGCCAACATGGGGTTTGCGGAAGCCATACACCTGCCGGTGATCTTGATCGGAGACATCGACCGGGGCGGTGTGATTGCCCAGGTCGTCGGGACAAAAGCCGTGCTGAGCTCTTCAGATGCGGCACTGATCAAAGGATTCCTGATCAACAAGTTCCGAGGCGACGTCAGCCTTTTCGATAACGGTTTCACTCTGATCGAAGAGCATACGGGCTGGAAAGGCTTCGGCACGATCCCTTGGTTCTCTGACGCTCATAAATTGCCGGCGGAAGATGCGTGGGAGATCCGCTCGGACCATCAGCCGGGGCAGATTGTGATTGCGGTGCCCCTTCTTTCTCGAATCGCAAACTTTGATGACTTTGATCCACTAAAGCTGGAGCCGGCTGTGCGGGTGGAGATGGTCCGGCCCGGCCAGCCAATCCCAGTAGCAGATCTGGTGATCCTAGCAGGTACGAAGTCCACGAGAGGGGATCTTGCCTTTCTGCGCCAGCAGGGTTGGGACGTTGATCTCAAAGCACACCATCGCCGGGGCGGGCGCATCCTCGGCATCTGCGGCGGCTACCAGATGCTGGGCAGATCCATCGACGATCCGGAGGGGATAGAAGGTTCGCCCGGTCTCTCAGAAGGTCTGGGAATGTTGGAGATCGATACGATCATGCGCCCAAAGAAACATCTCACGCGGGTCTCAGGATCTGATCATTCGGGCAACTCCGTCTCGGGTTATGAAATCCATATCGGCGAAACCGATGGCCCTGATCGCGCCCGGCCGTTGTTTACGATCGAAGGCCGACCAGAAGGTGCGATCTCACCAGATGGTCGTATCGAGGGCGCCTACCTCCACGGTATTTTTAGCGAGGACGGCTATCGCCGTGCCTTTCTCCAGCGCCTTGGTGCGCCGGTCTCGAACATCGCTTATAGCACTGAGGTCGATCAAACCCTTGATCTGCTCGCGGCCCATTTAGAGCAGGTAATCGACCTTGATGCGCTCTTGGCTGTCGCATCCATGTCGGACGGGCGGGTGGCGCAACTCTAGCCTCGTGCCTATGGCGCGCACTGATCTACTCGATGGAACGACAACCGATCGCCCTAGCCTCGCTGCTGGGTTGATGCTGTTTGCGCTCTTCACCCTCGCCTTCCAGGACGGGATGATTCGGATCGCAGCCCCCGAAACATCAATCTGGACCTTCCAGGTAATCCGCTCGACCAGCAACCTGATGTTGATCCTAGTGCTTGCGCGCGTTCTCTGGGGCGGATTGCCGAAGCGGCCGAAAGTGCTGTGGCCAGTGATCCTCAGATCCCTGTGTCTGCTCACCGCGATGTTCTGTTTCTTCGGTGGGGTCGAATACCTGACCTTGGCTGAGATGGCAGCGGGCCTTTACACATTCCCGATCTTCGTCACGATCCTTTCCTGGTTGATCCTGCGCGAGAGGATCGGGATTGCCAGGATTTCGGCCGTCGCAATCGGCGCCATCGGTGCGTTGTTGATCTTACAGCCAGGTTCTAGCGATTTCTCACCGATTAAACTGCTGCCCGTAGGTGCGGGCCTTGCCTATGCAGGCGTTATCATCCTGACCCGCCGCTGGTGCAGGGGTGAGAGCCCGGTCACACTGGCGCTGGGCGTCGCAATCGCATTCGGGTCGGCGGGAAGCCTAGGCCTCGTCACCCTAACTTGGTCTCCTCTGCCTGCCGAAATTGAAGCCGCAATCCCCTACCTGACCCGAGGTTGGGTACCCCCAAGCCTGGAGATCGTGATGATCGCGCTCCTCTGCAGTGTTTTGAACCTCTCCTCAAACATTGCACTGGCGAAAGCCTACCAGAGCGCTGAAGCGAGCTGGCTCGCGCCATTCGACTATAGCTACCTGATTTTTGCCACGCTCTGGGGCTGGATCCTGTTCACCGATCTGCCGGATCTATGGATGGGCTTGGGCATGACGCTGATCGCGGTTGCGGGGATCTTCACGGCTTGGCGCGAGAACCAAAAGAACCGATCCTCGCGGATTGAGTTGGCAGCGGGACGGCGCTAGCTCCATCCACCGATGGATTCTTATCGCCCGTCAGCGGCATTGACGAAGCGCGCCACATTCTCGGCCAGCGAAGGGCCGAGGTAGCCACCCTCCTGAACAATCAAAGTCGGTAGATCCATGGCCAAAAGCATCCGTGCCGCAGTAGAGAAGCCTTCGCTCGAGAGTGCCACTTCTGACAAGGGATCATCAGCGGCCATGTCGACCCCCAGGGCGATCACAAGCGCGTCGGCACCAAAGGCTCTGGTTGCGGTGATTATGCGTGCAATACCTGCAAGGATCGCCGGATCTTCCGCACCTCCGTCCAAGCAAACGTTGAGATGAGCCCCCTCACCATCGCCCGCGCCCATTTCGTCAGCATACCCCGCAAAGAAGGGCACATAGGCTTTGGGATCTCGGTGGATTGAAGCCGCGAAGATATCGCCGCGTTCATATAGGATCTCTTGCGTACCTTGACCTGCATGAGTGTCGATATCGATCACGGCAATTTTGCCAAAGGCCTTGCGCAGGTGGTTTGCTGCAACGGAGGTATTGTTGAAAAAGCAAAAGCCGTTCGATGCGTCGCGATAAGCGTGGTGACCAGGTGGGCGACAAAGGGAGTACAGCACACGTTCACCATCCATCAGCCGCTCTGCCCCCTCGATCGCGGTTTGAGCGGACCAGTAGATCGCTTCCCAAGTGCCCGGAGTGATGGGGCAAGACGTGCCAGTCGAGTAGTAGCCGAGCCGACCAACCACTCCTTCCGGCTTGCGAGAGGCGGCCCGCGGCGGAAAAAAATTGGGAACTGCAGTTTGGCCATCCGGCATCGCCTCCGACCACTCTTCCCAAGCCGTCTGATAAAAGGCGACATAGTCGGTGTCATGCACTGCTGTGATCGGATCCAGCCCGTGATCGCCGGGCTTGGAGAGTTTGTGCCCTTCGGAAATCAAGCGATCGCGGATCAACTCCGCCCGTTGGGGCTGTTCCGGATGCGGGATCGCAACGCCATGGCGGAAGTAGGTTTCAGGTGCATGGTTCAGCTGGCGGGGGTCGAAAATCACACGCATCTGAGTCTCCATTTGGTTTCAGGCTTTGAGAAAAGAGCGAATTCATGTTGATATCAACTACCGAGCTACGGTCGCGGCAAGTTTGCGCCGCGTGCAAGGTGGCCATGCAAGACTGTGACAAGAACGAGACTTGTTCCGTACGAGACAAAATATTATGTCGCCGACAAGGAATTCCCCAAACGGAAATGCAGTTCCAGAATAAAGCTCGGCGGCAAACTGTGAAATAAGCCGCCACTACGGACGAGAGATGAGAGCATGACGGACACCGCCGCCCCCCGCGCGCCGAAGCCCAAAGCCCTGCCGGATGCCCAGACGGTCACTTATGTTAAGCATTACACGGATCGGCTGTTTGCGTTCCGTTGCACTCGGCCGCAAAGCTTGCGGTTCCGTTCGGGTGAATTCGTTATGATCGGGTTGATGGGCGACAATGGGAAACCACTTCTGCGCGCCTATTCGATCGCGAGCCCGGCTTGGGCGGATGAGTTGGAGTTCTACTCCATCAAGGTCCAGGACGGACCGCTCACCTCAAAGCTGCAGCTGATCCAACCTGGTGACGAAGTCATCATGCGCCCGAAACCAGTGGGTACCCTGGTGCTAGACGCGCTTTTGCCCGGCAAACGCCTTTACATGATTGCAACCGGGACCGGCATCGCCCCTTTCGCATCGCTGATGCGGGACCCAGATACCTATGAGCGTTACGACGAAGTGATCCTGACCCATACATGTCGCCAGGTTGCAGAGCTGAAATATGGCGAAGAACTGGAACAGGAACTTATGGAAGACCCGCTGGTGGGAGAGCTCGCCCGCGACAAGTTCCGCCGCTATGCAACGGTCACACAGGAAGACTACACACGCACCGGCCGGATCACCGATAAGTTCACGTCGGGTGAACTTATCGAAGATCTCGGCGTGCCACCGCTGGACCCCAAACTCGACCGTGCGATGATTTGTGGGTCAATGGGACTTAACAAGGATATGAAAAAGATCCTCGAGGCTGCAGACCTTACCGAAGGTGCAAACTCAAAACCCGCTGAGTTTGTGGTGGAACGGGCTTTCGTCGACTAATCAAAACGAGGCGGACCAAAAGGAATGCACGGTGATAGCCGTGCATACGCCTTTGCTTGCGCCCTCACGGGCGCGTTGGCGCTCACCGAATGCTGCCAGAAGCCTCTGAGCTAAGCGCCGGGCGTCCCGCCTTGTGGCACACAAGGTTGGCGGGCTTTGCCCGCCGAGGCCCCGCAAGGGGTCCGGGACGGCTAGACCACGGTCCTGCTAGTCTTCCTCTACACGACCTCGGCGATCTGGGCGCAGGGCGGCATAAAGGACATGGTTTCGCCATCGACCATTAATCTGCAGATAGGCTTGCGCGACGCCTTCGTATTTGAAGCCGCACCTCTCCAAAAGACGTCGAGAGGCCGTGTTCTCAGCCAGACAAGCCGCCTCAAGGCGTGACAAGTCCATCGGCCCAAAGGCGTGATCTCGCAGAGCGGAAAGGGCTTCACTCATGTAGCCGGATCGGGCGTAGGGCTCGCCGATCCAATAGCCAAGTGTCCCGGCTTGGGCCGGTTCGCGCCGAATGCTCGACAGCGTTATCCCCCCTACGATCTGGCCATCCTCGAGACGAACAAGGAATAAGGGCCAAGCCTCATCCGTGCGGATCGCACGATCCGCCCAGGCGACCCGATTGCGAAACGACCTTGGTGTGAGATGATCACGCGCCCAGAGCGGCTCCCACGGCGTCAGGAACTGTCTGCTTTCTCGGCGCAAATTAGACCAGG
Source organism: Pseudomonadota bacterium (assembly GCA_039185285.1). Classification (GTDB taxonomy): domain Bacteria; phylum Pseudomonadota; class Alphaproteobacteria; order Rhodobacterales; family Rhodobacteraceae; genus Thermohalobaculum. The sequence continues at coordinate 18,530 of JBCDAQ010000003.1, forward strand.
CTGCATGGTCTTCCAACCGAGGTTGTCTCAGCAACAATCGCTCGGTGTTTACCTCGGGCGGTGGCTTGTTCCGAGCGAAAAAACTCATGCAACCAAACGCCCGGCCAAAGTACTCACGGAAGGTGCGGTCCCGACCGGCCCATAAAGCGCCAGTACCGGTGCCTCGGCTGCAATACGCCCTGCAACAGACCGCGTTGAGGCGACATCGACCGCATCGATTTTATCGATCGTTTCGTCAAGCGAGGGCACTCTTCCCCAAATCGAGAGCATTGCCGCCATCCGCTCAGCCCTGTTTGACGGACCTTCAAGGCCCATGACCAGGCCAGCTTTGGTTTGTTGACGAGCGCGGGCGACCTCATCATCGCTCAGATCCGACGCAGCACGAGCGAGCTCGTCGACCGTTAGATCAGCAAGGCCCGCAACCTCTTCCGCCCCGGTGCCCGCGTAGATGCTCATCAGACCGCTATCATCATAAGACGCACAGTTGGCGAAGATCGTGTAACAAAGACCGCGTTTCTCTCGTGCTTCTTGGAACAGGCGAGACGACATTCCCCCACCCAAAGCGACAGAAAGAATCTGAGCCGCATAATAGTCGGAGTCCCGGTAGCCCGGCGCTTTGAAGCCGAGCGCAAAATGCGCTTGCTCCAAGTCCTTTTCCCGGCGCAGCTCGCCACCAGCATACCGCGCGGCTTCCCAGACAGGTGCAGCGAGGGGAACCATATCGCCAAACACAGCCTCCGCCATGCGCGTCAGGCGATCGTGATCAACATCTCCGGCTGCCGAGAGGATCATCCGCTCTGGCCGGTAATGCGTGTCGATGAACTGCCTGAAGTCTGGCTTGCCAAAGGCGCGCACACGTTCTGGCGGACCCAGGATTGCACGTCCCATCGGTTGGTCTGGAAAGGCCGTCTCCTGCAGCCAATCCCAGATAATATCATCAGGAGTGTCCAAGCATTGACCGATCTCTTGCAGGATAACACCGCGCTCGGTTTCGATCTCGCGCTCATCAAAAACCGGATCGCGGAGGATGTCCGCTAAGACATCCAAAGCAAGCGGCACGTCCGCCGATAGGACTCGGGCATAATAAGCCGTTCGCTCGCGACTGGTATATGCATTCAGATAGCCACCGACATCTTCAATTTCCTCGGCGATCTGCAAAGCAGTACGCCGCGACGTACCCTTGAAGGCCATATGCTCGAGAAAATGGGCGATTCCGTTCTGAGCGGCTGTTTCATTGCGAGCGCCTGCCTCCACCCAGATACCCAGGGCGGCGGACGCGAGACCAGGCATATGCTCGGTTACAATGCGAAAGCCGTTGGGCAGGGTGGAGAGTTGAACGGTCATGCGCGGCGCTCCCTTACCGCGCTCTCGACCGCGGCTAGATCATTTTGAACAACCGTCACACGTTCCGGTCGTTCATAGAGGTCCGCCATCCGGGGAGGCAAGCTCGGTCGCTGGCCGCAGGCTTGCTCTACCGCATCCGGGAACTTAGCGGCGTGGGCTGTTCCAAGGGTCACCATTGGAACAGCCGTATCGCCCCGGTTCTGCTCGGCCGCCACAACCCCAATAGCAGTATGCGGATCAAGAACTGTTGCACCCTGCTCAGCGATCCGCCGTATCATCGCCATCGTTGTAGCTTCGTCCGAACGACCAGACACGAACCCTTCTCGCAGGCGCTCTATCGCACCCTGGCTCAGCGCGAAACCACCTGATTTTAATTCGTCCATAGACTGGCGCACCGCCCCTGCATCCCCGTGATAAAGCTCTAAGAGCAAGCGTTCGAAATTCGAACTTATCTGTATGTCCATCGACGGCGCAATGGTCGGATGCACGTCGGCGCGTTTGTATGCACCTGTTTCTAGGGTCCGATGAAGGATGTCATTCTCGTTGGTCGCAACGATCAACTTACCAATGGGCAGGCCCATACGCCGTGCGATATGGCCTGCGTAGATGTCGCCAAAGTTGCCGGTGGGCACCGAAAAGTCGACCTTTCGAGCCGGAGCACCAAGGCTAACCGCGGCGGTGAAGTAGTAAACCACCTGGGCCAAGACCCGCGCCCAGTTGATCGAGTTCACTGCGGCGAGGTTCACCTCATCGCGAAAGGCAAAGTCGTTGAACATCGCTTTGACCAACGCTTGGCAGTCATCGAAAGTGCCCTCGACCGCAAGCGCGTGCACGTTATCTGCTTGGGGCGTGGTCATCTGACGCCGCTGGACTTCTGAAATGCGGCCATGCGGATAAAGTACGATACAGGCCACGCCTTTGCGGGCCGCAAAAGCCTCAACGGCTGCCGATCCCGTATCGCCAGAAGTCGCGACGACGATGGTGATTTTACGGTCAAGACGCGCAAGCACTGGCTCAAACATTTGGCCGATGAGCTGCATTGCGAAGTCCTTAAACGCCAAGGTCGGACCATGATGGAGCTCTAAGATCCAATCGTTGGGACCGATCTGAACAAGTGGCGCCCGGGCAGCATGGCCAAAACCTGCATAGGCTTGCCCAATCAGGGTCCGAAATTCCGAGTCCGAGAAAGTCTCACCAATGAAAGGCCGCATCACTGTGTAGGCGACTTCTTCATAGCTTTGCCCCGCCATATCGGCGATGACCGCCTCGTCTAAGACCGGAACGGTGCTGGGGATGTAAAGGCCTCCGTCGCGCGCGAGGCCAGTTAACATCGCCTCTTCGAAAGGCATTTCAGGCGCTTGGCCGCGGGTTGAGATGTAGCGCATGGAAGCGGCTCCTGACGGGGTGTTCTGGCTCGTTTAACGGCGGAGTACCTAAGTCGCAATCACTCGTCAGGTTTGAGACGGCAACAGCCGGTCAGCGCGATGGCCTCCGACCTTCGTTGGGTCAGAAGCGTCGCTTCATAAGGATAGATCTCGTCAGACATGGTGTCTGTGCATTGACGCTCATTTATGATCACAAGCGCTGTGTCGCCCCGACCAATCAGTGTGATCACGCGGGGCCAGGGTCGGCCTTCAGCTTTGGTTATCAGCGGGATGTCATAAAGCGTGGGATTGGGCTGCGCCGGCGTCGCGAAGGTTCCGCGTCCATCGGCTATTGTCACGGTCCATGATGGCTCGACCCCGCCACAAATTAGCGGTGGTACCGTCGCGACATCTGCCGCCGCGGTGCCCGCAACAAAAAGCAGTGCGAAGCGCCACATCAGCTTTCTCCTCTCGGCCGTGTCTTGCGCAGGCGATTCTCGCGGATGATCTCGGCCCTTACCCAGATAATTGTCATGCCAGCCCAAACAGTTGATAGAGCAAACCATGTGATCGCATAGGAAAGATGGTTGTTCGGAACATTATGCGCGACCTGAGAGGGGACTGGCCACTCGCCGGTTACCGGTGCGGACAGGGAAACGAGGAGTGGGCGCGTGCCCAGTGTCTGAGCCATGAGTGCCAAGTCGCGGGCGAACCAAATGTTCTTCTCGAGATCCGGTTGGGGCGTAAAACTATCCGTCTCGTTCGGCCAGAAGAGTGTGCCTGAGATCTCCATATTTGCTGGGAGGTCAAAACGGCGGCTTGTTGGGTCCTTGAAACGCTCCGGCACAAAGCCACGATCAACCAAGACCCGCTGCCCATCCACCATCTCGAAAGCCGATACGATCTTGAACCCCGGACCATAAGGGCGGCGGCTGGTAAGGACGTGGAGTTCATCCGCCTGCATCCGACCATCCAGGAGCACCTGGAGGAACTGATCGTCAGCCTCAGCTGGCTGGCTAGGAAGGGCGACCGGCTCTGCCAAGAGACGAGACGCGATCTGGTCCAAGAGGTTTTGCTTCCAGTTCAAACGCTGGATCTGCCAGAGGCCAAGCCCACTCAGGATCGCACACGCGACAACGCCAATAACGATGGGAATGGCAACTCGGCGCTTCATCTTTGATCTTCTCGTTGGCCTATGTCCTGGGCGAACCAAGGGGCGTTCGCGCCTTGAGCGCTCACACACAATGTTCGGCACGCGTTCTGCGTGCGCCCCACCCTAACCCTCCCCGCACGGGGAGGGAATAGGCCAGTTCAGGAAGGCAGGGTCAGCCTCCCCAGATGTAGATACCGGCGAAGAGGAAGAGCCAGACGACATCGACGAAGTGCCAGTACCAAGCGGCAGCTTCGAAGCCAATATGCTTCTCCTGCGAAAACTGGCCTGTCCGAGCGCGGTAAAGGCAAACGGCAAGGAAGATCGTGCCAACCAGCACGTGGAAACCATGAAAGCCGGTCGCCATGAAGAAGGTGGCGCCGTAGATGTTGCCGTCAAAAGCAAACTCGGCGTGGCCATACTCGTATGCTTGGAACATCGTGAAGATCGCGCCAAGTGCCACTGTCGCCATCAATCCCCAGATCAGGCCGGAGCGTTTGCCTTCGATCAGGTCGTGATGTGCCCAGGTGACCGTGCAGCCTGAGAGAAGCAGAATCAGGGTATTGATCAGCGGAAGATCAAATGCATCGAATGTGATGATCCCAGCGGGCGGCCAAACAGCGTCTGCAGCATTTGCTGTTGCCTGAAGGCCGACGCCGCCATCAGCGAAGAGATCCGGCACATCGGCCAGTGGGAAGATCGCGTGTTTGAAGAAGGTCCAGAACCACGCCGAGAAGAACATCACTTCAGACATGATGAAGAGGATGAAGCCCATCCGCAGGCCGATCGAGACCACCTTTGTGTGGTCGCCTGCGTGGCTCTCGCGGATCACATCACGCCACCAGACATACATCGTGTAGAGCACGACTAGAAGGCCGAGCATCATGATTGCCGGAGAGCTGCCCTTCATAAAGAAGACCAAGCCGACCAACATGATGAAACCGCCAAGCGCACCAAGGAACGGCCATGGGCTTGGATCGATGATATGATAGTCGTGGTTTTTCTGGCCCGCCATGGCACCCGTCTCCTGATGGGGGTCAGCCCCCGTTTTGTTTGTCCCCGTCGAGAACGGCCTGCTCCGGCTCTGTCTCGTAGAATGTATAACTCAACGTAATCGTATGCGCACGCGCCGCTTCTGGATCATCGACCATTTCCGGGTCAATGAAATAACTGACAGGCATCGTAATGCGCTCACCCGGTTGCAGAGTTTGTTCGGTAAAGCAAAAGCACTCGATCTTCGCGAAGTAGCCGCCAACGGAATAGGGCGTGACGTTGAAGGTCGCGGTTCCGGTAACAGGCCGGTCGGTTGGGTTATGCGCCTCGTAAAACGCCAAACCAGTCTCGCCGATCTTCAAAGTCTGCTCCAGCTGCATGGGCTTGAACTCCCAGGGCATGCCCGAAACCGTCGAGGCATCGAACCGCACATCAACGGTGCGGTCGAGCACAACATCCGGCGCGCTCTCGGCTGCCTGCGTCGTACCGCCATAGCCGGTAACCCGGCAGAACAAATCGTACAGAGGCACCGCGGCAAAGGCCATTCCGACCATAAAAGCTGCGACGCCAGCCAAGTATATCGCGGTTTTCCGAGTCTCACTCATTCGCGCACCCATTTGATGAAACCGTCGATCCAGGCCCCGCCCTGCCCGGCTGATGGATTCCCAGTAACCCCGTTCTCGCCAAGTTTAATGACTGTCACAAGAAACAGCATCATCACGAACCCAACCAAAAGCAGTAGCACACCGAGATTTCTCCCCCGCCGACGTGTATGCAACTCGTGATCGCGTTTGATTGCCATCATCAGATCCAGACCATCCAGTAGGGCCCGGTGATCAAACGGATCAACGCGTCTGCGATCACGGCACCGAAGACGGCGAAGAGATAGATGATTGATGTCCCAAAGAGCTTCTTCTCCGCCCGGAACTCAGCACCTCCACCCTGTTTGACCGCCCAAGCCCATCGGAGCATGAGAGCGTTCGCATAGAGGCTCACGGCCAGTGTCACTGGACCCCCTGCAGAGGTAAAGGCGAGCGCCAAAGGTGCAGGTGCCAGGATCAAAGTGTAGAGCCAGATCTGGCTGCGTGTTGCACCCTCACCCGCCACCACAGGCATCATCGGCACGCCTACGCGGGTGTAATCGTCATTGCGAAACAGCGCGAGTGCCCAGAAATGCGGTGGGGTCCAAAGGAAAATCACAGCAAACATCAGAACCGATGCAGTCGAGATCTCGCCCGTCATTGCCGCCCAAGCGATCATCGGCGGGAAAGCGCCCGCGGCCCCACCGATCACGATGTTCTGAGGCGTCGATCGTTTCAGCCACATCGAGTAGATCACCGCATAAAAGAAGATTGTGAACGCAAGCAATGCTCCCGCAAGTGGATTCGCGAAAAGGCTCAACATCATCACTGATAGAACCGATAAACCGATACCAAGGCCCAAAGCCTCGTTCCCTGTCACCTTGCCGCTTGGGATTGGTCGTGCGTTGGTGCGATCCATCTCGGCATCGATATCCGCATCCCACCACATGTTCAGCGCGCCAGAAGCTCCGGCGCCTACCGCTATGCAAACCAACGATGCCAAAGCCACGAACGGGTGTAGCCCGGCAGGTGCCGCCACCATCGCAGCGAGCGCGGTGAAAACCACCAACTGCATCACACGAGGCTTCATGAGGGCGTAGTAATCGCCCAACTCGGGGTCGGCCGTTCGGGCCTGAACAAAACTTTCGCTGAGATCGGTCACTTGCGCTGCCTACTCTGCCTTTATTCCGCTTGTGCGAACTCGTTCGTGCTCACCTCGGGCACCGGCACCCAATCGGCCGAGGCCGACTGCATTTCGCCAACCCAAGCGTCGTATTCGTCCTGCGTTACGACCTCGACGACTATGGGCATGTAGGAGTGCTGGATGCCGCAAAGCTCAGAACACTGACCAAAATATGTCCCAACTTCCTCCGCGCGGAACCAAGTCTCGTTCACCCGGCCTGGGATCGTGTCGATTTTCACACCGAAGGAAGGCACGGCGAAGGCGTGGATAACGTCCGAGCCAGTTACCAGCACGTGGACATTGGCGTTCACCGGCACAACAATGCGCGTATCGGTGGCGAGCAGCCATTCGTCTTCTTCATACCCGAATGCATCGAGAGTTTTCTTGGTGTCGTCGTTCAGGGTCCAGTCGTAAACCGGCTCATAATCTTCCGGGAAGAGCCCATCCGGTGGGAACGTCGAGGCCGAGCCAATCATATAAGCGTCGAACTCCAACTCTTCGGTTGGGTACTCATAGCTCCAATACCACTGGTTGCCCGTCGCCTTAATCGTCAGATCCGGTTCCGGCACTTCGAGCTGGGTGAACAACAAGCGCAGCGAGGGGATCGCAATGGCAATCAAGATGACGATGGGAACTGCTGTCCAAACGACTTCGATCGTCGCATTGTGGGTGAAAGTCGCAGGCTCGGCGTTGCGCTTTGCGTCATAGCGGTAGATCACCCAGCCCATCAACCCCATGACAAAAAGCACAATCGCGGTGATGATGACCAAGAGAAAGTCATCGAGCCAGACCAGATCGCGCATCACTGGCGTGACGGCCGGTTGGAAACCTGTCCCCCCCGGATGAGGCTTGCCGATGACACCCTCGGCGAGCGCGGGGGCACCAAAAGTCATCAAAGCGGTTGCGGCCATAGCTAGGGAACGAGCCAGTATCGTCAAATGTCCAACCTCGCAGGTCACGGTTTGCGCTCAAGCGCTTCACAGTTCTACTTTGCAACATATCCACATTGCCTTAAGACCGCGCAAGACTAGCGTTTGTGGCATGTTGACGCCTGACGGCGCGCGCCCCCTTTAACACCGGAGATTTTGCATGTCACAGGGTGAAACGAGCTTCCGACCCTTCGAAACGGACCTGGACGAGAAAAATAGCCTGGAAGTTCTGCGTGATGCTGTCGCAGGGGCCGATGATGGAGAGTTGTTTCTGGAACGGCGTCGCTCGGAATCTCTTGTTTTTGACGATGGCAGGCTCCGAAACGCGGCCTATGATTCTTCAGACGGGTTCGGACTGCGCGCTGTCTTAGGCCCAACAGCGGGATATGCTCATTCAACCGACCTGAGCGAGGCGGCTCTGCGGCGCGCTGCTCAAACAGTAAAGCTTGCCGCCAGGACCGGTGGCGGCAAACTGGCATCGCCTCCGCCTGGTACGAATACGAAGTTGTATGAGCCAGTGGACCCGGTTAGCGATCAACCTCTCGCCCAAAAAATTGGTCTGTTGAAGGAGATCGACGCCTGGCTACGAGACCGAGACAGTCGGATCGTTCAAGTCACTGCGAGCCTGGCAAACTCAGTGCAGGAGGTCGAAATCCTCCGGCCCGAAGGTCAACGTTTCGCCGATCATCGGCCTCTCTGTCGAATGAACATTGCCGTGATCGTTGAGAAGAACGGGCGGCGCGAGTCCGGATCTGCGGGTGCCGGCGGTCGCCATGGATTGGGGGAATTGATCACAACCGAGAGCTGGCAGGCGATGGCCGAGGAAGCCCTCAGGATCGCCCTGGTAAATCTCGAAGCCGAAGACGCGCCCGCGGGCCAGATGGATGTTGTTCTTGGCGCCGGCTGGCCCGGAATCCTGCTCCATGAAGCGATCGGGCATGGTCTCGAAGGAGACTTCAATCGCAAGGGCTCCTCCGCTTTTACGGAGCTTATGGGAAAGGCCGTTGCAGCCCCTGGTGTCACCGTCATCGACGATGGAACGCTTCCAAATCGCCGTGGATCGCTGTCATTCGATGACGAAGGCACACCGACCAATCGCACCATCTTGATCGAGGACGGCATCCTCACAGGATACATGCAAGACCGCCAGAATGCCCGACTGATGGGCGTTGCACCCACAGGCAACGGTCGGCGGGAGAGTTTTGCACACATCCCCATGCCCCGTATGACAAACACGATCATGTTGAGCGGAACCGACAGCCCAGAAAGCGTTCTCAACGGTCTGGAAGATGGTCTCTATATGACCAATTTCGGGGGTGGCCAGGTCGACATCGCAAACGGCAAGTTTGTTTTCAGCTCTACGGAAGCGTATCGGGTGAAGAATGGACAAATTCTCCATCCAGTTAAAGGCGCTACCCTGATTGGCGATGGGCCGAGCGCTCTCAGGAACATCAGGGCTGTCGGCAACGACATGGCGATGGATCCGGGAATTGGTACTTGTGGCAAAAGCGGGCAAGGCGTCCCGGTCGGTGTCGGTCAACCTTCCCTAATGATCTCTGGGCTTACAATCGGCGGCGCTTCGGCTTGAATCGGGACAGCCTGACGAAGGATTGACTCTGGCATTGTGTCCCCTGGCGGTACACAATAGGAAAGGCCGAAAGGCCAAGTGAGGCGGGAGCGATGCTCGGGACGATCAGATTAGTGCTGGTTGCGGCGGCGGTTCACCTGTTTGGGTGGCCGTCTGCAGTTATGGCGCAAGAAGTCTGGCTCGAAAAAGGCGCTGTAACGCTCATATTGCCTGACGGACAGCAGGTCGATCTCGAAGAAGGAAACTACCTCAACTGCGACGAGGCATCATCAGATCCTGAGAGCGACAATCCTTGCCAGGTATTGCCACTCGCTCTCGCCCCCGCGCTTCCGGCTTCCTCACTCCTTGGTGGTCTTGCCGCAGCGCCTCTCGCGGCTGGTCCGCTGACTGTTGTTGGACCAGTCGTCGGTGTCTCCGTAGGTGCCGCCGTCGCAGGCGGGATCGCCGCTGCTGTCGCCGGCGGCGATTCTACTCCGACTACCTCCCCGACAACCAATTGATCGTCGCGATGCGCCAATAGGCTCTATCTGCTCCGCAAGGAGCGGATGGAGCGCCGTGTCGTACCTGCCGACAGGCAGGTTCCGCTTGGTTCATCCAGCTTCAACGCGGCGTTGATGCATCGGAAAGACCCCCATTATCTTGAAACTTTTGCAAAAGAACTGCAGTTCTTCCAACGCCCGCTCGGTCGCTGGATTGTCGGGATGTCCATCTATCTCGGCATAAAACCTCGTCGCTGTGAAGGAGCCGCCCAGCATAAAGCTTTCCAGCTTTGTCATGTTCACACCGTTCGTGGCAAAGCCACCAAGCGCTTTGTAAAGCGCCGCTGGAAGGTTCTTCACCTCGAAAACAAAGCTGGTTATCGCGCGACCTTCTGTTGGATCTGCCTCGATCCGACGGCGCGACAAGACGAGAAATCGCGTTGTGTTATGGTCCATATCCTCGATGTCTGGTGCCAGGATATTCAGCCCATAGATCTCCCCTGCGAGCTTGGAAGATATTGCCGCGCGATGCGCAAGACCGGCCTCGGCCACTTCCCTGGCGCTCCCCGCTGTATCAGCGCCCGTCAGACCTGTGATGTCATAAACCCCGAGGAACTTCCGGCATTGGCCCAAAGCCACCATGTGTGTTTGCGCCTCGGTAATCTCGCCCAGGCTCGCTCCAGGGAGCCCGAGCAGCTGCAGCCGGATCGGCACGAAGTGCTCCCCGATCGCATAGAGACCACTGTCGGGCAAAAGGTGGTGGAGATCCGCAACGCGCCCATAAAGCGAGTTTTCGATTGGCATCATCGCAAGTTCCGCATCACGCGAACGCACAGACTCGAGAGCCGCCTCAAAAGTCGGGCATGGCAGCGGCTCCATTTCTGGATAAACCTCTCGGCAGGCTTGATGTGAGAAGGCACCGAGCTCTCCCTGAAACGCGATTTTCCCTGTTTGCCCGTCCAGCATGGCGAATTTCCCTCAACTTCGTGTCATCTTCGCGCACCACGGCGTTTCGTCGCGGCGCGAATGCGCTCTCTATAGGTTGCTATCGCCAAGGGGAAGGCGCTACACCGCGCATAGCTAGATTTGTGCCCGCGCGCACAGCAACCAGATCAGGATGCTCAAGATGAACGCCGATAAACTCAACATGGTCGCAGGGAGCGCAATCGGTGCCCTGCTGGTTTTCATGCTGCTTGGCTTCTTCGGAGGAAAAATCTTCGACACGAGAGGCGGCCATCACGATCACGATGAACCGCTAGCCTTTGCAGTCGAGATCGAGAGCGGGGACACCGAAGTAGAAGTGGTGAGTATCGACTATGCAGCCCTCGTAGCGAGTTCCGACACTGGCGCGGGTGAGAAGCTCTTTCGTGGCTGCGCTGCGTGTCACAAAGTGGCCGATGGCGCCAACGGTGTAGGACCTCATCTTCACGGCTTGCTGGGGCGCGATATCGCATCCGTAGGTGGCTACGCCTATAGCGGCGTGCTTGAAGGTAAGGAAGGTGATTGGGGCCTCGAGAACCTCTCCGCTTTCCTCGAGAACCCAAAGGGCTGGGCACCAGGAACCAAAATGGGCTACGCGGGGATGCGGGATGCGGAAGATCGCGTTAACCTGATCGCCTGGTTGAACACGCAGAGCGATGCGCCGATCGAGCTGGCAGCCGCCCCTGTAGAGACGGCGACGGACGCGGCAGAAGAAACGACAGAAGGCGCCTCTGAAGACGCGACCGAAGAGGCCACTGAGGAAGCATCCACCGAAGAAACAGAGCCTGCCTCCGAGGAAACTAACGAAGCAACTGACGAAGCAGCCGAGGCTTCGGATGATGCGGTCGAGGAGGATACCACGGCAGCGACCGAGACCGAAGACGCCGCTGAGACCAGCAGCGAAGAAGCTGTGACCGAAGCGACCGAGGAGGCGAGCGAAGAACTCACTGTCGCCGCTGCTGATGCGACCGAGGAGGTCACTGAGGTTACTGAAGAGGTCTCTGAGGAAGCGACCGAGGAAACCGAAGAGGTTGCCGCGGCCTCGACTGACGAGGCTCCAGCAGCAGCCACAGGAGGTGCCTACAGCGTGCTCCTGGCGAGCGCCGATCCAAAGAAAGGGAAAAAGGTCTTCCGTAAGTGCCGGGCATGCCACAAGCTTGACGAAGGCAAGAACAGTGTTGGACCTTCGCTCTATGGTGTCATCAATCGCGGTATCGGCGGTGTGGAAGGCTTCAACTACTCCGACGCGCTCGCCAACAAAGGCGGTGAGTGGAATGTCGAGAACCTCATGGGCTTCCTACAGGCCCCGAAATCTTGGGCACCAGGCACAAAGATGGGTTTTGCAGGGCTGAAATCAGAGGAAGACCGGATCAACGTGATCACCTATCTCAACGAAGCGGATGGCTCGCCAGAACCGCTGGAGTGACATGTTCTTCACAGGGAATTCAGCAGGGCTGCGCCTTAGGTGCGGCCCTTTTGCGTATCTTCGCTTGGCTCCGCCTTGAATCGCACCACTCTTCCCCCTACCCCTTATGCGAAACAGGGAGATTTGCATGGACATCTCGCGGCGTGACTTCGCCAAGCTAGCACTCGGCGCAACCGCGCTAGCAGGCTGGCCCCTCGCAGCGCAGCCGACCAATGGCCTAAGCCACGGCATGTCGATCTTTGGCGACCTAAAATACGGTCCCGATTTCACCCATTTTGACTATGTCGATCTGAATGCACCGATTGGGGGAGCGTTCTCGACCGGTGTGGGTGGGCTCACTTTTGACAGCCTGAATCCCTACATCCTGAAAGGTAATCCAGAGCGCTACCTTTCTTCCCTTCCTTACTTCGAAAGCCTGATGGAGCCTTCATCTGATGAAGCTGATGGCTACTATGGACTGATCGCTCAGGCGGTCGAGGTGCCGGAAGACCGCCTCTTCACCAGGTTCGTTATGCGACCAGAGGCGAAGTTTCGCGATGGAAGCCCGGTAACCGCCGAAGACGTAGTCGCCTCGCTCAATCTATTGCGGGAGAAAGGCCGTCCGGATTATCGCGTGATCCTCAAGGACGTTGTGGGGGCGGAGGCGGAGGAGACGCACACCGTCCGCTTCGACTTCGATCCGAACGCCGCGCGCCAACGCCTGCCGATCCTAGCAGGCGGATTGCCGATCTTCTCGAAGGCATATTACGAGACGGTCAACTTCGAGGATTCAACCCTCGAGCCACCAATGAACTCGGGGCCGCTTGAAGTCGAGAAGGTCGATTCCGGGCGCCAAATCGTCTTCCGCCGCCGCGAGGACTACTGGGGCTGGGATCTACCGGTCATGCGTGGGCGTTGGAACTTCGAGACATACCGGCTCGAGTACTTCCGTGATCGGTCGGCGGATTGGGAAGGCTTCAAAGGCGGCGCCTACACGTTCCGCGAGGAATACTGGTCGAAACTTTGGGCTACAGGTTATCAACCCGACAGTTTCCCAGCACTGGCCCGCGGAGATGTTGTTCTAGACACGATCCCAAGCGAGGTGCCGTCAGGCACGCAAGGTTACTGGATCAACACGCGCCGCGAGAAGTTCAAGGACCCAAAAGTCCGCGAAGCGATCGCTCTAGCCTTTGATTTCGAATGGTCCAATCGGACGCTCTTCTTCAATCTCTACACGCGGACCGACAGTTTCTTTGAAGGTGGCCCGATGCAGGCCGAAGGAACGATCAGCGAGGGCGAACGCCTGATCCTTGAAGCGTTGAGCCCAGACGCTCAACGCGATTTGCCGGAGGGTGTCTTCGCCGAGGAGGCATTCATCCCCTTGGTCAATGATGGCTCTGGCCGGATTAGAAAGGCGCTGCGCAGGGCCGGCAAGCTCCTCGACGATGCGGGTTGGACGGTCCAGGGTGAGGTCCGCAAAAACGCGGAAGGCGAGACTCTGGTGGTCGATTTCCTTGAGGACAGCCCGTCCTTCGAGCGGATCACAGCGCCCTATGTGAAGAACCTCAAACGGCTTGGGATTGATGCGCGCTTGAACCTGATCGACCCGGCGCAGACGAAGCGCCGCACGGATGTTTTTGACTTCGACATAACCACCGGGCGTCTGGCAACGGGCCTAACTCCCGGCACTGCGATCCGTTCGGTCTTTCACTCATCCTTCGCTGACGCGAATGGCTCTCTGAACATGACGGGCGTCTCAAACGCTGCAGTGGATGAGTTGGTGGATCGTATCGTGGCCGCAAGCTCGCGCGAGGAGCTGACCGACACCGTTCGCGCCCTCGATCGTGTGCTCCGTGCAATGCATATCTGGATACCTCAGTGGTATAAGAGCTCGCACAATCTTGCCTATTGGGACATCTTCGAACGACCCACGACAAAACCGAAATACGCCCGTGGTGTGATCGATCTTTGGTGGGTGAACGCCGAGAAGGCCGCGCGCCTCGCCGACAAGATCGGAGGCTAGTCTTTGGGCGCCTATATCCTGCGAAGGCTAATGCTGATCATCCCGACTTTGATCGGGATCATGCTGCTGAATTTCATCATCATCCAGTTCGTCCCTGGAGGACCGGTTGAACAAATCCTGACTCAGATCAAAGAAGGCGGCGGGCAGGGCGCGGGCGAACGGTTCACCGGTGGGGGTGATGCAGGTTTTACCGAGCAAACCGGCAACGAGGATCTCGGCTACCGCGGATCGCGTGGGTTGGAGCAGGAGCTTAAAGACGAGCTGACAAAGCAGTTTGGGCTCGACCGCCCGGCGCATGAGCGTTTCTTTCTTATGATTTGGAACTACGCACGGTTCGATTTCGGCGAGAGTTTTTTCCGCTCGGCGTCGGTGATCGATCTGATCGTTGAGAAAATGCCGGTTTCAATCTCCCTAGGCCTTTGGGCAACGCTTATCAGTTATCTAATCTCCATCCCACTCGGGATCGCTAAAGCTGTGCGAGACGGCACGACATTCGATGCGGTAACCTCGGCGAGTATTATCGCGGCATATGCGATCCCGATTTTTCTGTTTGCGGTACTTTTGCTAGTCGTGTTTGCCGGTGGCACCTATCTGGATTGGTTTCCACTTCGAGGTCTGGGTTCGGATAACTGGGACGAGTTGAGCCTTGGCGGCAAGATCATCGACTACTTCTGGCATATCTCACTTCCGGTTCTGGCAACCCTGATCGGAAGCTTTGCCGTCTTGACCCTTCTGACCAAGAACTCGTTCTTGGATGAGATCGGCAAGCAATATGTCATGACGGCGCGCGCTAAAGGGCTGAGCGAGCGACGCGTCCTTTACGGTCATGTCTTCCGCAACGGGATGCTGATTGTCGTGGCAGGTTTTCCGGCCGCGTTCCTAGGGGCTTTTTTTGCTGGCAGTCTATTTATCGAAACAGTGTTCAGCCTCGATGGGCTGGGCTTTCTTGGATATGAGGCCGTGATCAATCGAGACTACCCGATCGTGCTCGGAACTCTCTACATCTTCGGCCTTATGGGCTTGGTCGTGAAGCTGATCTCGGACCTTACCTATGTGTTGATCGATCCACGGATCGATTTCGAGCGTCGGGAGGGATGAGAGTGTCATCCACGCGAACCCGTGCTCCCATGCGAGATCAGCGCATTTTGCAAGCAATCCGCACGCCCACCCACCCGCCCGGCTTCGCGCGCATGACGCGCAGACGGGGCCAAGCGGGTGGGTGGGTTAGCACGTACCTAGAAGCCAAAGCAGAATTGGCAGGGGAGCGCGGCCCCGTCCGCAGCAGCTTCTCATGATCAAGCTCACCCCCCTCGACCGCCGTCGGATCGCGAACTTCCGAGCGAACAAGCGCGCGGTATGGTCGCTTCGCATCTTTTCTGTGCTTTTCGTTTTCAGTCTCGCAGCAAACCTAATCGCGAATGACAAGCCGATCTTGGTCAGTTTTCAGGGAGAGATCCTCTCGCCGATCCTCGCCAGCTATGATGAGCATCGTTTCGGTGGCGAAGAGGGTTTTGTTGGCACCGACTATGCCGATCCTTTCATCGAGTGCCTGATCATGACAGGTGCTTCAGACAGTTGCTACGATGATGAAATCGCGACCCTAGAACAGCTCGAAAAAGGCCAATTGCCCCAAGACGCTGAGCTGGGATGGATTCTGCGCCCCCTTATCCCGTTTAGTTACTCAACCGTCGACTTCGATGTGGACACGGCACCCTCCTCTCCTGATCAACGCCATTGGCTTGGTACGGATGATCAAGCGCGTGATGTCTTGGCGCGAGTCATCTATGGTTTCCGCCTTTCTGTCCTCTTCGGTTTTGGTGTCACCGTTGCCGCCGCGATTATGGGTATAGCGGCCGGCGCGGCACAGGGCTTCTTCGGCGGCTGGGTTGATCTCTTCTTTCAGAGGGTGGAGGAGGTCTGGAGCTCAATGAACATGCTCTACGTCATCATCATCATCTCGGCGGTGTTGACACCAAACTTGCCCATCATGTTCGCAATCTTCGTCGCCTTCTCCTGGACCGCTTTGACAGGTGTTGTTCGCGCTGAGTTTCTACGTGCAAGAAACTTCGAATACGTGCAGGCGGCGCGGGCGCTTGGAGTGTCGGATGGCGTCATCATGTTCCGCCATCTTCTGCCAAATGCAATGGTTGCGACGGTGACAATGCTACCTTTTCTGTTGACGTCGTCGATCGGCCTACTCGCCGGACTGGACTTCCTCGGGTTCGGCTTGCCACCGGGGTATCCATCACTCGGCGAACTCGCCCTACAGGGAAAAAAATATTTGCAGGATCCTCATCTCGCAATTACCGCGTTCTTTACTTTCGCGATCATGCTGTCCCTTCTGGTTTTCATCTTCGAAGGTGTTCGTGACGCATTCGACCCACGTAAGTCCTTCGCATGAGCCTGCTGACAGTCACTGATCTTGCCATTGCCTTTCCAGGGCGAGAGGGCCCGGCTCAGGCCGTCAAAGGCGTTAGTTTCGAGATTGCATCCGGCGAGACCTTGGCCCTGGTTGGCGAGTCTGGTTCCGGCAAATCGCTCACTGCGCTCACAACGGTGCAGTTGTTGCCCGCTTCTGCGCAACCTTCGGGTTCAGTGAGGTATGACGGCCGCGAAATGATGCAGGCCAACCAGGCCACTCTCCAAGATGTGCGCGGCAACGATATCAGCTTCATCTTCCAAGAGCCCATGACTTCGCTCAACCCGTTGCACACGATAGAAAAACAAATCGCGGAGTCGATAGAGCTCCACCAAGGCATCAAGCGATCCGCTGCACGACCGCAGATCTTGGAACTGTTGGATAAAGTTGGGTTGCGAGACGCGGAAAGCCGTTTGGGCGCCTACCCACACCAGTTGTCGGGTGGGCAGCGGCAGAGAGTGATGATTGCAATGGCTTTGGCCAATAAGCCAAAGCTCTTGATTGCGGATGAGCCGACAACAGCATTGGATGTGACGATCCAAGCCCAGATTCTCGATCTTTTGGCCGAGTTGCAGCGCGAAGAAGGGCTCGCGATGCTCTTCATCACCCATGACCTTGGTATCGTGCGCAAGGTTGCTCAACGGGTTGCCGTCATGAAGGATGGCGAGATTGTCGAAACGGGGCCGACAGAAAAGGTCTTCGAGAAGCCGACGCACCCCTACACGCAAAAGCTCCTCGCGGCAGAGCCGACCGGGCAGGCCCCGCCTCTGGCCCCAGGCGCCGACCCCTTGCTAGAAGCCCACGAGATGCGGGTCTGGTTCCCGATCAAATCCGGTTTCCTACGCAAGACGACTGGTCATGTGAAAGCCGTGACCGATATCGACCTGGAGCTTAAAGCAGGTGAAACCCTCGGGATCGTCGGGGAGTCAGGCTCGGGCAAGACAACGCTAGCGCTCGCCGTGATGCGCTTGGTTGCCAGCCAAGGAAGGATCCGGTTCCAAGGCCTGGATATCCACAATTTGGCCAAGCGAGAGTTGCGGGATCTCCGCAAGCATATGCAGATCGTTTTTCAAGACCCATATGGCTCTCTGTCGCCGCGGATGAGCGTCGCCGAAATTGTCGCCGAGGGATTGGGTGTTCATGGCTTGGACCATCAAGGTCTCGCCAAACGAGAAGCCGTGGCCAAACAACTCGAAGAGGTCGGCCTCGATCCGGACGCAATGGACCGCTACCCGCATGAATTCTCCGGTGGTCAGCGCCAACGTATCGCGATTGCGCGGGCGATGATCCTCAAGCCCAGATTCGTCGTACTCGACGAGCCGACTTCGGCGCTTGATATGACCGTGCAAACCCAGATCGTAGATCTTTTGCGCAACCTGCAGCGAAAGTATAACCTTGGCTACCTCTTCATTAGCCATGATCTCAAAGTTGTGCGCGCGCTCTCCCACCGCCTAATGGTTATGCGGGCGGGCGGTATTGTGGAACATGGTCCTGCTGCCGAGGTTTTTGAGGCGCCTAAAACCGACTATGCCCGCGCGCTCGTCGCAGCAGCTTTCGATATGAAGGCCGTCCCGGGCGTAAACGAGTGACGCGGAAAACAACACCCCCTGTCGGAACCGAGCACCTCAGCGACCAAAGACACGCGGCTTTCTGGAAAGAAGCGACATCGGCTACGCGCTGTGTCTCCGCAAATCGACTAGCCGATATCGGTTGGTTTGATGACAATGAAGAAGGGGCACGGTTTTGCGCTGATGCCGTTCTCTCAGGGGATAAGACAGCGACGTCGACACTAGCAGCAACCGCGCGCAGTTATGTTCCCGGCGACCTGGAAATCGTCACTCTTTTTGATGGAACACCAGTCGCACTTATCGAAATCACCCATGTAGATGAACGCCCGTTTGGATCAATTGATGATGCATTTGCGCGATTGGAAGGAGACTGCAGTCTCAACCAGTGGCGTGAGACCCATGAGCGATACTATGGTGCTCGGCTGTCCGAGCGGGGGGAGGT
The DNA here is from genome assembly GCA_039185285.1 of Pseudomonadota bacterium. GTDB lineage: Bacteria > Pseudomonadota > Alphaproteobacteria > Rhodobacterales > Rhodobacteraceae > Thermohalobaculum. The sequence continues at coordinate 36,979 of JBCDAQ010000003.1, forward strand.
CTTGAGCGAGGACACCCCACTACTTCGGATCTTCTTTCGCCGCCTCTACCCACTCTAGTATGGTTTCAGCCTTAAGCCCGGTCGCAGACGCGCGGGCGGGTGGGCTCTCCAGAAACCCACCAACCCACGCAGAACTTTCAGCGGAGCGTGTCTGCGACCGGGCTTAAAGCTGACAACGCCAGGCTTCAACAACTTCGATAATCCCCTGATCCGAGAGGATCATTGCCTCATCAACCGCGCGCTGGGTGCTGGTCTGAGGAGGATAGATACGGGCGGGGTGCATAGGTTCTCTACCAACTTCGGGAGCTAACAACCTGTAGTAATCTGTCCCCAGTAGTTCGACCATCAACTCCTGATCGGGCTCTGAACCTGGTATTAGAGCGGGGTTCAGGCGGGAGCGTCGACCCTTTGCCTTTGGCGCGGGCGCGTCCAAACAGTCCATCAATGTCTTGTGAGCCCAAAGCAGGCTCTTTGGCGTCATATCGCCCATGCGATCCTCCCAATGATCCAATCGTCTGCTCCAAAGAGACTGATCGAACATTTGGTTGTTTCAGAAGTTGCACGAACTCTTACCGGCCAAACATTGGCCAATGGTTTCCAAGCAATCAGCTGCGCTACGTCACGGTGCAGGCCTAATTTGAGCGTAGGCCGCTACAATCTTCATGCTTACAACTGGAAACGCGTAACGATGAACGTTTTACGCTAGGCCACCCAAGCTCCACCCTAGGGTGAATCAATGGGTAACCGTACTCGTCACAACCGGCAAGCCCTGAACATCAGAAAAATGCCCGATCGTCCTAAACTGGCGCAAATCTGTCCCGGTACGCGCCTTGCTCTGGCGTCTTCGCTTCTCTACTGCAGGAGCAGCTTTCCACCTGGGAGGATCTTATGCTGCATGCCGAAACAGATGGTCCCGTTTGTGTTCTTACCCTGGACCGACCTGCGGCAAAGAACGCGATCGATCCCGAACAAGCCGAACGACTAACAGACGCTTTTCGTGCGATCGAGCGAGACGAGAGCATCCGTGTTACCGTCCTCACCGGAGCGGGCGGTACCTTCTGTGCCGGCGCCGATCTCAAAGCCGTTGCTCAAGACCAGTTCGATTGGACAGCTCTGTTACAAGAAGGTCCATTGGGTCCAACCCGTTGGCATTTTACAAAACCCGTCATCGCGGCGATCGAAGGCTACTGTGTCGCGGGCGGTTTGGAACTGGCTCTTATGTGCGATCTTCGCATCGCCAGCGAAACTGCGATCTTTGGAACGTTCGAACGACGTTGGGGCGTCCCTTTGGTTGACGGAGGGACCGTTCGGCTACCAAGGCTGATCGGCCAGTCGCGCGCCCTCGACATGATCCTAACAGGCCGCGCAGTAGCAGCGGATGAAGCGTTATCCTTCGGTTTGGCAAACCGCGTGGTTCCTGCTGGCTCAGCGAGGGAGAGCGCAGTCGCACTGGGCAAAGATCTCGCAGGCTTTCCGCAGACCTGCATGCTCAACGATCGGGCCTCGGTGATGGAGCAGTGGTCGCTTCCAATGGACGCCGCACTTCAGAATGAAGCGGGCCACGGCATGGACTCGATCTCTCATGGCACCAAAGAGGGTGCGCTTAAGTTCGCCAAAGGCGCTGGACGCGGTGGCAATTTCGACGAACACTAGACCGCAGCCAAACAACGAGGCCAGCATGACGACCCAGACCGAGGCCGAAGCATTTCTTGCCGCCCATCCCGGAACAACTCACCTCGACGCATTCCTGATCGACTTAAACGGTCATGCCTTTGGCAAGCGATATCCGGTCGAAGATCTGCCCATTGTTGCAAGTTCCGGCAGTTCTATGTGCGCGGCAATGCAAACGACCGATGTCACCGGTGAAGCCTGGGACACAATGGGGCTCGGCTTCTCGGACGGCGATCCAGATGCGCCCACCATCATGGTGCCTGGAACGCTCGCCCCCGTCCCCTGGGCACCAACACCGCGCGCGCAATGCATGATGCGCTTTGTCCGCCCAACCGATGGCGGTGTCGTATGGTGGGAGCCTCGACTGATCCTAGAGCAAGTGGTTGATCGCCTCGTCGCAGATGGATTGTATCCCGTAACGGCGATCGAGATCGAGTTCCACCTCATCGATCGGCAGCGATCCGATAACGGCGCTCCGCAGATACCCTGTTCACCTGTCACGGGCCAAAGGCGCGAGGCAGGAGAGGTCTTTCGTATGTCCACTCTAGAAGAGTTCAGCCCGGTCATAGACAAAATAGAAGCAGCGTGCCGTGCTCAAGGCCTCCCCGTGACAACCCTCGCAAAGGAGTTCGGACCGGGCCAGTACGAGGTCAACCTTGCCCATCTCGATGACCCGGTTAAGGCTGCCGATCACGCTGCATTGATGCGCAGAGCCGTCATCGCAACTGCACGCGCCGAAGGTTACGATGCAACATTCATGTCTAAACCGTTCCCGGGCCAGGCGGGAAACGGTCTTCAGATAAACATGTCTTTGCAGGATCCTGATGGCGCGAACATCTTCGACCCAACCCGAGAGGGTGCCAAGGCAAATCTCGCCCACGCCATAGCAGGGATGCAGGCTCTCTTTGCCCAATCGTTGTCAATCTTTGCGCCGAGTTTCCATGCCTTCCGCCGGTTCGAACCCAACCAGTTTACACCAGTGACTGCCGATTGGGGTGAAGACAATCGCTCAGTCGCCTTTCGTCTGCCATCCTCGGACGCCGCCAATCGACGGATCGAACACCGCATCGCAGGCGCTGATGCAAACCCCTATCTTGTGATGGCCGCAGTTCTTGCTGCAGCCCATCACGGCATCTCAAGAAAATTGGATCCAACACCAATCGGAGAGGGTAATGTCGGCGAAGAAGCCGACCCAGATCTACCGCTATCATTCTGGGACGCAATGGCCCGGTTCAAGTCCGGCGCGGTGCTCAAAGACTATTTCGGGGAACGCTACGTCGAAGCTTACGCACATGCCAAACAAAGTGAATTCGATGCTTTCTTCGGCGAGGTGAGCTCGCGCGAATATGCTTGGTACCTCTAAAATCCCGAATGCTACTCGGGCACTTGCAAGACATTACGGCCATTTACATCGAGGAACTCGCAAGTGCAGTCGAGATTGTTGTTCGCTTCCCAAGCGATACAGCGGTTCTGGGCATTTCGGCGAAGCGTGCTGGTACGGACATTTACTTCGCTTGAGATCTCGGTGACAGCATAACCGACGCCTTTGATCTCAGGGGTCCCCTCCGCAGAGTCCGGCCACCGGATACAAGCTGCCATAACCTTGCTCCGGGTTTCGATGCGATACTCGTTCACCCGTTCCATGGCCTGCGCATAAAGCGACGCCGCCCATGTCGATGGATCTGCCTGAGCCGTAACCGGCATGAGCACTCCTGCTAGTATCATTCCAGAAATTCTGCCGCGCGGGACCATCTCAAACCTCCTCCGTTATAGTGGGAATCGTAGCCGATAGCGTTGGCTCTTGCCAACCTTGGTCGCCGGGCCAGTTGCAACCAGACCGATTCTCCACCATGTTCCCGTTATGTTCAAGACGGTGGAGAAACCTGGAATCCAACTTGCCCGGGGCGTTTGTCGCGATCTCATTGAACGAGGTTTAATGCCTCTGACAGAGTTTCCAACGAAACCAGGCTTGCGGATGGATATCTGTGCGTTGGATCCTGCGGGAGAGATCTGGTGCATCGAAGTTAAAAGCTCACGTGCAGACTTCCAATCAGATCGGAAATGGACGGGCTATCTTGATTGGTGTGATCGGTTCTTTTTCGCCGTACCTGATGGATTTCCGGACGAGCTTCTCCCTCTGAATCAAGGTCTCATCCGGGCTGATGCATATGGTGCCGAGATCCTCCGACCCGCCCCTAATGCGCCCTTGAACCCAGCGCGCCGAAAAGCCGTGACTCTTCGGTTTGCACGTCTCGCCACTCAGCGTTTGGAACAAGCCGAGGAAGCTCTTCGAAAAGGCAGCCGTCTTCCCTCCCCCCTCAAGGGGGAGGGTTAGGGAGGGGGCCGCACATCCCGGATGGGATGTGCCCGTAAAAGGTGTATGCGGCTATAGCCGCATTCCTTTTGGCTCAGCTTCGGACAAACTTAAGCCCGTGAAATCGGCTCCGAAACGAAGTCACCGCAGGTGCGACCCGGTCTGGAGCCGAACCGAGAGCGCTCACAATAAGACTGGCGAGCTCGGTCATATCGTCTGATGTCATGCCCAAACGAACAATCTCCGGCACACCAATCCGCAAGCCATTCAAATCCCCATCCACCGCGGCGATGGGTAAACCAATCCCGCAAGTCAGCAAGTTCGCCCGGCGCAGATGTGCAGCCATTGCCTGCCCACCTCCGTAGGAAGCGGCTTCTATGGCGAATTGATGCGATTGCGTCGCAACTTCTTCGTCCCGGACAAGATGCACCGGCACATCTGCACCCCATAACGCGGCTGCTAAAGTCCGGGCTGACACAACCATTTCCTCGGCATAGGCCACGCCATGATCGCGCCAGTCCAACAATGCGATCGCAAGCGCCGCAACGCGCCCTGCATCAAAGTTGGCCGTGAGACCAGGAAACGCAATCTGATCCAGCCGTCGGTAGAGCGATTCATCATTCGTCACGATCAATCCACCCGCCGGTCCTCCCAGGCTCTTATAGGTACTCATGGTGATCAAGTCGGCGCCCTCAGCCAACGGATTAGGCCATTGCCGCCCGGCGATCATGCCGCAAAGATGCGCGGCATCGAAGAGGACGCGCGCCCCATGCCGCTTTGCGATCTCAACGATCCCTGCCACGGGATGATGAAGAAGGTTTAGAGATCCCCCAACCGTTATCATTTTTGGCGAAACTCTGGCTGCGAGGTTTTCGAGCCCGTCCAGATCAATCGTGTATTCGCTGCCATCAACGGGCGCTTCGTGGATCTCCAGTCCATAAAGACCTGCCGCCCCTGACGCGTGATGCGTAACATGCCCACCGATCCCTGACGGAGGAACAATGATTGCATCCCCTGGCTGACAACACGCCATAAACGCATAGAGGTTGGCCAGCGCACCTGATCCAACCCGGATCTCGGCGAAGCGTGCTTGAAAGATCTCGGCCGCGAGCATTGCGGCAATCACTTCAATCTCTTCGATCGCCTCGAGACCCATCTCATACTTCTCGCCCGGATAGCCCAGTGAAGGCCGGGTTCCCAGCCCGCGGGCGAGCATTGCTTCTGCGATTGGGTTCATCACATTCGTGGCGGGATTTAAGTTGATGCACTCTTGATCATGGATCTTATGATTACTGCCGACGAGCCCCTCAATTTTTCCCTCAAGAGCGTCTGAGTTCAGATCCAATGACTCTCCGAGAACCGACTTCAATCGCAGCACAGCACTCGCCGGCAGCCATCCAGGCACATCCATTTTTACCCTCATCTCCGTTCAAAAAGCCGAGAGGCATCGTTCAGGAGGGAAGGCGATCTGAATTGACCTTCGACCATCCCTGCCGGATTTGACCGTCAAGCTGCTCTGATGGGTCGCCGCAATGCGCCTCGCCATCTCGAGGCGCGGGTCTGTCTCTGATGCCTTGAGCGCGCGTTCGGCCGTAACCGTCAGGGTACATCCCCGCTTCAAGCTCTCAAAGCGAAAGGTCAAGGAGCCTCCATCTCCCATTCCTTCAACGAGACTTGCTACCACCTGATCGAGCATATCCCAAAGCGCCTGCTCGTCGCCAACGACATTCAGAAGCCTTCCTTCTGTCTGGATGTACTCGGCGGAAATACGTCTCGACCGTAGCCCGGCTTCTGCCATACGCGTGACGCGCCGGCTGAGTCGCCCGATATCGATCTCTGAAAGCGCCATCTCAGCCAGCCCAGACCGATCTCCGCCATCGAGATCATCCAGGATGGATTTGAGGCGCCATGCGGCAGACAGCAAATCGCTCGTCTCATGATCGATTTCGTCTGGTGCGCCCGCCCGCACCCTTTCAGCAAGCGTTACCAAAGCCTTCAGAGGTAAATCCAGTCTACCCAGATCCTGTTTTGGGGCCGCGTCCGATTTCGTACCCGGGGTCACCTGCGCAAAAGCGGCGATCAGTCTAATCCGATCACCGCCACGCTGACGCCAGAGGGAAATGCGGAACGGCATCGGGCCGGCAACCGTCTCAAGCAGCGCCGTACTCGCTGCCGATCCGTCTGCAGTTGCGCGTACTAACAAATCCTGACCTGCTGACACATCGCTGAACCGCTCGATCAACCGATCACGCCCCGGACCAAAAAGAGCCATATCTGCAGGGCTCCGCTCTTTGCAGCGGCCATCAACCGAGACTGCAGCAATCGCAACAGCAGTAGCAAGGGCCCCTTGGGCCTCATCCGCCTCGCCCTGAAACCCCATCAAGTCTTGCGTGCCTTTGGCCCGCGAGGCTTGCCTCCACCCCTGCCCGCAGGCGTTCCGAGACCCTGTGCCTTCTCGGCCGCGGCCAGCAGCTCTTCGGCAATTTCTCGTGCTTCATCTGGGGCGAAATCCATCGGCAAGTCCACACCATCGCCTTCGATGTAGATCCGCACCATTCCCAAACTGGTAGGGCCTATCATGAGATTGGCGGACTGATCGGACTCCCGATTGATATTCATGCGCTTCCCCTCAAATCTGGCGCTAGTTTAGAGTCTCCGTCTTCCTTCGCTAGTCCAAAGATGACGTTTTTCTCACAAGAGTCCGCTTGAAACCGCTGAGAGGCCGGAGTAAACGACGACCTCCAAGCAGAGTAATCTGCACCTGTTTGGGCCGCCTTAGCTCAGTTGGTTAGAGCGCTGGATTGTGGATCCAGAGGTCCCCTGTTCAAGCCAGGGAGGCGGTACCACTCGATCTTCAGGTAGCGCGCCGTGTTTCTCCATCTCACCCAATTGTGCGGCGAGTTGAGTTTCTACATCACCAGTCAAAACCTATGATCTGGTCGGAATTCGCCAGAGGCGAATGCTCTTACTAGGAAAGAATTTATGACCCGCATATGGCTCTTCAGCCTCGCTGCTCTTGCAACACTTGGCCTTGGAGTCCTGATTTTACCCAGCTTTTCGCCGGAAGCTCAAGGCTGCCATGCTGACAAGCAAGCATCCGATCTGTCTCAAACCGAGGCAAATGCAATCTACGACTGCATCAAAGATAACCTCGCCGCTAGCTATGCCTCGGCCAATGGTGTGCCCGACGTCTCCCGGTACCGGACGTGGACGAACGTAACCACTGCCCCCTTGGTTTCAGCGACTCATGGTCGACGTTTGGTGAATCACCTCGTCAACGACATCGCGCTTGAACTCTATACTCAGTGGGAGGGCATGAAAGGACAGCGTTTTCCAACGGACGCCGCAGTCGCAAAAGAGAGTTTCCGAATAACTCAGAGCGGAGAAGTCCGTCCAGGGCCTCTCTTCATCATGCAAAAGGCGGCTCCGGGCGCTTCACCAGCGACAGATGATTGGATTTACACACGGGTCTTTCCCGACGGAACGTTTCAAAGGACGCTTGGTACAGCGTCGGACAAAGTTCTTTTCTGCCATGACTGCCATGTGAAGGTTCTGAAGGACTACGACGCCATGTTCTTCCCAACTGTCCCCTTTCGGGCAAAGAACTAGTCGAGCAAGTCGTCAATGAAACGGTCAAGAGACGACCAATCATCGAGGTCCAATCGCACAGGCAATGCAAGGATATCACGCCTCAAGTGCTCAGGCAGTTTGATCGCATCCTTTTCGGTTGTGACCAGCATTGCGCCCGCGGCCTGAGCTTCACGCAGCATCCGCGCGATCACCCAATCTGAATAGACATGGTGGTCCGCGAAGGCATGAGCTTGGACGATTTGAGCACCCATTTCATTGAGCGTATCGAAGAACTTTTGCGGGCGCCCGATGCCTGCAAATGCGACAACCGACTGCCCAGAAAGGTCTATTCCCGTTTGAAGGGGCATCAAGCGGGCCGAGTGCGCGTTCCGGAGCAACGGCCATTGGGTGACAGCGCGCGACCGTTGATCAGGATTACCGATCAGGATGACATGATCCGCGCGGTCGATACCACCCTCGACCGGCTCGCGCAGCGGACCGGCTGGAAGCACATGCCCATTGCCGAAGCCCTGCTCGGCATCAACGACCAGGACCGAGGCGTCTTTGACGACGTTGGGATTCTGATATCCATCGTCCAAAAGCACCACTTCTGCTCCGGCTGCGGCAGCAGACCGAACTCCCTGCGACCGATCTCGCGCCACCCATACGGTCGTCATCTGCGCCAGCAACAATGGCTCATCTCCGACATCCGAGGCGAGGTCAGACGCGGCTCCCACTTGATGCGGTCCTTCGATTTTTCCGCCGTAACCGCGGCTGACAACGGCAACTTTCCGTCCTTGCCTGCTCAACCGCATCGCGATGGCTGCCACTGTTGGCGTTTTGCCAGCACCCCCCACGGTAAGATTACCGATACAAATCACAGGGACCGGATTTGGTTTGGGAGACGCTTTGATGCGCCGAAGTGTAGTTCCAAAACGCCAAATCCAGCTCAGCGGCGCCAGAAACCAGACCAATATACCTGGCGATAGGAACCAGAAAGCTGGCGCCCGCATCAGCCGGTCTCGTTGATCAGCCCTACCAGGGTTTTGGTCAGGGCATCGGGATCGGGCACGTCTTCGAAAAGGATCTGAGCTGCATCGGTCAGTTCTTTGCGCTTTACGTCATCGCTCAGCAAAGCACCAACCGCCACCGAAAGATCCGCCGCGGAAGACACTTGCCAAGCTCCCTTTGACTCTGCGAGCAATTGATAGGCCGGACCAAAGTTGACCGTATGGGGACCGTGCAGGATGGCGGAGTCAAACCTTGCAGGCTCAAACGGCGTGTGTCCGCCGTTTGGCACCAACGAACCTCCAACAAACGTCACCTCCGCCAGCCGAAGCCACAATCCCATCTGACCAATCGTGTCGGCGAGCCACACTCGCGTATCCTGGGTCGGCCTATCGCCCCACGACGCCCGCGTCACACGTAACGCGCGTTTCTCCATCATTTCGGCCACCTCGTCACCGCGCTCTGGGTGGCGGGGTGCGAGGATCAACAACGTCTCCATTGGTAAAGCAAGATGGGCATTCAGCACCGCCTCTTCCTCGCCTGGATGCGTGGACGCGGCCAACCAGACTGGGCGGTTTTCCAAGGCTTTTCGGACAAGCTCGAGTTCGGTCTCCTCAGGTGTTGCCAATCGCGCAAGAGCTTTGAGGTTCCCACCGACCTTGACCCGTTCGGACTCTGCGCCCAGAGCTCGCAGTCGCTCTCCAGTTTCACGATCCTGCGTCACAATCATCTGAAAGAGCGAAAGCATGTGGCTAATCATCTTAGGCGCTTTGGCCCACTTCCGGGCGCTCTCCTCAGAGACCCGCGCATTAATCAGCGCCATCGGAATTCCGCGTTCGGCCGTTTCAATCATCAATCGTGGCCAGAACTCACTTTCGACCAAGATCGCAAGATCCGGCTTCCAATGCTTGAGGAACCGACGAACCGAGGCCGCCGTGTCCACTGGAACGTATTGATGGATTGCATGGTCGGGCAACAACTCAGCCATACGCTCGGCTGATGTTACCGTTCCCGACGTCACCAAGCAAGTCGCGCCAGGGGCGGTCCTCTTGAAGGCATCAATTAGGGGCAGCATAGACATCGTTTCGCCGATCGAGGCCCCATGCAGCCAGATAACCTGACCTTCTGGGCGCTCACACCCGGCAAATCCCCGCCGTTCCTCGATACGATCTGGGTCCTCTTTACCCCGCCACATCCGACGGCGGAGTAGGAACCAAGCTAACGGATCACTGACGCGGCTGGCTGCGAGGTAGGCGGAGAGCGATAGGGTGTTTCCTGGCATCATATTTTCTCGATTGGCGGGCCAGGCTGGATCCGATCCCGGCCGCAGAGATCGTCTGCCCGGTTCGTTACTTCATTCAGTGCGCCTTCGACTTCGAAATGAAAGATGCGCTCCTCCTCAGGCGTCGGATCAACCGGGGGCCGCATCGGAACGCCATAGACGATTGCACCTCGATTGAACGGGCTTGGAACCAGAAACCTGTCCCAGTTTCTAAGAAACGTCCCTCGCTTGACCGAAAACGCAACTGGAATAATGGAACACTGGGTATCGATCGCAAGCTGCGCCGTGCCCACCTGCGCACGCATTCGAGGTCCGCGTGGGCCGTCGGGTGTGATCCCAAGCACAGCCTTGTCCTCCTCAAGCCCACGTCGCGCGAACCGGTAAGCCTTTGCGCCGCCTTTGCCCCGCTGCTTCTGCCGATCATAGGTGGAACCGCGGACTGAGACGACACCCCAATAAGCAACAATGTCGCAAATTAGCTGGCCATCACTGTTATTCGAGATCACCGCGATGCTTTTACGCCGCTCGACCGGCGCATAGGTCGCCGCCATAAAGAGCCGCCCATGCCAAAAGGCCGCGATGATCCCACGATCCTCTGCATCGATAAAAGCGTCTATCCGGTCCCATCCGTGGACATCCCAGCGTGTCGTCCAAGTAACCAACCGGATATAGTTCGCAGCTGTCAAACTCGCGATCGCCCGACCGACGGGCGATTGGCGCAGCCATTGAGCAATTGAGACCCCAAGGGCCACGCACTCAGTCTTTCTCGAGTGCCGAAGCCTCAGCGCTGCCTTCTTTCTCCTCGTCCCTCAGCCTGTGCAGATGGGCGATGAAGTAGCGCATATGGGCGTTGTCTACCGTCCGCTGAGCGGCATTTTTCCAGGCTTGATGAGCCCTAGCATAGTCAGGATAGATCCCGACAATATCGATCTGATCGGGGTCACGAAACTCGGTGCTCTGCGGATCGATGAGTTCGCCACCGAAGACGAGATGCAGCTTGGCCATGGGCCACTCCTATACGGGGGAAAAGCGTGAAGGCACTTTATATCGGAGGCTTCAAGCGATCAATGAGTTCGCAATACCACAAGCTGTTCATGCAGAGCGGGAGGTGCCACGAGTACACCCGGAACCTTTGCTCCTGGACTGTTGAAATGGAACGTCTTGCCATCGCGATCTGTGATTTGCGCGCCTGCTTCAGTTGCGATTAGAGCGCCTGCAGCCACATCCCATTCATAAGCATCCCTCATCGTGACCATCAAATCAAAGCTTCCTGCCGCAACGAGACACAGGCGCCACTGCAACGCATGACGGAATGTGCGTTTCATCTCCGGCAATCCGCGGGGCCAGTGTTGGGACTGGTATGACGCCGACGCACCTAAGGCGTTGGACCCGGCAAGCTCCACTCGGCTGGATGGCGAAATAGGAACATCGTTCAGCCACGCACCAGCCCCAGCTGCCGCACAGTAGGTGTCCCCCAATGCCGGCATATGGACGACTGATGCAATCGGCACGCCCGCCTCGACAACGGCAACCGCGATGGCAAAACCTGGTTCGCCCTTTAAGAACGCTCGAGTTCCGTCGATGGGATCGACTATGAAGACCCGGTCGCTTGTTAAACGCTCGACACTGTCCTCAGTTTCCTCTGACAAAAGGCCATAGCTCGGACGGCTATCGGCGAAGCGCTCGGTCAGATGCGCGTTTACAGCGAGATCTGCCTCAGAGACCGGCCCTGCCTCATCGTCTTTCTCCCACTGTTCCGGGTCATCGCCAAAAAACCGCATAGCGATCTCACCTGCCTCATCGGCAGCCTTCTTTAGAAGGTCGAGATCGTCGCTCACCTCTGCGGCTTCAAGCGCCAACGGTTACCCCATCGACTAAGAGAGCGGGCACCGATATCCCACGATGGACTTCACGGTCGTCCGCTCGCACTAAGGTCTTGATCATCTCGGGCAGCGAGCCTGCAACCGTTACCTCGTTGACAGGATGGACAACTTCGCCGTTTTCCACCCAGAACCCGGAAGCACCACGGGAGTAAGCCCCGGTCGTTGGATTGATCGAACTGCCGATCATCGAAGTCACGATCAGGCCAGTTCCCATATCTCGGATAAGCTGTTCGCGGGTCAAAGAACCGTTCTCGACGATAACATTTGTCACCCCCGGGCTTGGCGGTCCACCCGTTCCACGTCGGGCGTTGCCTGTACTTTGTAGCCCCAATTTCCGCGCTGTTGATAGATCTAGGATCCAGGTTTGCAGGACACCATTTTCGATCAATGCTCGGCGTTGGGTCGACGCACCCTCAGCATCGAATGGCCGCGAGGATGGGCCCCGCAGCATACGCGGATCTTCGATCACATCGAAGCCATTGGGCAGGATCTGCGATCCCATAGCTTCGAGCAGCCAACTTGATCCACGTGCTATCGATGTTCCATTGATCGCGCTTAAAACATGGCTGATCAGACTAGGTGCTACTCGTCGATCATAGAGCACCGGAAAAGCGCCTGAGGGCGGTTTTCGTGGGTCTAGTCGCGCAACGGCCCGTCCACCTGCCAAGGAACCCACCTCCGACGCCGGCGGCAGATCTGAGCTGTAACGCCGTGCCTCGGACGACCAATCTCGCTCACGTCCAAGTCCTTCGCCTGCGATCGCGGACACCGAGATGGATCTACTGGTTCGGCCATAGGATCCTGAGAACCCGTTTGATGCTGCAAGTGCAATCTGACTAAAACCGGTCGAGGCGCTCGCCTGTTCAACTTGAGTGACACCAGGCACGGCCAGAGCGGAAGCCTCGGCTTGAAGCGCAAGCGCTTCTAGCTCAGTGGGATCTAGGTCTTGGACAGGATCGGTAAGTTCAAGATCCGGCATCTCGAAACCGGCAACCTCACCCAATCCACAGTAAGGATCTTCAGGAGCCTCCTGTGCGATCGCCACAGCACGGGACGCCATTTCTGAAAGCGTCCCAAGATCGGCGTTCGAAGATGCGACACATGCTTGTCGATGACCAAGAAGAACGCGGAGACCAAGCTCTATGCCTTCAGAACCTTCAGCTTCTTCCAGAGCGCTGTCGGCGACGCCAACATAGGTGCTCTCAGATCGCATGACGATTGCATCAGAGGCATCCGCGCCGGCGGCTGCGGCGGCCTCAATGAGTTGCTCTGCAGTCTCGGAGATCGACTGCGTCACTCAGAAAATCTCCGCAACAGCATGGCCAATTGCACCAATGGCGAGAAAGGCGGTTGCTGTGATCGTCAACATCATCCCGACCTGACGCAGGACTAATCCTCTGCGCTTCTCGAGAAAATGGACGCCATGGAGAACTCGACCGGCGACGAGCATCACGCCAAGCAAATGCAAAACCCAGCCCGGCGTTCCCATCCCCTCACTAAGCGCCAATAGGACCAAAGCGATCGGTACCTGCTCAACTGCATTCGCGTGGCCGCGGATGCGACCCTGAAGTTGATCCATTCCACCATCGCCCAACGATACTCGATGTTTGCGGCGCAACTGAATCACCGAAGCTGCTAGGAACAGAAGCCAAAGCGCCAGGATCCCAGCATAGAAGGCTGTTATGGGAAGGGGCATGGCGCAACCTCTCGTTGAGCGGAAGTTCTAGGGGCGGATAAGCCCTTATGACCACTTAGCGTGGCAAGGGGGCGAATGCCAGCCCCGGAAGGCCGCCGCCTTAAAGATGCTCACCTGCGAAACTTATCAGGTTGCCTCTGGCCAGATGAATGAAGGAGTGGCGGGTCACTTTTTTCACCAAATTGCCAATCAGAGTTTTGGCTTCTTCATCAGCACGCCGAGCATGGAAGGTTTGACTAAGCGGATGGCGCTATCCTTCAGTTCAAAACCTTTGGCTTTGCGGCAGTAAGATTCTTGAAGGTTGGCAATTCGGCATCCTTAAAAAGAACGAATACCGACGTCCCTCTCAGCGGAACCTCGGAGTTCAGCGCTGCTTAGTTCCGCTTCCGCGATCGGGCCATACAGAGTTTGCGCGGCGGTTTCGCGCCAAGGGTCAACGATAGGCCAGACTAAGTACGGGCGTAAACGTCCTCGTAGCGGATGATGTCATCTTCGCCAAGATAGGCGCCGCTCTGCACCTCGATGAGGTGCAGCTCCACTTTGCCAGGATTTTCCAATCGGTGGATCGCCCCGAGCGGGATGTAGACAGATTCATTCTCAGTCATGAGGGTAACTTTGTCGCCGACGGTCACTTTCGCCGTTCCTGAAACGACGACCCAATGCTCAGAGCGATGGACATGCGACTGGAGCGATAGCTGCCCACCCGCTTTGACCATGATTTGCTTAACCTGAAACCGCGCTCCAAGCGCCAGGGTCTCATACCAGCCCCAAGGCCTGTAACAACGGGGCAGATCAGTTGCTTCCGCCGCGCCCTCGGCTTTCAAGGCATCCACGGCTTTGCGAACGTCTTGGGCTCGGTCCATTGGGGCGACTAGGACTGCGTCTCGGGTCGCGATGGCCATAATCTGATCGAGGCCCAGTCCAACCAACCGAGTGTTCGGATCGTCGGAACGCAAAAGCGTGTTAGTACACTCGATTGCAAGGGCGGTCTCACTAGTCACTGTGCCCATTGCGTCGGGTTCACCCTCTTGCCAGACGGTCTTCCAATTCCCCAAATCATTCCAACCACAATCAACTGGAACGACTTCGCCAGCCATTCGCTCCATAATTGCGTAGTCGATCGAGATGTCAGGTGCTGTGCTATAGGCTTCGGCACCCGGGCGGAAGAAGTCGAGGTCATTGCCCCCATTCTCCACAGCCTGTTCTATCGCCGCCCGAACGTCGGGTGCATGCTTGTCGAACGCCGCAAGGATCGCTTTTGCGGAAAAGAGAAACATCCCGGAATTCCAAAGGAATCTGCCAGAGGAGAGCATCTCCTCCGCCTGCGCTTGATCAGGCTTCTCGACAAACCGCAGGAAAGGCTGCGCACCTGGTTGAGCAAGACCGTCGAGTTCGATGTAGCCATAGCCCGTCTCTGGTCGATCCGGCTGAATTCCGAACGTCACCAGCGCACCACCCGACGCCGATTTCAGACCTGCCTGCACGGCCTGCCGGAATGCCTCTCCGTCTCTAATTACGTGATCTGATGGAAGCACCAGAAGAACCCCATCGGGATCCGCAGCTTGCAGTAGGAGTGCTGCAAGACAAATGGCGGGTGCTGTGTTTCGACCCTCAGGCTCCACAACGATACGCTGAGCTGACCTTCCAATTCCCGTGAGCTGCTCACCGACTATGAAACGAAAGTCGCTTAGCGTCAGAAGAATAGGATCAGCAAACTGATCGCCCGACACGCGCGTAACAGTTTGCTGGAACAGCGTGTCACCATCGAGCAAGTTAGAGAACTGTTTGGGGTAAGTTCTGCGTGAGAGCGGCCACAAACGCGTACCGGATCCACCACACAAGATGACCGGCGTGATCAAATGGGCGGTCATCAAAGTCTCCTTCACCGCCTTCAGTGGGTCCAGTTCCCGCGGCGATTATGTGCAAAATTACCAGCGTAGCCCATGGGACGGACATTGTGCTTTCGCTGTTGGTTGGTCTCAACGCGATAGGCAATTCCCTCGCGGTTGGCATAGTCTTCTGCCGCCGCTTGGCTATCAAATCGGAGCTTAACCTGCCGGTTCATATCGCCCGAACCCGTCCATCCCATCAATGGATCGATCGTTTTTTGCTCGGTCGGAGCAAATTCGAGAACCCAGGATTTTGAGTTACCTTGACCAGACGTCATGGCGCTCTTCGATGGTTGATAAATGCGAGCCTGCATCGGTGCACCCTCAATTCATATCACGCGACTTGTATCGTCTGGATTCGCTATCCAAACAAGAGTTGAGGTACACGTTGGTAGCGTGTTTAGTTTAAAAACTGATGTCTTGGGAAGATCACGCCGCCAACCCGGTGCAGGGAGCGAGGGTGGGGTGGATGTTGCACCGGGTCAGCGACGATCTGCTGCTTGCCCATCTTTGATACACTTTTAGCGGGAGATGGGTCAATCAGAGTCGTCAAACTTTTGCCATTTTTCGTCAAATCGTCAAAAAATCTAGGTTTCATGACCGCTTTTACCTAAGTGGGACCCGTTCCATATTAACCATGAGCCGTCACAAACAACCGTGAGGATCGAGACGATGCCCGATACTGCCCCGGATGCCACCTCGCGCCCGAATCGCATGGGGCAGGAAAAGCTCGAAGGTGGATTGCGGCTTGAGATGGTCACACCCTTCGATCCTAAGGGCGACCAACCCACCGCGATCACCGAGCTTTCACACGGCGTTGTCGAGGGAGAGCGCGACCAAGTTCTGTTGGGCGCGACCGGTACCGGGAAGACTTTCACCATGGCCAAGATCATTGAGGCGACCCAGCGCCCGGCGATCGTGCTTGCGCCCAACAAAACCCTCGCCGCGCAGCTCTATGGAGAGTTCAAGAGTTTCTTCCCTAACAATGCGGTCGAGTACTTCGTTTCTTATTACGACTATTACCAGCCGGAGGCGTATGTCCCACGCTCGGACACTTACATCGAGAAAGAGGCGCAGATTAACGAGCAGATCGACCGGATGCGCCACTCCGCGACCCGGGCATTGCTGGAGCGTGATGACGTCGTGATCGTCGCCTCGGTCTCGTGCATCTACGGCATCGGCGCGGTCGAGACCTATGGTGCCATGACCCAGGACCTGAAGGTCGGCGGCGAGTACGA
>JBCDAQ010000004.1:0-50194 GCA_039185285.1 Pseudomonadota bacterium
CGCTTGAAGACCGGCCCACACAGCGTCCCACCATAGGCCCTGCGCCCCAAGGAGCGCGGCTGGTCAAAGCCGATATAGCACCCAGCGACCATGTTGGGAGAGAAGCCGATAAACCACGCATCGCGGCTTTCATTCGTGGTTCCAGTCTTGCCAGCCAGAGGAAAGCCCAGATCACCAACGGTGCGCGATGCCGTGCCCCGAACCACCACGCCCTGAAGCATTGAGACAAGTTGCTTAGCGGTGAACGAACTCATGATCTGTGAGCGCGTGTCATATAGCACAGGCTCCGTCGACGCGCCGGACCCATTGGCAAGGCATCCCTTGCAGGAGCGTGGATCGTGTCGGAACAACGTCTTGCCATGGCGATCCTGGATCCGGTCGACCACGGTTGGTCGGACCCGCTTCCCGCCGTTCGCAAACATACCGTAGGCGGCGACCATATCGTAGAGCGTGGTCTCGCCAGCGCCGAGCGCGTAGCTGAGGTGATGCGGCATGTTTTCGTAAACGCCAAACCGCTCAGCATAATCCGCGATCCGGTCCATGCCGATCTGTTGAGCGATCCGTACCGTCATCAGATTGCGCGACAACACCAGACCGGTGCGGAGCGTCGTAGGCCCGTAGAACTTGCCCGATGAGTTTTTCGGCCGCCACGCCTTTTGCCCAATCGCTCGGATCACAATCGGCGCATCTAGCACGATCGTTGCCGGAGAATACCCGGCATCCAGGGCGGCCGCATAGACAAAGGGTTTAAACGCAGAACCCGGCTGCCGTAGCGCTTGGGTCGCCCGATTGAACACGCTTTCTTGGTAGGAGAAACCACCCTGCAGTGCCAAAACGCGGCCTGTATGGGGGTCCATCGCCACAAAGCCACCCTGAACTTCGGGAACCTGGCGCAGCTCCCAAGCTTCCTCGCCTTTGGACACCAAGATCACGTCACCAGGCGTCCAAAGATCCGAGGCTGCCTTAGATGACAGGCGCTCGCCTTTTCGCGCGTGCGCTTTCACCCAATCCTGGCGGGCACGTGACAATGTCTCAACGACCGGCCCATCGGGCATTTCAATCCCGATCTTGGCGGTTTTCGTCGCACTCTCCAAAACCACCGCCGGATACCAGCCTTCAATATCGCGAGGTGCCTTTGTCGACCCCAGCTGATCGGCCCAAGTATCCTCGCTCAGTCCCTCAACCTGCGCGACAGGGCCTGTATAAACTCCTTGCGCGCGATCGTATTCCTCCAACCCTTGGCGCAGTGTCGCCGCGGCGATCTTCTGCAACTCTGGATCGATCGTCGCCCGGATCGTAAGCCCGCCCTCGTAGAGCTCAGTTGTCCCCACCTCGGCGACCATCTGGCGCCTGACTTCGCTGGTAAAGAAGTCCGGTTCAGCCGATGCCAAAACATCCGGACCATCGGTGCCCACCAAAGTGATCAGGTCTTCAGCCTTCGCAGCCTCTGCATCGGCGCGAGAGAGGTGCCCGTTCTGTGCCATCTCTTCCAGCACATAGTTTCTCCGCCCAATCGCGCGCTCTCGGTTGTTGAGCGGATGGTAGGTCGACGGCGCCTTGGGCAGAGCGGCCAGATACGCGGCCTCGGACGCTGTCAGATCTTCCATCGGCTTGCCGAAATAGTTCTGCGCCGCGGCCATGATCCCGTACGATCTAGCGCCGAGAAAAATCTCGTTCATGTAAAGCTCGAGGATATGATCTTTGGACAGCGCGCCATCGAGGCGCACGGCAAGGATCCCCTCTTTGATCTTCCGCTCAAAGCTTCTCGCATTACCAACCAGGAAGTTCTTCATCACCTGTTGTGAGATCGTCGAAGCACCTGACAGCCGGACACTTTGCCCTTTCGCTTTTGCCAGAGCATACCGTGTCATCGCTTTTGCGATCCCCACGGCATCGATGCCTGGATGGTTGTAGAAATTCTTGTCCTCGGCCGAGATAAAGGCGTTCTTCACCAAAGGTGGGATTTCCTCAATCGGGGCGAAAATCCGTTTCTCATGGGCAAACTCGGCGATCACCACGCCTTCGCCCGAATAGACACGGCTCAGCATCTTCGGTTGATAATTCACCAGATCATCGTGGCTTGGCAGGTCATGGCCATAGAGGTGGGCCAACCCGGCAATCCCGATCACGGCGCCCATCGCACCGATGCTCACCAAACTGAAAAGGCCAGCAATCAGCCTGATCATGAACCGTCCTTCCCTGACTTGGTTGCCTGTTAAAGCGCCGTGCTTATTGTTCCGATTTAGTATTTATCCCGCATGAACGCTAGCGCCGAGGCGCCGTAAAGGCGGGATCTGCCGTTGCCTGCCAGGATTTTAACCCCTCGACTACCGCCTCTGCAATCGCTTCAGCGTATTCATCGCTCTGCAGTCTTTTACGATCTTCTTCACTCGACAGGAAGCCGAGTTCCACCAAAACAGACGGGATGTCAGGCGATTTCAGCACGACGAAAGCCGCTTTGCGATGCGGGCGTGTTTGCAGAAGTTGAAATTCCTTGCCAACAGCCGCGAGGATTGCATCAGCCAACCGATCGGATTCCGGCGCCGTGGCGCGCTGGGATAACTCGAGCAAGAGCTTGGCCACCTGATCCGTCTCGCCAATCAGATCAGCGCCCGCCAAAATATCTGCTCGGTTCTCGCGTTCAGCAAAGGCTTCAGCAGCCTGATCGGTGCCTTCGTTGGAGAGGGTATAGACTGAGACCCCTTTCGCGCCGCCTTCCTCAAGCGAATCTGCGTGCAGCGATATCATAACGTTGGCGCCAACGTCGCTGGCAATCCTGATGCGCTCACGCAGCGGGATAAACCGATCATCCTCTCGCGTCATAACCGCCCTCAATCCAGGCGTTGCGTTTACCCGAGTGGCGATCACCTTGGCGATCCTGAGGACAATCTCCTTCTCGATCAGCCCTTCGTAACTCGCGCCGGGATCGATGCCGCCATGGCCAGGGTCAAGAGCGACAATCAAATCGCCGTCAGCGCGAACTACCGCCCGCGGCTGAGGCACCCATTCCGCGCCCGCTGGCCACCCGCTCGCGGCTTCGAATGCTTCTTGCGTCACAGGCGTGAGGTCGATGTTCAAAACCGGACCGTCCCCGATGAACGCGCTGGCAACGCCTAAAGGACGCCCGACATCAATAACGATGCGCGGTTGGCCCGGTTGAAAGTAGCCATAGCGGGCTTTAATACCTTCAGGCACGCCGAAGCCTGCACCAAACTTGCCCGCTTGGAAATCAACAACCAACCGGCGCGGATTGCTGAGCAGAAAAACGTCGAAACCCACATCGCGCTCCAACGAAATTACGAGCCGGGCACCACCCCCCTCTCTTTCAACGTCAAAGCTTTGGATCATCGGCGCTTCTGAAGCAGCGGCGAAGTTTTGCATGACGAGCATCACGCAAAAACACAGCGCATAAAACACCTTCAGCAATTGCAGTCTCATTTACCCCCTCGCCTCAGAATCAGTTTGTCAGTTTCTGATTTCGCAAGTATATGGCGGTTAGGACATCTCGTCTGTGATGTGTTCGCGGGGTTCGTTGTTTCGAAAACCTTTCGGTCGTGAGGCCGATATCGAACATGTGACAGAAGCCCGGCCGCGCCTGATCCTATGGTTGATTATGTACCCAAGGGCTGGCTCTCCCGGGACAAAGTTGTTCCGCGCGTCTTAGCGCCAAACAGATCCACCGCGTCTGCTATCAGACGCCCGAATACGGAAGATACGCGCCGATGCGCCCGCTCTTTTTAGCCAGATATGCCAGCCGGACCGAGCTCTCCTCGTCCCGCGACGCTCTGGTACATGCGGCACATCTTGCGCCCCAAACAAATACGCAGACCATCGTGACACCGCTCAGGCGGCCGGATCGGCGTGTCTGCAGAAGGATTCCATGGGAAAGAAAATGCTTATCGATGCCACCCACCCGGAGGAGACCCGGGTTGTGGTGGTGGACGGCAACAAGGTCGATGACTTCGATTTTGAGTCGATTAACAAACGCCAGCTCGCTGGCAACATCTATCTAGCCAAGGTTACCCGGGTCGAACCATCGCTCCAGGCGGCATTCGTCGACTACGGCGGCAATCGGCATGGTTTCTTGGCTTTTGCGGAAATCCACCCGGACTACTACCAGATCCCAGTTGCTGATCGCGAAGCGCTGATCGCAGAGGAAGAGCGTGCCGCGCGTGAAGAGAACTCGGACGACGCGACCGATGAGGCCGCGAAGAAGCCGAAAAGGTCCCGCCGCTCCCGCAGCAAGAAATCCAGCGCGCCAGCCGCTGAGGCGACGTCAGAGGTCTCGGGTCTCGAAGTTATCTCAGTGGATGAACAGAACGCCGAAGACCAATCCGTGGAGGGTCCGGGCAGCCTGGCGGTCATGGATCTTGGCGAGGAAGCCACGACCAAGCCTGAGAACGCAGCATCCGACGCACCAGCCGAAATGGTCGACGCGCCCGAAGCGGATGCGACCGAAGTGGAGGCCTCCAAAGAAGATGTTATCGAGGCTGATCCTGAGATCGCCGAGGCTGAGCCAGCCGACCCCGTCGCACCAGAGCCTCAAGCCGAGGCTTCGGTCGACGAGCCGAGCACAGAAGAGCCAGCACCCGCAGAAAACGCGCCTGAAGACGCTGCCGCCGAGGCCGAAGAACCCGCATCGGAACCACAGGATGAAGCAACACCGCCTAAAAATATGGCGGAGGGTGCAGGCCTCGACGATGACCGTGTGACGGAGGAGATCGAGGACACCAGCGCTTCGACCGGGCGCACGAAGCAAGCTCAAGAAGCATCGTTCGAAGAGACCCAGCCCGAAGAACCCTCATCGGACACACCGTCAGAGGAGCCGACTGAGCCCAAATCTGAGGCGGAGCCTTCGTCGGAAGAGCCGACTGATGGTGAGCTATCTGCCGACACGGAAACGCCGAACGGAGAAACAGACGCGGCCGTAACGGGGCAAGAGGCAGAGACTGCCGACGCCGCCGAAACGGATGAGACGGCGCAAAGCACAAAAGAAACTGCAAAGGACGAGCGGCCCAAGAAGCGCCAACGCCGCACCCGCAAACGCAAACCCTCGAATGACGAGGCCGATAGCAGCGACACCGAAAGCGAAGAGGAAGACGTCGAACAGGTCGGCGCTGAGGACCTACAAGAGGAGGTTGCAGCCTCCCGCGCCCGCCGCCGTCGGACTTACAAAATCCAGGACGTCGTCAAAGTCCGCCAGATCCTGCTGGTCCAAGTCGTCAAGGAGGAGCGCGGCAACAAAGGCGCTGCCCTAACCACCTATCTCAGCCTTGCTGGGCGCTACTGTGTCTTAATGCCGAACACGGCGCGTGGCGGGGGGATCTCCCGGAAAATCACCCAAATCGGCGACCGCAAACGCCTTCGCGAAATCGTCGATGAACTCGAAGTCCCAAAAGGCATGGGCCTCATCGTGCGCACGGCAGGTGCTGAACGCACTCGGCCCGAGATCAAACGCGACTATGAGTTCCTTTCGCGCCAATGGGAGCAGGTCAGGGATCTCACGATGAAATCCATCGCGCCTTGCCTGATCTACGAAGAAGGTTCGCTGATCAAACGGTCGATCCGCGATCTCTACGCGAAGGAAATCGACTCCATCGCGGTCGAAGGCGATACCGGGTATCGCGAGGCAAAGGACTACATGAAAATGCTCATGCCGTCCCACGCGAAGAACGTGCAGCAATACACTGACCCTATTCCACTTTTTATCCGCTATCAGGTTGAGAGCACGCTGAACGGCATGTTCTCGCCGACCGTGCAGCTGAAATCCGGCGGTTACATTGTGATCGGTGTGACCGAGGCTTTGGTCGCGGTTGACGTGAACTCCGGCCGCGCGACCAAACAGGGCTCGATCGAGGAAACGGCGCTGCAAACCAACCTCGAGGCCGCCGACGAAGTGGCCCGCCAGTGCCGTCTCCGCGATCTTGCCGGCCTGATCGTGATCGACTTCATCGATATGGAGGAGAATCGCAACAACCGCGCGGTCGAGAAGCGGATGAAAGACCGGTTGAAGACCGACCGGGCCCGCATCCAGATCGGCCGGATCTCGTCGTTTGGTCTCATGGAGATGTCCCGCCAGCGCCTGCGCCCGGGCATGCTCGAGGCAACGACGACTCCCTGCCCGCATTGTCAGGGAACGGGCGTTATTCGATCAGATGAGAACATGGCCCTCTCGATCCTGCGCGAGGTCGAGGAAGAGGGTGTTCGCGGCCGCTCCGCCGAGATCCAGGTCGCGGCTCCGATCGACGTGGCGAACTTCCTCCTGAACCACAAGCGCGGTCACATCGCCCGGATCGAGGCGCGCTATAGCATCTCCATCCTGATCATCGGCGACCCGAGCCTGACCAGCCCCAACTTCAGGATCGAACGCTCGAAACAAGTTACTCGGGTCATCGATAAAGCCCCTGCCGCCGTAACGGCCGACTCGGTGGTAACAACCGAGGAGCTTGAAGAGGACCTCGTCGAAGACGCGGAAATCGTCGATGATGACGACGCGGGCGAGAAGCGCGAAAGCCGGTCGCGTCGGCGCCGCGGCCGCCGCGGTGGGCGCAAACGGCGTGGTGGCGAGACCGACGACGAACAGCAGACAAGCGAAGAGAGCAGCGAAGAGGCAAGCTCGGAAGAAACCTCAGAAGCGCCGGAAGACGAAAAACCGAAACGCCCTCGCCGTCGAAGAAACCGCCGCGGCAAAGGCTCTGACCCCTCGACCGAGGCGGCAGAGGCTGAGGCTTCGAGTAGCAGCGACGAAAGCGAAGCGGGATCGGAGACCGACGAAACCTCTGCAGAGCCAGAAGCCGCGCCCAGCGAAGCACCGTCGGACGAACCCATCGAGGCGCATGAAGAAGCAGCCGTCGAGACAGCGCAAACCGCCGAAGCCGTCGAAGAAGACGCAGACGAAGTGGTTGCTGAGACTGTCGAAACAACACCCAAAGAGCCCGCGCCAGAACCAGAGGCGGCGCCCGAGCCCGCTCCTGCGGCAGAAGATCCCGCGCGGCCGAAGCGTAAAGGATGGTGGAGCTTCGGGGGCTAAGTCAGCCGCTCAACATCTCCTGCATACGCCGCACGCCCTCCGCAATCAGCGGGGGGTGTTGCGCATAAGAGAACCTGATTGTGCGGCCACCCCGGTCTGGATCGAAATCAAGCCCGGGCGTCGCCGCAACGCCCGCCTCATGCAGCAAGCGGCGGCAGAGATCCATCGATGTGTCGGCCAAATCACCGATCCCCGCATACAAGTAAAAAGCCCCGTCCGAGGGCGCGACATCGGTGAAGCCAAGCTTCGGCATTGTTTCGCTCAACAATTCCCGGTTCTGAGCATAGGCGTCGATGTAAGGGGCCACTTCGGCCATTCCCTCTGTGCTCAGAGCACCAAGTGCCGCGACCTGGCTGGCATGACTTGGGCAGATGAGAAGGTTCTGCGCCAAATTCTGACAGGTGCGCACCATCCGTTCTGGCACGATCATCCAGCCGATCCGCCACCCCGTCATCGACCAGTACTTGGAGAAGCTGTTGATGACGATCACCTCATCGGTCATCTCCAAGACGGAATGCGCAGGGCTGTCATAGCAAAGGCCATGGTAAATCTCGTCCGAGATCAGGGTGATCCTCCGCGCCTCGCAGTAATCACACAGGCTGAGCAAACGATCCTTATCCAGCATTGTGCCCGTTGGGTTTGAAGGGCTCGCGATCAAAAGCCCATCTAGGTCACCAGCGCCCTCCAGCATCTCGGGCGTGGGTTGATAACGGTCAGCCAGGGTTGATTGCAGGCGCACAGCTTCCATGCCAAGGTTTTCGGCCACATTGCGATAACAAGGGTAGCCAGGATCAACCATCGCCAAGCGGTCGCCCGCCTCAAAACAGGCGAGGAAAGAGATGATGAACCCCGCCGACGATCCCGCCGTCGCGACCACCCTGGCTGGATCCAGGTCAATACCATGTCTAGCCCGGTAGAGCGCCGCGATCCCCTCACGCAGGTCCTGGATCCCAAGACCGCTCGTGTATCCAAGGCCGTCTCCACGCCGAATCGCGGCCTCCAATAGATGCGTCGCCGCCTTTGGCGCAGCGTGCGAAGGCTCTCCCACCTCCATATGGATGATATCGCGCCCTGCCCGCGCCAAAGCCTGCGCCTCAGCCAGAACATCCATGGCGTAGAATGGCGGGGTCTGACTGCGCTGGGAAAGTTTCACATCAAAGTTCCTTCTCGGATGGGGCCAAAGCCACTATGTTCATCATGGACCAAATGCAAAGGATTCAATCCCTTGGCGCAAAGGAGCCGTGACAGGTGATCCGCCTCATCCTCGCTGTCCTACTCTTCGCGACTGTCGCCACCTCGGCGAGTGCCCAGGGCTTGATCCGCGATGCGGAGATCGAGCGCACCCTGCGTATGCTGTCGTTGCCGATCTACAAGGCCGCTGGCGTACCCCCCAGTTCCATCACCATGTTCATCGTGAACGACAGATCGCTGAACGCCTTCGTGGCTGGCGGGAAAAACATCTTCCTGAACACAGGCTTGATAATCGATCTTGAGAGCCCGGCTGAACTGCAAGGCGTGATTGCGCACGAACTTGGCCACATAACCGGCGGCCACCTCGCCCGGCGTAACATCAAGCTCCGCAACGCGCGGGGGCCAGCCTTGCTGGGGTTATTGGCAGGTATTGCCGCCGGCGCGGCAGGCGGATCCAGCGGCGGTGCCGTGGCAACGGCAATCATCGCAGGCAGCCAAGGCGCCTTGATCCGCGACGTCCTGCGCCACTCCCGCAGCGAAGAAGCGTCGGCTGATCAGGCGGCTATGACTTACCTGGATCGGGCAAAGATTGATCCCTCCGGTCTGCAGAGGGTGTTTGAGCGGTTCCGGGGACAGGAGGTTTTCTCCGTGGGCAATATCGACCCTTATGTGGTCACCCACCCCCTTTCGACCCAGCGGATGCAGCTGATCGAACGTCGCGTCGCGGAGATCGGCGGAACCGATCGAGAGCCATCGCCAGAGCATGCTTATTGGCATGCGCGGATGCGAGCAAAACTGGAAGGGTTTCTGGACGCGCCAAGGCTCGTCCTCGCCAAACTCGAAGATAAGCCGGAGACCGAGTTCACCCATTACGCCAAAGCGATTGCGCTGCGCAAACTATCGCCTGAAGAAGCGATGACACATATTGATGCGCTTTTCGAATATCGTCCAAACGATCCCTATTATATCGAGCTCAAAGGGCAGATCCTTTTCGAAGGCGGCAAACCGCGTGAGGCAGCACCGCTCTACCGCCGGGCCTCAGAGCTTGCTCCCAATGAGCCGCTGATCAAAGCTGGCCTTGGTCGCGCGTTGCTGGCTTTCAATGAACCTGCCGCCGATGCCGAGGCCCTGCAGGTGCTGCAAGAAGCACGAAGGGTCGATATGGCCGATTCTTCGGCGCTGCGCGATCTGGCGACCGCCTATTCGCGGGCAGGAGATTACGGCATGGCGTCGCTCGCAACCGCCGAGCGGCTGGCGTTGAGAGGCAGCATTGATGACGCCGTGATCCATGCCCGGCGCGCTTCCTCGATCCTGCCAGAGGGATCTCCTGGTTGGCTCCGCGCTCAGGATATTCTAAGTGTAAGGCCTGACGAGTGATCTGACCTGGAAAGGCTCACGATGTTTCGATTGATCGCCCAGGCCCTGGTTGGGCTTTCGCTGCTTGCGCCAGCGATGACCGCAGCCCAATCCACAACCACGCCAACCGAACTGGGAGAACCCGATCGAGACAAACTGAGGGCTGAAATCCGGGCCTATCTTCTGGATAACCCTGAGGTGATCCTTGAAGCGCTCGAGATTCTTGAACAACGCAGGGAGCTTCAAGCGCAGGCTGCGGACAAATCGCTCATCGCAACCTATGCGAACCAGATCTTCGATGACGGGCATTCCTTCGTCGCAGGCAATCCTAATGGCGACATTACCCTGGTAGAGTTTCTCGATTACCGCTGCCACTACTGCAAACAGGCACATCCCCAAATCGCCGAACTGCTGAAGAGCGATCCCAACATCAAACTGGTCGTCAAAGAGTTCCCGATCCTTGGGCCCAACTCGGTCGCCGCTGGTCGCATTGCGATCGCGGCTGCCGCCATCGACGACACAAAGTACAAAGCACTCAACGACGCTCTGATGACCTTCAAAGGCAATCTGACCGAGCGTGCCGCCTATCGCGTTGCCGAAGGTGTCGGGTACGACACGGATACGCTGCGCGCTGAAGCTGACAGCGACGCTACGACCGAGAAGCTCAACGCCAATTTCCAACTCGCCCAGGTGATGGGTCTCAATGGAACGCCCAGCTTCATTCTCGAGGATGAGGTTATCCGCGGCTTCCTGCCCGCCGCCCAGATGCAGGCCCTCATCGATGAAAAACGGCGGGCCAACGCCAACTCGAACTGACCGCAGAGAGGCTTTGACCTCAGGTTCGGTTTTCTGTAACCCGGCCTCCCATCTTCGCGGCGCCGGGCCGCACCACAAAAGGGAGCGTCCACGAAGGGCGCCTGAAATCAGAATGACCCAAAACAGCGATGCGGATGTGGCCTTTATCAAGGCGCTGGCCGAGGTGCTCGAATCCTCGGACCTGACCGAAGTGGAAGTGACCCGGGAATATGGCGAAGGCCAAGGGCTGAATGTCCGCCTCTCCCGCGCTGTGCAAGCAGCAGCAATGCCCCAACCGGTTATCCAAGTCCCGGCTAGTGCGCCCGCCCAGGCACCTATACCGATCGCTGCCGCAGAAGAATCCGCAGCACCTGCGGCTCCTGATCTGACAGGCGCAGTGACCTCGCCCATGGTCGGCACCGCCTATCTGGCGCCCGAGCCGGATGCACCGCCCTTCGTGTCCGTGGGAGATCAGGTGAATGAGGGCGATACAATCCTAATCATCGAGGCGATGAAGACCATGAACCAGATCCCCTCGCCCCGTTCCGGCACCGTCAAACAAATCCTGGTCGCCAATGGCGAACCGGTCGAGTTCGGCGCCCCTCTTATGATCATCGCCTGAGGCGGCAATGTTTAAGAAAATCCTGATCGCCAACCGGGGTGAGATCGCTCTTAGGGTCATCCGCGCGGCTCGTGAGATGGGGATCCAGACGGTCGCGATCCACTCGACCGCGGATTCGGACGCGATGCATGTGCGCATGGCCGATGAGAGCATCTGTGTCGGCCCGCCCAGCTCGACCGAAAGCTACCTGAACCAACCCTCTATCCTGACCGCCTGCGAGATCGTGGGCGTCGATGCGATCCATCCGGGCTATGGCTTCCTCAGCGAGAACCAGAATTTTGCCCGCATTGTCGAGGCACATGAGATCGCGTTTATCGGCCCCACGGCCGAGCATATCTCGATCATGGGTGACAAGATCGCAGCCAAAGACACCATGAAACGCCTCGGCGTGCCTTGCGTTCCAGGCTCGGATGGCGGTGTGGACACGGTGCAGGATGCGCTGCAAGTGGCCGAAGAAATCGGCTACCCCGTGCTTGTCAAAGCGGCCTCTGGCGGCGGTGGGCGCGGCATGAAAGTGGCCCAAACCGCCGAGGATCTGCCGGTTGCCTTTGCCTCCGCCAGGACTGAGGCGAAAGCAGCCTTTGGCGACGATACGGTCTATCTGGAGAAGTATCTCAACCTGCCCCGGCATATTGAGATCCAGGTCGTCGCCGACACCCATGGCAACGCAGTGCATTTGGGGGAGCGTGATTGCTCGCTCCAGCGCCGCCACCAGAAAGTCTTCGAGGAAGCCACCTCCCCCGTGATCGACGCCGAGACCCGCGCGCGCATCGGCGAGACCTGTGCTGATGCTGTCCGCGGCTTTGGCTATCGCGGGGTCGGCACGATCGAATTCCTCTACGAGAATGGCGAGTTTTACTTCATCGAGATGAACACCCGCCTGCAGGTCGAACACCCGGTGACCGAGATGGTCTATGGCGTCGACCTGGTGGTTGAGCAGATCCGCATCGCGGCCGGCATGCCGCTTTCGTTTAGCCAAGAGGACTTGGTCCCCCGCGGCCACTCGATCGAGTGCCGGATCAACGCCGAACGCCTGCCCGACTTCGCCCCTTGCCCAGGCAAGGTCAACGCCTACCACGCGCCGGGCGGCCTTGGCGTGCGGATGGATAGCGCGCTTTACGCGGGCTACACGGTGCCCCCCTACTACGACAGCCTGATTGGCAAGCTGATCGTCCATGGTGAGGATCGCGAGGCCTGCCTCAGCCGCCTCTCACGGGCTTTGGGTGAGCTTATTGTTGATGGAATCGACACGTCCGTACCTCTTTTCCACGCATTATTGCAGGAACCTGAGATCCACAAAGGCGCCTACAACATCCATTGGCTTGAGAACTGGCTGAAGGAGCGCAACTGGTAATCCTGTGCTACCTTTAGTGGATGAAGGACACAGAATCACCAGAGCTTGAGTTGACGCCGCATCTTTTGCTTCGCGCCTATCAAGTTGGTGTCTTCCCCATGGCGGAGAGTGCCGAGAGCGAAGAGGTGCTCTGGGTCGACCCGCGTACCCGCGGTATCCTGCCGCTCGATGGCTTCCACCTCTCCCGCTCGCTGCGCAAAAGGATGCGCCGCTGGGACTATATCGTCACCGTGGATCGGGTGTTCGACGAGGTTGTGCGCTGTTGCGCCGACCGCTCCGAGACCTGGATCAACCCAACCATCACCCAGCTCTACAGTGCGCTCCACCAGATGGGTCGCGCCCATTCGCTCGAGATCTGGCGCGATCAACGTCTCGTCGGCGGCCTCTATGGTGTCAGTCTCGGGGCAGCCTTCTTTGGCGAGAGCATGTTCGCGCGTGAGAAGGATATGTCGAAGCTCGCGCTTGCCTATCTGGTCGCGCGGCTGCGCTATGGCGGCTACACCCTGCTCGACACCCAGTTCATCACCGATCATCTGCTGTCGCTCGGCGCTGTCGAGATTCCGCGAGCTGCCTATCACGAGGCACTTGAGAGCGCCCTGACAAAGCGCGCCGATTTCTACTCGTTGGCCGAAGGTGTGCCGCCCGACGTTGCGATGCAATTCATCACCCAGACATCGTAACGCGGGTGGTCGAGGGCGGAGAGCGCCGGGCTCTCCGCAAACATCCAACCAGAGAATACAGGATCTTGCGCAACATTCCTTGCGTCCCAGATTTTCAGAAATGAGATCGCGCCGCTTTGATTATCATCGCCCGTCGTCCGGCAGGTCTCGACCTGGATGGTCAGCCGATCGAGCGTGACCTGCTTTCCCGCAACCACATCGACGGTTTGAATTGCCCCGGTCATCTTGTCCAACTGCCTAAGCCTGGTACCGGTCTGAGCAACCGTCTCTGGCGCCTCGATCTCCTGGGGAGTTGACGGCCCGAACTGATTGGGATCGGTCTTGAACGGCGCTCGTTTGAAACGAGAAGATCTCTCCAAAACCCCTTGTTCTTGCAGGGTTTCTTCCCCTGCCGCCTCATCAGACCCGCTCGGCGGAGCCAAGGGTTGTTGCTCGATCTGAGCCATCGCTGCCGTGGCCGCCAAGCACACGCCGATCATCGCAAGGCCGACCGCCCTCATTTCAGCACCGCCTTGAACCGAAGCCGAATGTAGTCCGCCGTCCAATTGCCTGCTCCGTCCTGAAGAGCGGGCGCCAACAGCTCTTGAATCCGCATGGCCGCAGCATCGCGCTGTTCCGCAGGCAGCAAGCCCAAAGCCGGCGCCGCCAAGGTTCTCAGCCAGGCTTGCATGTCTGAGGTAATCGGTGTCGGTCGCGGGATCAGAGCGATCTGGGCCACCTCAAACCCCGCGTTCTCCAACCGCGCTTGATGCTCGGCGACGCTGGGAAAGTACCAAACCTCATGCAGGCTTGTATGCACGGCGTAGTCTCGGGCCAGGACCGCGATAATCGCCGTACGTATCGCCGCGACATTGCCCATGCCGCCAAATTCAGCCACCAATCGCCCACCTGGCCGCAGACAACGCGCGATGCCTTCGATCACCAGATCCGGCTTCGTCATCCAATGCATCGCGGCGTTAGAGAACACCGCGTCGAAAGGGCCATCAAGACTCAGATCGTGGGCATCCATCACTTCCGCGTCCAAGCCCTCAGCCTGAGCTTTGGCGATCATATCGGGCGAGGCATCAACCCCTCGCACAATTGCCCCGGCCTCGACCAAACGCTTGGTCAGCGCGCCGTCACCGCAGCCAAGATCCAGAATGCTCTCGCCAGGTTGCGGGTCCAGTAAGGCGAGGACGGGCGCCCCAAGATCCGAGACGAAGCGAGCGTTCTTGGCGTAATCCGCGGCAGACCATGCGTCTTCTGACACCGGATTACCCGCCGGTACCTGCAATGAATTTACTGACCAGATCCATCAGAGTGATCGAGTCTTGCGTGTATAAAAACACGCCACCGTCTTCAAACATGAACTCGGATCCACCCGCCTGAACCAACAGATAGCTATCGCCCAGCAAGCTCGCCGAGGTGATCTTCACATCGCTGTCGTCAGGAAGAAGGACATCCGAATTGATCGTCATACGCACAACAGCGTCATAGCTTTGGGGATCGAGCTCCATTTTGGTGATCGAGCCAATCTTCACACCCGCCATCCGAACGTCGCCGCCCGGCGAAATCCCTTCGGCTTTTCCAAACTCCGCCACCAGCTCATAGCCACCGCCGCCGCCAGAGATGTTTGCAGTGTTGGCCGCATAAACCAAAAAGCCACCCGCGGCCGAAAGAACGACCGCGCCGATCAATGCTTCGACTGTATTACTTGCCATGATTTACTCCGGGCTCCAGGCTTCATAGTCACCGCCAGTACGGGCACGCGGTGTCGGTGTCAGGACCGAGCCGGGAGGGCGATAGGCGGCGTCCGAGCCGGTCATGTTCGGCTTATGCTCCTTCTCCCAAACCTTGGTGGGGAGCTTGCCGCCCTCCGGCGGGTCCTCGAATGTGTGATGCAGCCAGCCATGCCAATCGGGCGAGACATTCGAAGCCTCAGCCTCTTTTGCATAAATTACCCAACGCCTTGCGCCATCTTTGGTCTGATAAAAGACATTGCCCATCTCGTCTTCGCCCACCTTTTCGCCGTGGCGGTTGGTGTAGATCCGAGTACCCAGTGTGGTGCCGTTCCACCAGGTAAAGAGTTCCAGTAACAGGCGCATGGGCGAGTCGCTCCGTCTGATGCTTTTAACCTGTATGACGGAGCTGGACCGCTAGGTCCAGAGAGCAACCATCCTCAGCCACCTAGGTTAGGCGGCCCAAGTAGACCGCGAGTTGGCCGGCTTCAATTGCGCGCGCGCTGCGGCGATTTTATCGAGGGTGGTCCCACAAAGCCGCATATTCGCCGCCGAGCCATGAACGGCCGCCTCGGTGTTGTCCCGGATTGTTCGGATATCTGCGATTAACCGGTCGACCGCCGCACTCTGATCTTCGATGGTCGCACTCAGCTCCCCGTTTTCGGATGCAACACCTCGCATTGCCGTCTCGGTTTGCGCGGTTTGTCCCAAGGCCACCGCACCTTGAGCATCTGCCTCCGTCAAACAGCTTCGCATCCCAGCGCTTACCTGAAGGACATCTCCGAGTTCACGCTTCAAGCCTGCCAACAGTCCGTCGATCTCGCCGACA
This sequence comes from Pseudomonadota bacterium, assembly GCA_039185285.1. GTDB lineage: Bacteria > Pseudomonadota > Alphaproteobacteria > Rhodobacterales > Rhodobacteraceae > Thermohalobaculum. The sequence continues at coordinate 15,576 of JBCDAQ010000004.1, forward strand.
CAAACCCGGCTGCGTTCCGCGAGAGCACGCACTTCATCTGCCACGACTGTAAAGCCGAGACCCGCCGGGCCCGCTCGCGCCGCCTCCACTGACGCATTGACAGCCAACATGTTGGTTTGAAACGCGATCTCAGAGATTTGTCGCGAGACGTTGGTGATTGTATCGAAGCCCGATTTGAAAGATGAGATCGAGGTTAGCATCTCATCCGCGCTCGCCCCGACTTTCTGCAGTTCTTGCCCGGTTTGCGCAACGACCTCCGAAGAGGACCGCACATCACTCGATAACTCCTCAAGCTGTTCGCGCGCGGTTGAGGCCCGATCCGCCAAGCGATGCACCTCAGCAGCAACCTCCTCGGCCCGACTAATCAGCTGGTCGATGAACTGAACACGTTCAATCGATGCCGCATTTACCTTGCGCGCGTTCGCTAGGATGGACTCAGTCGTCGCGGCTGCCTGATCCAGCGACAAATCGATGCCCGGATCAATCGTGGGAGCGATATGCTCTCTCCGGCCCGGTGTGATCGGAGCTGGAGGCCGCGGTTCAGACAGGCTCTCTGCCCTCGGCTTCCGCTTAGGCAGGTCCTCCGGTTTAACCGCCATCGTTTCTGCGGCGATCGCCGCAGATGCCGCCAAATGCGCATCGATTACCCGGCGCGACCAAACCGCGAAGATCATACAGGAAGACCAGGCTAAGGCGATAAAGATCAGTGGATCGACCAGGTCGGGCGCCACACCCGACAGCAGGCGAGGCCCCTCAAAAATTGCATAGGCCGCAACGCCACAGACCCAGCCGACAATTGTGGCAACCCCCAAAAAGATGGGATCTTCTGACTGGGTTTGGACGGGGGCATCGTTCTTTTCCGGCTGCTTACAAACCAGCAAGAAATCTCCGCGAACAAGCAAAAGAAAGGATTAACAGAGCGGCTAGATCGGAGGGAGGTCACCCTCCGCACGACGGGCATGGAAGTCGGCTTCGAACGCGTCAAACCGCCCCTCAGCAATCGCATTGCGCATCCCGGCCATCAGCTCTTGATAGTAGTGCAGATTATGCCAGGTCAGCAGCATCGAGGCGATGATCTCATTGGATTTATGGACATGGTGCAGGTAGGCACGCGAATAGTTCGCACAGGCCGGGCAACTGCAATCCGGGTCCAAGGGTCTGGGATCATTCGCGTGGCGGGCATTGCGAATGTTCACGACACCGCGTCGGGTAAAGGCCTGCCCCGTCCGGCCTGAGCGGCTGGGGAGCACGCAATCGAACATGTCCACCCCGCGTCTCACAGCACCGACCAGATCGTCCGGCTTGCCCACGCCCATGAGGTAGCGTGGCTTGTCGGGCGGGAGCATCTCGGGGGCGGTGTCGAGCACGTCAAACATCAGCTCCTGCCCCTCACCCACGGCAAGCCCGCCGATCGCATAGCCTTCGAACCCGATCTCGCGCAGCTTTTCAGCCGATTCCGCGCGGAGATCGCGGAACACCGATCCTTGCTGAATACCAAAAAGCGCATAGCCAGGTCGGTCACCAAAAGCCTCCCGCGAGCGTTTCGCCCAACGCATGGAGAGCTGCATCGACGCCGCTGCCTCGGCCTCCGTGCACGGAAACGGCGTGCACTCGTCAAACGCCATCACAATGTCCGAGCCCAAGAGGCGTTGGATCTCCATCGAGCTTTCGGGGGTCAGCATATGCTTGGACCCGTCGATATGGGATTTGAAGCTGACCCCCTCCTCGGTCAGTTTGCGTAGACCGGCCAGGCTCATTACCTGGAAGCCGCCCGAGTCGGTCAGAATTGGCGCCCCCCAGTTCATGAATTTGTGCAAGCCACCCAGATCGGCGATCCGCTCAGCCCCCGGGCGCAGCATCAAATGGTATGTGTTGCCGAGCAGGATCTGAGCACCCGTTGCAGCGACAGACTCAGGCATCATCGCCTTCACGGTCCCCGCGGTTCCCACGGGCATGAAAGCAGGCGTCTCGATCTTGCCTTTCGGCGTCGAGATCGTTCCCCGCCGGGCGCGGCCATCTGTGGCAGTCAGGTCAAACTGGAAGGGATTGGTCAATTGAGGCTCCTCCGGTACCCTGCATGGACAGGTTTCTGGCCGGGTTGGCAAGCCCCGGCGAAAAATGCGAGCGGGGAACGTGTCAAAATTGTTGTTCGGGCTACCAGCCGTCATCCTCCTTCTTATCGGCCTCGGCGTTATCTGGCTGGGCCTCTCTCAAATGAGCAAAACGAGCGCATTGGCCGAACGCGGCATGCGCGCAACGGCGACCGTGATCGACAAGGAGTCGACTACCAGCGAGCGGCTCACCCGCAACAACGTCACTGGTCGATCTGAATACGTCACTCATTACTGGGCGATCATGGAATACACGCCTGTCGGGCATGAAACCCAACAGATCCGAGGGCAACTGGATGAAGAAACCTACGCAAATCTCGAGAATGGCTGGCAATTCGACATCATCTACCTCGCCGATGACCCGCAATCCTTTGACTGGGCGGTCGAGCGCGGCAGCGGCCCGCTCATCGCCTTTGTGATCTTCGGCGGCATCCTCTGCGCGATTGGCCTAGGCCTCGGTTATCTGGGATTCATCGCAAAGCCCTGACTTGCAGAGCGCGTCCGAAAACCTCATATATTCATAATGTTGTTCAATTTCTTTCGGGCATTTGATTTCGTTCCATTGCTTGCTGCCGGACTGCTGCTCTGGGCAGGAACTCAGACCTCCAAAGAAGCCGATTGGATGCAGGAACATGGCGTCAACGCCGTCAGCACGGTTGTCGAGAAGTACACCAAAGTCGATGACGGAGACCGCGATCACTTCATTGTCGTCGACTACAAAGTCGACCAATCCGGCTCACTCCGCAAGCGCATGAGGATCGATGCCGCGAACTTCTCGGGCATCCAGATCGGCGATGAGCTCGCCATCACCGTCGCTCCCAACGATCCAAGTCGGGTGACGTTTGATCCAGGGTCAGACTTTGAGAGGGGTGAAGGTCTGCAAGAATTCGCAATGATCCTTGGCACTTTCTCCGTGATATGGCTGTTGTATCGCGGTTCTCTCGCGTGGCAGGCCTACCGTGCGATTCATCACGGGGTGCGGTTTGACGCCCGCGTACGCGAAATTCGCAAACCCCCGTTCAAGACACTGGCGCCACAGGGCAAGGAAGATCAGGAACGCGTTCGTGTTTACTGGGAGTATACCGATGACCGTGGGCGCAGCAGGACGGGGAGCTCGTTGAAAAGATACAGAAAACTCGATCTCTTCTATCTCAAACCAGGCTCCACGATTCAGGTCCATGCGCGCCCAAACAGCAGCGCATCGTTCTGGACCAAGGAAATGGGAACCGGCTAAGGCTAGACGCCCCGCCTTACAGTTTCTATATCAGCTCTATCCGGAACCAGGGGTGACGCGCATGTCCGAGACTGAGCTGAAAGAAGGCGATCCGCTGATCAAACCGTCGAGCGAGGAGCATCCGCTCTATGAGAACATCGTCGAGGCGTGCAAGACCGTCTTCGACCCGGAGATCCCGGTGAATGTCTATGATCTGGGCCTGATCTACTCGATCCGCGTGAACGAGGAGAGCCATGTGGATATCGACATGTCGCTGACCGCGCCTGGCTGCCCCGTGGCCGACTTCATGCCCGGTTGGGTAGCGGAAGCGGTCGAGCCGCTCCCCGGCGTCAAAACCGTCAATGTCGAGATCGTTTGGGAGCCGCCCTGGGGCATGCAGCGCCTCACCGATGAGGCGAAGCTCGAGCTCGGTATGATCTGAGCGCGGATTGGAACTTGTGCGCTGCACCGCTCCGTCCTATTTTAAGGGCCGAGGAGATCGACCATGTTTGCAATTCCTGGCCAAGACCCTGTGACCCTGACCCCGGCTGCCATCAAGCGTATTCAGAAGCTGATGGACGGAACGGACGTGCAAGGGCTGCGCATCGGCGTCAAGAAAGGCGGCTGTGCGGGCATGGAATACACCATGGAGCATGCGACCGAGATCGGTGATCACGATGCGATCGTCGAAAAGGAAGGGGCGCGCGTTATGATTGCCCCCATGGCGCAGATGTTCCTGATCGGGACCGAGATCGACTATCAGACCTCGCTGCTCGAAAGCGGGTTTGTGTTCAATAACCCGAACGTCTCCGAGAGCTGCGGCTGCGGCGAATCCATCAAGTTCGACGGCATGTGAGGGCTGCGGGGTCTTGATCCCCGCCCCGGCTCGCGCGATACCTCCTCGCCCAACGCGAGGAGATGATGATGCCGAGAATGCTGGCCGCCGGAAACTGGAAGATGAATGGGCTGAACAGCTCCCTGGGTGAGTTTCTGGCGATCCTCGAGGCGAACACCACTTCCGAGGCTGAAATCCTGATCTGCCCGCCTGTGACACTGTTGGCAGCGATGGCGGAGCTTTCCCGCGATTTCCCGGTGACGATTGGCGCTCAGGACTGTCACGCGAACGCTTCGGGTGCTCATACGGGCGATCTTTCGGCCGAGATGTTGGCGGATGCTGGCGCGAAATACGTGATTGTTGGGCACTCAGAACGCCGCGCCGATCATGACGAGACAGACGAGGTTGTCCGGGCCAAGGCGGAGGCGACTTGGCGCGCCGGGCTCACGGCGATTGTCTGTGTCGGCGAGACCGAGGCGCAGCGCGATGCCGGACAGACACTCGACGTCGTCGCGACCCAGATGAACGGGTCGATCCCCGATAGCGCGACCGCCGAGAACCTCGTTGTCGCTTACGAGCCCGTCTGGGCCATCGGCACGGGCCGGACCCCAACGCTGGAGGAGATCGACCAGGTGCATGACGGCATGCGCACCCTGCTTTGCACCCGCTTCGACACCGAAGTCGGCGCCCAGGTGCGGCTGCTCTATGGCGGATCGGTCAAACCCAGCAACGCAGACGAGATCTTTGCGATTGGCAATGTCGATGGCGGGTTGGTCGGCGGTGCGAGCCTGAAGGCCTCCGACTTCAACGCCATTATCGCCGCCGCGAACGGGTGACGGCATCGCATACAGAACGCTTCGCGCCGAGCCCGACGGGGCGCCTGCATCTCGGCCACGCCTACTCTGCCATCCTGACCCATGACCGCGCAAAAGTCGCAAATGGAGACTTTTTGATGCGCATGGAGGATTTGGATACATCTCGTATACGAGATGTGTACTATTCGTATATCGAAGATGATTTAGCCTGGCTCGGGCTTTCCTGGCAGCGCGCGGTGCTTCGTCAATCGGCGCGGCAGGCGGCTTATGACGATGCATTGGAGCGGTTGGCAGCGGCGGGACTGACGTATGCCTGTCTCTGCTCACGCCGCGATATTGCGGAAGCCGCACGCGCGCCGCAGGAAGGGGAGCCGATGCTCGGCCCCGATGGGCTTGTCTATCCCGGCACGTGCCGCGAGGCAGGTCATTCGACCGATCAACCCCATGCCCTGCGCCTCAACATCGGAGCGGCGATTGAATTGCTTGGCGGAGATAAGGCGCTCACGCAGATCTCCTATGTCGAGACCGGGCACACGCCTGGTACGTATCCTCTGAATGCAGAGGACCTGCGCACCGGCACCGGGGATATCGTCCTGCGCCGCCGGGATGGGGCAATTGCCTATCACCTCGCGGTCGTCGTCGATGATGCCTTCCAGGAGGTCACCCATGTGACGCGCGGCGAGGATCTCGCCCCGGCTGTTCCGGTGCAACGGCTGCTGCAAGCATTGCTCGACCTGCCCGAGCCGATCTACCACCACCACCGCCTGATCCGGGATGCAGAGGGCAAACGCTTGGCCAAGCGCCACGATGTGCTCTCACTCGCAGCACTTAGGGATGAGGGGTGGCAGCCCAACGATATTCGCGCCCGATTAGGGCTGCGTCAGCGCTGATTTCCCTCAAGCCGGTCGATGAAGTCGGAATCCGGCCCCCGTCGATCGCCCGCAAACACGTCACGGAGGAACCCCGGCGTCAGAAGCGAGAGCGGGTTCACGCTGATCTGCGGGTCATTCAGGGAGCCGGACATCGAAAATGTCATTCCAAACAAACCTTTGCCCTCCCCCCCGGTGAGAATCCGCCCCAATACCGGGACATCATCAATCGCGCTGGTCAGACCGTAGGCAGGTGAAATCACGCCCACCAACTCGATGCTGTCCGCCCCTGGATTGACCGCGCCTTCGGCGGTGATGGCAAGGCTGGGTGATTTGGCAAAGCTCTCCCCGACCATCAGCTCACCTTCGGCATAGTTGAAAGGCACGCGGATAGAGCCGAAAGTCAGGCCGGAGGAAACCTCCTCAACCTGCTCATCAGCGAAGCGGCCTGCCGTGAGAACGGTTTGAAGGCCCTCCCCCTTTTCCAGTTCCAAACCACGGATTTTCAGCAAGCCCGAGATATCGATCCCCGGTTCAGGCTCGATCACGGCGAGTAAGTTCAAACTACCTCCACTGGCGCCTTCATAGATCCCGAAATGGTCGACAAGCTCACCAGCTTGCTGTGATCGGATCGACAGGTTCGCGGGTTGGATGCCCAGATCTTCAAACTCAATCTCTAGCGCGGCGGGCCCGAGGCGCCCGGTCGCCTGAGCCGTCAGGGCGGAGCCCACGCGTTTCAGGTCGCCATAAGCGGTGCGCAGTGTTTCGTTTTCAGAAAGGCGCACCTCCTCGATGGCAAAGCGGGCGATCAGCGGTGGGCCTGGGTCCTCACCCGTCTCGGCGCGGGTCTCGGACAACTCGAGGAATGGTTCCAGATTGAGGTATCTGCCCCGAAGGTCCGCCTCAAAGCCACGTGAGGTTCGCCGGACCTGAACCATCAGATCCAGCCTGTCGCGAAGCTTCAGCCGCTCCAGATCCGCCGAGAGGATATCGCCATCGCCGCCAATCTCTGCCCTGCCAGCAACCTCGAAGCCAGCTGCGTTAAATTCAAGCTTCTCGATCAATGACTTAGTTCCAAATCGCCCTTCAAGTTTGAGGCTGCCCGGGGTGCCTCCCTGCTTCTCCCAACCCAGGTTGGGCGCTGCCAAGACGGCGGCGGCGAGATCGGCCGAGAGCGTGATCTGAAAGTCAGGGTCACCGGTCTGGGCGAGCAGCACATCCACCAGAGCAGAGCCTGCGTCAAACCCTGGTATGGCCAACCCTGCCCGTGTGAGAAGCGCGGGCGTTGCCTTGCCTTTGACCGCAATGCTGCGGAAATCGGTCCCTTTTCCATAGCTCTCGGTCCAGGCGAGATTTAGCGGCGTGCCATCGACATTGACGTCGCCTCGGACAGTCATCTCGGAAATCGAGCCCAGGATCGCGACTTGATCACCCGTGACATTGATCCGTTGCCCAGCAAGCTCGAAAGGCATCGAAACGCTGGCAAGATCAGCCTCGACATCGATAAAGATCTGCTCGAGCAGAAGATCCTGCAGCAGTGGGAATGTCACAAGCGCCTTGACGGCGGCCTCTCCTTCGATGCTCCCCGGATCCAGATCGAGCTTGCCGACAAGATTGAGTGGATCTTGATCGATCAAGGTAAGCACGGCACCGAGGTCTCCCTCCCCAGTCAGCGTCACCTCAGCGGGTGTTACGATGCCCGAGAGATCTCGGAAGACGAGCGACGAGCCGTCTAGGGTGATTTCCTCTCCGTCGACCGGCACCACGTGCCCTTGATCCATGAAGAGATAGAGATCGTGTAGCGTGAGATGCCCCCGACCGGTTGCCCCTTTGATGTTCGACATGCCTGGAATGTACCTGGCCTCCAGCCCCGAGAAGGTAAACTCGAGGTTGAGCTGTGGCTCGCCTTCATCCAGGCGGAGATGGGTAAGCATTCGCTCAACCTTCCCAGCGGAGACATTCTCATCAATCCAAGTCCGCGCATTCACAGCGGCCGCTTTGGGCCAATGCGCGATCAAGGCGTCGACGCCAACGTTCTGGCCAGAGGCGCGGATGTCCGTCACCCAAGCCTCAGGTTGGTTTTGCATGCGCGCATCGATCGCAAGGCTCAGATCACCATCGCGCAGGAACCCCTTGGCATCGATTTGACCTCTGCCGGTAAGATCAGCCCGTGCCGCGATTTGACCGCCATCGAAATCCAGCCCCTCGGCAAAAATCTCAGGCAAGGCGACCGAGAGCTGATTTATCGCAACCTCGGTCGCGAGACCGGAGATTGTCACCCCATCTCGGAGAAGGTCTACGGTGGCCGAAACATCCGCCTCGAGCGACGGCGCCGAGACATTGAGTTTTGAGATTGTCAGACGCTCTCGCGCCGGTTGGTAGTCGAACTCCATGGCGAGCCGATCAAAAGGATGAGGGTCCTCACCCATCATCGTGAGGGCACCATTTGTGGCCTCCATTGCGCCTGAGACAGCACCAATCCTTCCATCACGAGAGACTGAGAGCGACACCGCCCCCGTCAGCGAGCCGTCAATTAGATTGCGCCACTGAAGCTCTGGCAGTTCTTGCGAGATGATTTGCGGCGTCAGGTTGGCAAATTGCAGCGAGATATCCGTGATGCCGGTGCCTTTCAGTCGGGTCATCGTAACATCGATGGGGATACGGCTGCCGGACACTTCGTCGACGACCGCACTCAGCCGCGCGGTCGCCCCGGCACTCGTGCGCTCGATCCTGAGATCGCTTTCCTCCGTCCGCCAGGTTTGATCCAAGACATCATCGCGAAAGGTGATGTCGATCCCGCGGATGAGGATCGTCTTGAGGCGGGTAAGCTCTGACACCGGCGCGCTGTCGCCCACGAAACCATCGACGATTCTGGCGATGGCGTCGAATTGAGCAGCTCGATCTTCAGGGCTTGAAGGTCCGTCGCTGCCCCCGACGGACGTTGTTCCAAGGCCAAGGCGCAGGCGCCCATCCGCCGCACGAACGATCTGCATCTCAGGCTGGTACAGCGTCACGCGGGTCGGCCGGAGATTGCCCTGCAAAAGATCGTCAAGTTCAAGCCTTACACCGACGCCAGGCGCGGACATCAACAGCGCGCCTTCTGGCGTGTAGGAGGCAACATCGATGAACCGGACACCGGCCGGATTGTTCCCATCGCCCAACGCAATCTCAACATCGCCGAGGTGAAGATTGTATGTGGGAGCCTGCTCGGAGATGTAGTTGGCGATCGCTTCCGCCGCGCCCGGTATTTTGATCGGCCCCATGCTCAGCCGCGCATAGAGCACCCCTGCCGCGATTGTAGATACGATACAGGCTGAGAGGACCAACCACCCCAGGCGCCAGCACACCCTGGCGCAGAACCCAGGAAATCCAGTCCGGGAGGCCGTACTCAGCGTGCGAGGTCGAAAGCTCATTCTGATCCTGTATGGCGATGCCGTCCCGCTCTCTTGCCGCGCGGGTCCTCGGCCCTAACCTTTTGACGAGCCTAAACGGTTGCATCCGTCGCGACCAGCCCCTGCCGGATAACGAAGGAGAGAAGTATGTCCGATCAAGCCCCCGAAATTGGGGCGCCCGCGCCCGCCTTTGACCTGCCCGCCGATGGCGGCAAGACCCTGTCACTCGACGCCCATAAGGGCAAAACGGTTGTTCTTTATTTCTACCCGAAGGACGACACCAAAGGGTGCACCACCGAGGCAATCGGATTCTCGGAGAAAATCGGAGAGTTTGAGGCAGCGGGTGCTGTGGTCATCGGCGTCTCGAAGGATCCGGTGAAAAAGCACGATAAGTTCATCACCAAGCACGACCTCAAGGTTGCGCTGATCTCGGATGAAGAGAGTGATCTTTGTGAACGCTATGGCGTCTGGGTTGAGAAAAGCATGTATGGCAAAAAGTATATGGGGATCGAGCGGTCGACCTTTGTCATCGACGGCGATGGGGTGCTGCAGAAGGAATGGCGCAAAGTGAAAGTTCCCGGCCATGTCGATGCTGTGCTCGAGGCGGTTCAGGCCCTGTGACAGACATGCTTGCGGGTGGCCTGGCCGAGGCTGCCACTCGGGTTCTGCAAACAGCGGATCCATGGGCAAAGACGGCCCTGTCGCGCGAAACAGCCGCTGCCTGGTTGGCGGCACGTGAGGCGGGGTGGTCGCCAGAGATTGGCACGGCCCAGCCACCGCGGCACCCAGCCCGCCCGGTCGAGCCAGAGCTGAAGGATCCGCGCGACATGCCCCGGCGGCGCCCCGGCACGCAAACGGGGCGTAACGCGCTCCTCCACGCGATCGCCCATATCGAGCTGAATGCCGTCGACCTGCATTGGGACGCGGTCGCGCGGTATGCGGGGCATGATCTGCCGCTCGGGTACTTCGATGACTGGGTCCGCGCGGCGGATGACGAGTCAAAACATTTCGGGCTTTTGTCAGAACGGCTTCAGGCTCTGGGCTCAAGTTACGGCGCCCTGCCCGCCCATGCCGGGATGTGGCGCGCAGCCGAAGACACGGTTGACGACCTGCTCGGGCGATTGGCAGTGGTGCCGATGGTGCTCGAGGCTCGTGGGCTTGATGTCACACCAGGGATGATCGCCATGTTCGATAAGGCCCAAGATGCGGAGAGTGTTGCCGCCCTCGAAGTGATCTATTCCGAGGAAGTGAGCCATGTGGCCTATGGCTCAAAGTGGTTCAACTTCCTCTGCGGGCGTCATGGTTTTGATCCCAAACCAAAGTTTCACGAATTGGTGCGACACTACTTTCCAGGTTCTTTGAAATCGCCCTTCAACGAGCCGAAGCGCGCCGAAGCGGGGATCCCCCCAGACTTCTACTGGCCACTTGTCTCAGACTGAGAAAAACGGGTTGCTTTGCGCCCAGCACTTGGCCTATCTGTTGGGAAGGCAGAAACAAAAAAAGTCTGATCGTGACGTTAATGACACAGATCAGACGGCGAGAGACATTGGGGACACGTGTGGAGCAGGAGCAATCCTCGACTGCGACCGGCTTAGGTAGGGTCATACCTGAACGCCGAATTTATGTCCGGACGGACAAGGGCATGCAGTACACAACGCTGCGCCCAGCAACACAGCTGTTGTTGTGTTTGCTGTTGGTAAGTGCCCTTGCATGGACGGCATTCACCTCTGGAACGTTCATTCGCGACGCTTTGGATGGGCATCAAGAAGACCTTCGACTGGTGACAATGCGCGAGGCCTATGAAGCCAAGATAGCAGCGATGCGTGATGAACAGCGTCGTTTGGAAGGGTCGCTTGAGGCCGCGCGCACGCGGGCTGACGTCATCGGCGCTCGCCTTTCAGAGAAGCAGAAGGCGCTGGTCAAAGCGGCGAACGATCTCCAGGAAGCGAAGCTGGAGCTCACCGGTCTGCGAGACGCCTATACGGAGACCTACGCAAAGCGCGAGCGCGAGCTTGATCGGATCACAGATCTGGAAAGTGAGCTTGCGAGCATGCAGCTCGAATTCACCGAGACCGCAACAGCGCATGACGGCATGACCGATGCGATGCAGGTTTTTGCCGAGACGATGGAGCAGGTGATCTTCGAGCGCGACTCGGCCCAAGAACTGACCGAGGAGCTGTCTACCGAGGTGGAAACTCTGTCAGCGGAAGTGACCCGTTGGGAGGGCCGCCAAGAACGGGTGATGACCCAGCTTGAGGAGGCCGCCAGAACCAGCCTTGAGGGTCTGGAGAAAGTCTTCAACAGCAGCGATTTGGACCTTGACCGTATTCTGCGGCAAACGAAACGGGATTACACTGGATCTGGTGGTCCTTTCGTGCCGGTCGGTGGAGAAGACAGTGCTGACAATGGCGCAGAAGATGCCGCTGATGAGGACATTCGCCTCGCCGCTTTGGTCACGGATTTCGAACGTATCAAGCTGATGCGGATAGCGGCCGAGAGGCTGCCTCTAGGCCAGCCGGTTTATGGGATGCGCCTGACGAGCGGCTTTGGCCCAAGGCGCGATCCCTTCAAGCGCCGGATCGCCATGCACAATGGGATCGATTGGGCCGGGCCGAGAGGGACACCAATTTATGCCACCGGGCATGGCGTTGTCACCTTTGTTGGATGGCAAAAAGGCTACGGCCGGGTCGTCAAGATTAAGCATGCATTCGGCTTCGAAACGGTCTATGCTCACCTCAGCCGAGCTCGCGTTAAAGTTGGTCAAGAAGTCGAGCGCGGCGATCGTATAGCGGATATGGGTAATACGGGTCGGAGCACAGGAACGCACCTGCATTACGAAGTTCGCATCGGCAAAGAACCTGTCAACCCCGCCAAATTTATAGAGGCTGCCCGCGATGTTCTCTAAATCAAAGCCCTCCGATATGCCCGCTGACGCTGGCAAAAGCCCGAAGCCAGAGAGCTCGGCTCCGACCAGTTCGGCAGCGCCAAAACCTGCTGCTCCTAAGCCTGCAGCACCAGCGCCGAAACCGTCACCGTCGCTGCTCTCGAACGATCTGGTCATCAAGGGTAATATTTCGACGACGGGTGATATCCAAATAGAAGGCACGATCGAAGGCGATGTTCGCGCTCATTTGCTGACGGTAGGCGAGAATGCCGTGATCCGGGGCGAAGTCGTCGCCGATGACGTCGTCGTCAATGGTCGAGTAGCCGGCAGGGTTCGCGGCTTGAAAGTCCGGTTGACCGCCTCTGCCAAGGTTGAAGGCGATATCGTGCACGCAACGATCGCAATTGAGTCAGGCGCCCATTTCGAAGGCTCTGTTCAGCGCCAAGAAGACCCTTTGGGCGATGCTGGAAAAGCGCCGCGACCAAAGGATGATTCGTCCGACTAAGAAAGTGCGCTAGCCGCTTTCGATAGAACCAAAAAACCCCGGCTTAGCCGGGGTTTTTCGTTTCCGCAGAGCAATTCGTGTCAGGAGGCTGTGGCGGTTTGGACAATTGGATCGCGCAGCACATAGCCCCGCCCCCAAACGGTCTCGATGTAATTCTCACCTTCGGTTGCAAGAGAAAGCTTTTTCCGAAGCTTGCAGATGAAGACATCGATGATCTTGACTTCCGGCTCATCCATGCCGCCATAGAGATGGTTCAAGAACATCTCCTTCGTCAGTGTCGACCCTTTGCGCAGTGAGAGCAGCTCCAACATCTGATATTCTTTTCCGGTCAGATGCACCGGATGGCCATTCGCATCGACGGTCTTTGCGTCGAGATTGACCGCAATCTTACCCGTGTTAATGACCGATTGAGCATGGCCTTTCGAACGACGGATGATTGCATGGATCCGAGCGATTAACTCATCCCGATTGAACGGTTTCGTTAGATAATCATCGGCACCGTGACCAAAACCTTTGATCTTGTTATCCGCCCCATCCAGACCCGAGAGAATCAAGGTCGGCGTCTCAATCCGTGCCATACGAAGTTGCCGCAAGACATCATACCCATCGATATCAGGTAACGTGAGATCGAGAACGATCAGATCGTAATCATAGAGCTTCGCGAGCTCGATCCCTTCCTCACCTGATTCAGTCACGTAAGTATTGAGGTCTGCTTTATTCAGCATTTGTTCAATGCTGTCGGCGGTCGAAGGATCGTCCTCGATCAACAGAATGCGCATCTCACCTCTCCAAAAAAAAGAACCCCACCGGTTAACTGCGCTAAGGTTAATAGAGAGAAGGTAAACGCTTTATTACTGAAGCGCTAACTAAATCACACAACTTCATTCTGAAGTTGTGCGCAAGCGATCAATTTGAGTCACACACAGCCCTCTTAGGCCATGCTGACGGAATAGATGTTTCCAGCCTTCGTATTCTTCGTCGGTTAGGGAGTAACGCTTCTGCGCCTCGGTTTGCGAAATCAGCCCGCCTTCTACGGCTGCGACCACGCGCGCTTTTCTGCGTGGCACCCATCGGCGTGTATCCGCCGATGGAAGATCGGACACTGTTAGTTTTTCTCCATCTGGTCCGATGACAAAAGGGGCATCATCGACTTTTCCCATTTCCTTCACTACATGGTTGCCTTACACGCGCTACGCTAAAGCGCTGGCTTTAATAGGAAATGAAGGCGAGCAAACGTCCCTGATCGAGACAGGCGGCGGAGGCGAAAGTTTCGAAATGGTACAAAAGAACAGCCTTGGGTTCGAAAAACCCCCTGCGGAGACGCGCGTTGTCGTCGCGATGTCAGGCGGCGTGGACAGCTCGGTCGTCGCAGCCCAGCTGGCCGAGGAAGGTTATGACGTCGTTGGGATCACCCTACAGCTCTATGACCACGGAGCGGCGCTCGCGAAGAAAGGCGCCTGCTGTGCGGGCCGGGACATCCATGACGCGCGTCGTGTGGCAGAGACGATGGGCTTTCCTCACTACGTCTTGGACTATGAGAGCCGGTTTCGCGAGGCTGTCATCGACGATTTCGCCGACCAATACCTGGCGGGTGCGACGCCGATTCCGTGTGTCCGCTGCAATCAGACAGTGAAATTCCGCGACCTCCTCTCGACCTCACGAGAGCTGGAGGCGGATTGTTTGGCGACGGGTCACTACATTCAACGTAAACAAGGCGCGACGAAAGCCGAGCTTCACCGCGCGGCAGATGCGACACGCGATCAATCTTACTTCCTGTTCGCCACGACTCAGGAGCAGTTGGATTTCCTGCGATTCCCCCTCGGCCATCTTGAGAGCAAAGAGGAGACACGCGCACTCGCGACCAAATACGGCCTGCCCGTTGCGGATAAACCTGACAGTCAGGACATCTGCTTCGTGCCCTCGGGCAACTACGCGCAATTGATCGAGAAGTTGCGCCCAGGTGCGGCGGAGCCGGGCGAGATCGTTCATGTCGATGGCCGAGTGCTCGGCGAGCATAGAGGTGTGATCCACTACACCATCGGCCAGCGCCGAGGGATCGGGATCGGCGGTGGTGAGCCGCTCTACGTTGTCAAACTGAATGCAGACGACCGCGAGGTGATCGTCGGCCCGCGTGAGGCGCTAGCTACGCGCACCGTCCCCGTGGGTGAGATCAATTGGATCGGCGATAAAGCCTTGGAGGATGCGACCGAAGACGGCCATGAAGCGCTGGTCAAAGTCCGCTCGACCCGACCACCCGCGCCCGCGCGCATCCATGCGCGCAACGGACAGGCTGAGGTGGAGCTTTTGAACCCCGTGGAAGGCGTCGCCCCCGGCCAGGCATGCGTGTTCTACGCGCCGGATGGGTCGCGCGTGCTTGGCGGCGGATGGATCAAGCGTACGCATTGAAAGAATGCTCATTAGGACGTGACCGCACTGTGAACACGACTCAGCTATAAGCTGCCTCCACAGGATTAGGAGAAAGCAATGGTTCTGCGGCTTGTCACAGCACTTACACTGATCGCCCTCTTGTATGCCGCGCCTCACGTGGCGGCATAGGGCTTTCATCAGGTAACAATTCCCGTCATTCTGCGGCGCCATGTAAAGGAGCCGCACATGTCCGATCTTTCCGCCGTTCTCGACCAGCTTGATGCCGACGCAGATGCCGCGTTGGAGCGGCTGTTCACTCTGCTGCGTTGTCAGTCGATCTCGACCGACCCAGCCTATGCGGCGGAATGTCAGAAGGCTGCGGATTGGCTGGCAGCGGATCTCGACACAATTGGTTTCGACGCAAGGGTTGTGCCGACCAAGGGCCACCCGATCGTCGTGGGACACCACGATGGCCCCGAGGGCTGCCCCCATGTCCTTTTCTACGGGCATTACGATGTGCAGCCCGTCGATCCGATCGAGCTTTGGCACAGCGATCCGTTCGACCCGACGATCGTAACACGCGAGGATGGCAGCCAGATCATGGTCGGGCGCGGCACGGGGGATGATAAAGGCCAGCTTATGACCTTCATCGAGGCCTGCCGGGCTCTGAAATCGGTAACAGGCGGTCTGCCCTGCCGGGTGACTGTCCTGCTGGAAGGAGAAGAGGAATCAGGCGGGGCGAACCTTCCCGGCTTCCTCACCGACCATGCCGAGGAGCTAAAGGCCGATATCGCGGTGATCTGCGACACCTGCATGTGGGATCGGGAAACACCGGCGATCACAACCATGCTCCGCGGGATGCTGGGGGAGGAGCTAACCGTTCACGCCGCAAACCGGGATCTGCATTCCGGTTTCTATGGCGGGGCGGCGGCCAACCCTTTGCGGATCTTGTCCAAGGCCCTGGCAGGGCTGCATGATGAGACCGGACGCATCACTATCCCAGGCTTTTACGATGGCGTGCCAGAGGTCTCGGACGAGGTCGCGAAACAATGGGAGACGCTCGGTTTCTCAGACGCCGAGTTTCTCGGCGATGTTGGTCTATCCATCCCAGCAGGCGAGGCCGGCAAGAACGCCATGCATGCGACCTGGGCCCGACCCACGGCAGAGGTGAACGGCATTTGGGGCGGCTACACCGGCGCAGGGTTCAAAACCGTGATCCCGGCCGAGGCGCATGCCAAAATCTCCTTCCGATTGGTCGGCACCCAGGACCCCCATGCGATCCGTGAGGCGTTCCGGGCACAGATCCGCGCGGCTATTCCCGATGATTGCCGGGTCGAATTCACAGCCCATGGCGCCAGCCAAGCGAGTGTCATGCCGCTCGACGATCCGGCATTCGAAACAGCTCGCCAAGCGCTCAGCGATGAATGGGGCAAAGAGGCCGCGTTCGTTGGCGTCGGCGGCTCGATCCCCGTGGTCGGCGAGTTCCAAAAGAAACTCGACCTCGCCTCCCTGATGATCGGCTTTGGCCAAAACGACGATGCGATCCACTCACCGAATGAGAAATACGAGCTCTCAAGTTTCCAAAAGGGCGCGCGGAGCTTCGCGCGCGTCTTAACCGCTCTGGGCAACTAAGGCAGAGCGGCGCGCCCGCGCATCCCCCGGATGCGCTCAGGAAATGGCGTATGCGGGCGCATGCCCGCATTCCGTTTGGTTCGCCGATCCGGAAGTGATCTAGTCGGGCGAGCGCCCGCGCCGTCGCCGCGGCCTCGCCGTGCCTTCAGCCGCTTCCCGCAACAAGACAGTCATCGGATGATCCTGAGGGGGTTGGTGGTGTTCGAGCAGCACAGTCGCCGCGCTGACAGGGTTCTCAGCCGGATCAAGGCCAAGCGCCCAGTCAAAAAAGATCGAGCGGCAATCTTCAGGGCCAATCCCCTCGATCCGATAGGACTCGGCAATCAGATCTCTCGGGTCCAAAGGATGTGCGTTTCGCTTCACCATGCAGGTCAGATTAGATCGGGAATTGCAGCACACCAGCCAATTTGCGACCTCTTGCAGCCTGTCCGGGACCCCTCTACGGTCGCGCGCCTGAGAGGGAGATCCAAGATGCGCGCCAACACACTCAATCCCAACCTCGCCCGGGTCTTCCCACCCCCGGTGATGGAGGCCCGTCGTTGGTTGGCCGAGGCGAGTTTCCCAGCAAACCGTCCCTTGCTCAATGTCTCACAGGCAGCGCCCGTCGATCCCCCGCCTGAAGGCTTACGAGACGCCATGGCGGAGGCGATCAAAAATCAGGCAGAGGCCCATCTCTACGGCCCTGTTCTCGGCAATCCTGAGCTGCGCGCGCAAGTCGCCGAGGATTGGTCCGGACATTATGGCGCCGAGGTCGATCCGGACCAGGTCGCCATAACATCGGGCTGCAATCAGGCGTTCTGCACTGCGGCGGCAACCCTGTGCGGGCCAGGTGACGCCTTGATGATCGCCGTGCCCTGGTACTTCAATCACAAAATGTGGCTGGACATGGCAGGCGTAGAGAGCCGGTTGATCCCTTGCGACGATCAGATGCTTCCCGATCTCGCCGCAGCCCGCGAGGCGATAGACGATCTGGTCAAAGGTATTCTTCTGATCACCCCGAACAATCCGACCGGGGCCGAGTATCCAGACGGTTTGATGCGGGGTTTCTACGATCTCTGCGCCGAGCGTGGCATCGCGCTGATCGTCGACGAGACCTATCGCGACTTCCACTCGGGCGAAGGTGCTCCCCATACCCTCTTTCAGCAACCGGGATGGGAGGAGGTGCTGATCCACCTCTACTCCTTTTCCAAAGTCTTCCGCCTCACCGGCCACCGGGTCGGCGCAATGATCACCGGCAAGACGCGGCTGGCAGAGGCGGAGAAGGTGCTCGATACCGTGACAATCTGCCCAAACCAGCTCGGCCAGATGGCGGCTTTGCACGGTCTTCGTCATCTCAAGGACTGGGTCGCTGGGGAACGCGCCGAAATTCTAGCACGGCGGGAAGCGGTGCAGGCCGCTTTTGCTGAGATTCTGCCCGATTGGCGCCTTCTCGGCGCAGGTGCTTATTTCGCCTATGCCGAGCATCCCTTCGATTTATCCTCGGATGTTTTGGCGCAACGCCTGGTATCGGAGCAATCGGTCCTAGCCCTTCCTGGCACGATGTTCACGCCCGATGATCCGAGCTGGCAAGGCGGAAAACAGATGCGTTTTGCCTTCGCAAATTCAGACCAAGAAGGGTTGAAGATGCTCGCCGAAAGGCTGGCCGCCTTTACACCGTAACTGAAAGAGCCATCGATCGAAATTGCTGTCTGGGCGTGGGCTGTCCGTTGACCGCCTAGAGATCACAGGAATGTCAGTCCGCGCTTGCCCCTCTCGGCCCCCATGTCTAAGACAAGCGTCGAGACCCTTACGTATCAACCGGAGATCCCAATGCTCGATTTTCTGAGACGCGGCGTGAAGACCTGGGTGGCCAAGGCTTTGCTGGCCCTTCTGATCCTGAGCTTTGCCGTCTGGGGCATCGGGGCGGAGATCTTCTCCTTCTCCGTCTCGACACCGGTTGCCCGTGTCGGAGATACAAAAATCTCGGCCGAACAGTTTGCTCGAGCGATTCAGCGCGAACAGGATCGTCTCAGCCAGTCGGCAGGCGAGATCGTAACCTTGGACACGCTGCGCCAGCTCGGCATCGATCAGCAAGTGATCGAAGGGCTGCAACGAGACGCCGCCTTTACCGAAGAGCTGGCGAAATATGGCATCCGGATCCCCGACGAGGCCGCGATCGAGGCGGTATCCTCGCGCCCGGAATTCCAGCATCCCGATGGCTCGTTCGCGCCTGAGAACGTTTCCTATTTTCTCGGTCGTCAAGGCATTACCGAGGCGGAGTTTCTGGACCTGAATCGGAGCCTGGTGGGCCAAAACCTTTTGGCAGGCCCTGCCACCGGCTCAACCCGGCCTCCACCGGGAATGGCCGCAAGGATCGCAACTTTTCAGGGCGAGAGCCGCCTGGTCGCGACCATCGTTTTACCCCTGGATAAAGCGTCAGATCCCGGCATAGCACCGGCGACACAGCTCGAGGATTTCTACGACCAGAACCCCGAACTCTACACTGAGCCGGAGCGGCGATCCGGCAGTTTCCTTCATGTCGATCTCGCCGGATTGATCGAAACATCGCGCCCAACCGAGGCCGAAGTCGAAGCCGCCTATCGAGAAGCAATCGATGCCTTCACACAACAACCATCGCGCGTGATCAACCAAATCTCGATGCCAGATCTGCCCGCAGCACAAGCGGCCGTAACTCGGATCCGCGACGGCGAGGCGACCTTCGAAGAACTGGCTGTCGAGCTCGGCTATGATCCGTCGTCAATCTCGCTTGGCCGGGTCACCGCGGCCGATGTCCCGACCGCAACGGCGGATGCGATCTTTGCCGCGACAGAGCCCGGCGTGATCGATCCAGTGCAGCTACCCGCGGGAGTTGCACTGATTGAAATTACCGAAGTCGAGATCGGCGGCGAGCGCCCATTGGAAGAGGTTGCTGACGAAATCTCGCTGCGTTTGGCACAGGATGTGGCCTACACGCGTGCACCAGAGCTCGCCAACCAGATCGACGAGCAGCGCGCCGCTGGCGCAACGCTCGAAGAAATAGCTGAGGCGACAGGACTGCCTGTTGGCACCTTCAGCGGGCTTGCATCGGATGGGACCCTCCCCGGTGGCGAGACTGCAGAGGGCGTGGCAGCGACAAATTCATTCCTGCAGGAGGTGTTCGAAGCGTTGGAAGCTGAAGAACGTCCTCTGATCGACACGACAGAAGGTGGTTTTCTTGTTGTCATACTTGATCAAGTAACGCCCGGCGGGCTGCAAGACTTCGCGACCGTTCGCGACACGGTCGCAACTGACTGGGCAGCGGATAAGCGCCTTACTGAGCTGGAAGCGACTGGATCGGAACTAGCCAGCAGCCTGGCGGGCAGCGGAACCCTGGTGGAAAACGCCCTGCCCTTCGAAGTTGCAGTTACAACCCAAGAAGCTTTCACGCGCGAAACAGGTCGACTGATACTCCCCCAACCCGCAGTTACAGCCGCGTTCGAAACACTAATCGGAGAAGGCTTCTCGCTGCGCATGCCCGATGGATCCGGCGTCATGGTTGGTGAAGTGCTGGAGGTGACAGCGCTTGACGCTGTCTTTGCCGATCAGATGGTGGGCCAATTGGATCAGTTAATCGAGCAAACAATCCGTTCTGATGCGCGTGAGTATTTGGCACGCGCGATCTCGGCCAACCATGAATCTGGGCAAGACCCGACGGCAGTGGATGAGGTCTTTACCTATCTCGGCAGCGCTCGTTCCCACGGCGGGTATTGAATGGACTTCCTCCCGGCCTTCCCCGCTTTTGAAACGACGTTCAAAGCGGGCAACCCTCAGCTTGTCTGGACCGAGATTGTCGCCGATATCGAGACGGCAGTCTCGTTGATGCTGAAGCTTTCCGAAGCCGATACCAATTCATTCATGCTCGAGAGCGTTACCGGTGGAGAAGTTCGTGGTCGGTATTCGGTTATCGGTATGGCACCGGATCTCATTTGGCGGGCACGGGGCAATTCGGCGGAGGTCAACCGGGATGTAGCGCGGGATCCAACTGCGTTTCATGCAGAAGAAGAAGCTGCACTGACATCACTGAGATCTCTGATCGCCGAAAGCCGAATAGAGATGCCCGAGGCTCTGCCACCCATGGCAGCCGGTCTCTTCGGCTACCTCGGCTACGACATGATCCGTCTGGTGGAGCGTTTGCCGGAGCCCAATCCAGACCCACTGGATCTGCCTGATGCCATCATGCTGCGCCCGACACTGATCGCGATCGTCGACAATATCCGGGATCAGGTGACGCTGGTGACACCGGTTTGGGAGACAGACGGCACGGCACAAGACGCCTATGATGGCGCCTGTAATCGCTTGGCCCAAGCTCTCGAGGCGCTGGACAAACCAGCAGGCTGGGGCCAGATCACCCCGGTTGCGACCGAGCCTCTGCGCGCCTTGGAGCCCCAATCGAACACCGAGCATGCGACCTATCTTCAAATGGTAGAGCGCGCAAAAGACTACATCCGGGCTGGCGATATCTTCCAGGTCGTCCCGTCACAGCGTTGGGCTTTGCCGCTCGATGTCTCGCCTTTCGCCCTCTATCGCGCGTTGAGGCGCACCAACCCATCACCTTACATGTTCTTTTTCAATTTCGGCGGGTTCCAAATCGTCGGGGCAAGCCCGGAAATCCTGGTCCGGGTGCGTGATGGGCAGGTCACAATCCGCCCGATCGCTGGCACACGGCCTCGCGGCGCGACGCCTCACGAAGACGACCGGCTCGAGGCGGATCTGCTGGCGGATCCAAAAGAACGCGCCGAGCATCTCATGCTGCTCGATCTCGGACGCAACGATGTGGGCCGAGTTGCGAAAATCGGCAGCGTAGACCCGAATGAGCAATTCACGGTCGAGCGGTATTCGCACGTCATGCACATCGTCTCAAACGTGGTCGGTGAGCTGGCGGACGAAATGGACGCGCTCGGTGCATTTCTCGCGGGCATGCCCGCGGGCACTGTCTCGGGTGCGCCGAAGATCCGTGCCATGGAAATCATTGACGAACTCGAGGCCGAAAAACGCGGCGTCTATGCAGGCGGGGTTGGCTACTTCTCCGCCAATGGGGAGATGGATACCTGCATTGCGCTGCGAACGGGTGTGGTGAAAGACGCCACGCTCTACGTCCAGGCAGGCGGCGGGGTGGTCTATGACAGCGACCCGGAGGCCGAGTATCAGGAAACCGTCAACAAGGCCCGCGCCCTGATCCATGCAGCCAGCATCGCCCGCAACTTCAACTGAGACGCTTGCACATGGCCGGGTGGGCGGGCAGTCGTGTCCCCAGAGGGGGCACGCTGGATGCCCCCGGCCTCCTCAGTTGCGTCGCTCAATGATCGCCGTCAGCGGGGCCAACCGCGCGTCTTTGCCATTGCGCTCAAGCGCCCAGCGCGAAATGCCCAAGAGCACGGGCGCACTGGTTTTGGCCAGTATAACAACCTCGCCCAGGGTCGTCGCATCGCGGGCCGCTCCGTCGATCAACTGGTAGACCTCATCTTCGGACGTATCCGGCTGTAAGGTCAACGTGTTGCGGATCGCAGGTGTGCCAAGGTCTCGGGCGACTGCCATGCCAGCGCCGTCAACTCCAACCCGAACATCGACAAAGGCGTGACCCTTGCGGTTTAACTCGGCAAGCACCGCCGCCATGACTTCGCGATTGGGTGTGACGGCACTGCCGCCAAAATTGGAAACCCCGATCGCCTCGGGCACCAGGGCAAGAAGGTCTTGCGTGAGAACCCGAACTTCTTGCTCAGAAAGACCTTCGCGAATGACCGCGTCGCCTGCTGGGCTGCCTGTATCTGCCATCGGCAGATGCGCCACCACTTCCAGACCAGCCGCCCGTGCTTTCTGGCTAAAAGCGGCCGAGGCTTCGTCTCGTGGAATAACGGCCATCGTAAACGGAATGCCCAGACCAAGGATTGCATCCACTGGTATTTCCGTCTCGTTCGGCGCTTCCAACAGAATGGCGATCAAAGGCATTTCGGCCGATGCGTTGAATGCAGCACGATGAACTTGCCAGGCTTTGACATCCGATGATGGCTGAGGCGTCGCCACGGGCTGCTCGGTCTGGACCGGTTGGGTCGCAATCGCCAGCTGTTCGCCTTCACCCTCAACCGCCGGTGTTTCTGGGTTCGGCGTGGGTGAAAGCTCTAGCGATGTTCTCGTGTCTGGCGCGTCAGGTGCAGAAGAGACCTCTTCAGGCACTTCGGCTTCAACGACATCCTCTACCACCGTTTCCGCTTCGGCTGTGATCTCTTCGGTCTCGTCGATAACGGTCGGAGCTGCAGCACCCGCATCCGAAGTGACTTGCTGGGGTGGAATTACGAAGGTGCTGGCCACGAAGAGCACGCTGCAGAGCACAGCCCCGCTCAGCGCGCCACCTAAGAATCGGCCCAGTGACCAACCCGGCGCTGAATCATCGTCGATTACGGCGCGCGATTTGCGGTTCGACAATGGAATTTGCCTTTGTTCTGCCATCATGACCCTCCGGAGTCTGGCGGTACCTGTGTCTCAACATGTTGCTCGGTGTCAGCGCTTGACGCCGCCCAATGCTTAAGCGCATCTATATCGCCTGCAACGCTTCTCGGCTACCCGTCACACGCTGCGAAAGACACTGAAGGACGAGCTAAACATGCTCCTACTCATCGATAACTACGACAGCTTTACCTATAATTTGGTGCATTTTTTGGGCGAGTTAGGGGCAAAATCCCATGTAATCCGCAATGATCAGATGTCCGTGCGCGAGGCTTTGTCTTTAAAACCATCGGCGATTGTGCTGTCACCGGGCCCTTGCACGCCCAAGGAAGCGGGGATCTGTGTGGATTTGGTGCGTGAGGCGCCGGCCGAGCTCCCAATCCTCGGGGTCTGTTTGGGCCACCAATCGATCGGTGCCGCCTATGGTGCCCGTGTCGAGCGGTGTCACGAAATCCTGCATGGTAAGCTCTCGACGATTTCCCATGACAATTCGGGGGTGTTTGACGATCTGCCCCAGGGATTTCAAGTGACGCGCTACCATTCGCTGATCGTGGCGCCCGACAGCCTGCCGGAGGAGCTTGAGGTCACCGCGCGGTCACAGTCCGGCGTCGTCATGGGACTGCGCCATAAGACACGGCCGGTTCACGGCGTCCAATTCCATCCAGAGAGCATCGCGTCGGAGCATGGCCATGCGATGCTGAAGAACTTCCTTTCGCTGGCCAAGACTGCGGAGCTGGCATGACCGAATTGAAACCTCTGATCGGGTTGGCGGCCGATCGACCCCTTTCTCGCGCCGAGGCGGAAGACGCCTTTGGCATTATCATGGAGGGTCAGGCAACCCCGGCCCAGATTGGCGGCTTTCTGATGGCCTTGCGGACCCGAGGTGAAACCGTCGACGAGATTGCAGGAGCAGCAGCGGCCATGCGCGCACGGGCGGCCCATGTCGCAGCCCCCGAAGGCGCCATGGACATCGTCGGAACAGGAGGAGACGGCAAAGGCACGCTCAACATCTCCACAGCCACAGCCTTCGTGGTCGCAGGCGCGGGCGTGCCGGTGGCAAAACACGGGAATAAAGCCCTCTCCTCGCGCTCAGGCGCCGCAGATGCGCTGACGCAAATGGGTGTAAACGTGATGGTGGCCGCCGAAGTGGCGGAGCGCGCGCTCGCCCAGACCGGCATCTGCTTCATGATGGCCCCCATGCATCACGCGGCGATGCGCCATGTTCAACCGGTGCGGGTCGAGCTGGGCACACGGGTGATTTTTAATATTCTTGGACCTCTGACCAACCCAGCGGGTGTGAAACATCAGCTCACCGGTGCTTTCGCGCCGGAATTCCTGCGCCCGATGGCCGAAACACTGTCGGCCTTGGGCTCATCAAATGCTTGGTTGGTTCATGGGTCGGACGGCACGGATGAGGTGACGATCACTGGACCAACAGCGGTTGTGGCGCTGAGTTCTAGCCAGATCACTGAGTTCGAGATCCATCCTGAGGATGCGGGGCTGCCAGTGCATTCATTCGAAGGCATTATGGGTGGCACGCCTGAGGAGAATGCGAGCGCGTTCCGTGCACTGCTCGAAGGTGCCGCGGGGCCCTATCGTGATGCCGTTTTGCTGAATGCTGCCTGCGCACTAATGGTGATTGGTAAAGTCACCAATCTGAAGGACGGCGTGATGCTGGCCGCCCAAAGTCTCGACAGTGGGGCCGCCAGAGAAAAGGTTACGCAATTGGCGCAGGCGACGGCGGCGTAGCGCTGCGCCGGGCCCACCAGATAAGGGGCGCAACGATCAGATACATCGTGACCCCATAAACAGCAGATGGCAGCGTAAATCCCGGCAGAGCACCCGTCGCATCAGCGAGCAGCCCACCCAGAGTGATGCCAAGGGCTGCGTTCTGAACACCAGCCTCCAGGGCAATCGCAATCCGCTCTGGCCCGGTCAAGCCGGTCATCCAGCCGATGCCAAAACCAATTGTCAGCATCAACACGTTCAACGCGATCAGGAGCGGCGCGAGCGTCACCGCGTGATCGACGAGCGTGTTGATCCCCGCGGCAATCGCACCGATGAGAATGAGGATGAAAAATCCGTTCGCCATGTATGAAATCGGCTTCTCGATCCGATCCGCAATTCCCGGCGCGTAGTGGCGAACACAAACGCCAATGGCGACTGGTAGGGTTGTAATCAGAAACACGGCAACTGCCAGGTTCGAGACGTCGACTTGCGCCTCCGCCCCAACAAAAATCCGTGCCATCCAGGCGACCAAGACGGGTACGGTGACGACGGCAAGAAGACTGACGACGGCGGTCAGCGTTATCGACAGCGCCAATGCCCCTCTCGCGAGCTTGACCAAGACGTTTGAGGTGACCCCTCCGGGGCAAAACGACAGGATCATCACACCAAGTGCTAGATCGGGGTCCAATGGTACCAGCATCAGCAACCCGAAGGCCGTCAGCGGCAGGGCGATCATTTGTGCAACAGCGCCTGCAAGAAACGCCTTCGGCACCTGGGCTACCCGAAGAAAATCGCTGACCTTGAGACCAATTCCCAGAGAGAGCATGATGATCGCCAAGGAGAGCGGCAGAAACAGATCGATCAGCAGTTCCACAACCCCTCCAACCCTTGCAGTCCGGGCCCCTTCGCCTGCGAGAAGATATACGGAGATGCGTTCGGGTAAAGGGTATGCACTGCATGCTTGGCTTGACGTGACCCCTTGGCGCCGTGCGCGAGACCCGCTAACAGAAGCGCCATGAGCGATATCCTTGAGAAAATCAAAGCCTATAAGCTGGTCGAGATTGCCGAACGCAAAGCCAGCCGGCCTTTGCAAAGAGTGGAGGCTGATGCGCGCGAGGCGAGCCCGGTGCGCCCCTTCCTGGAAGCGTTGCGGGACGCAGAAGCCTCCGGACGCTATGGGTTGATCGCCGAGATCAAAAAGGCCAGTCCGTCAAAAGGCCTTATACGGGCAGATTTCGATCCTCCCTCTCTTGCCCGCGCCTATGAGGCAGGGGGTGCTACCTGTCTGAGCGTTTTGACCGACACACCCAGTTTCCAAGGTGCTGACGCATTTCTTACAGAGGCGCGGGACGCGACCGCCCTTCCAGCAATCCGCAAGGATTTCCTCTATGACACCTATCAAGTCGCTGAGGCCCGTGCGCTGGGTGCCGATTGCATTTTGATCATCCTCGCCTCGGTCAGCGACCAACAGGCGCAGGAGTTGGAGGAGGCGGCTTTCTCCTGGGGAATGGATGCCTTGATCGAGGTTCACGATCGCGAAGAATTGGATCGGGCATTGATGCTCAAGTCAAAGCTCCTCGGT
This sequence comes from Pseudomonadota bacterium, assembly GCA_039185285.1. GTDB lineage: Bacteria > Pseudomonadota > Alphaproteobacteria > Rhodobacterales > Rhodobacteraceae > Thermohalobaculum. The sequence continues at coordinate 41,968 of JBCDAQ010000004.1, forward strand.
ATCAACAACCGCAACCTGAAGACCTTTGAGGTCACGCTAGCGACGACCGAAACGCTCGCAGCCAATGTGCCAGATGACCGGCTACTGGTGGGAGAGAGCGGACTGTTTACGCCAGCTGACCTTGCACGACTGGCCCGAGTTGGCGCGCGGTCCTTCCTGATTGGCGAAAGCCTAATGCGCAAAGAGGATGTCGCAAGCGCGACACGAGAGCTCCTCGCCGATCCCGTTCCGATGGCTGCTGAATGAGCAAACTCACCCATCTCGACGACCAAGGTAATGCCCAAATGGTCGATGTCGGCGCAAAGGAAGTGACTGAGCGCACCGCAACCGCTCGAGGCTCGGTGATCATGTCACCTGCGACCCTCACAATCGTTCAGGAAGGTCGGGCGAGGAAGGGCGACGTTTTAGGTATTGCTCAGCTCGCAGGGATAATGGCCGCGAAGAAGACACCTGAAATCATTCCGCTTTGCCATCCTTTGCTGCTGACGAAGATCGCCGTGGAATTGACACCTGCCCCGCCGGACCGTGTTGAGATCGAGGCGACGGTAAAGCTGTCAGGAAAAACCGGGGTGGAGATGGAGGCGCTGACGGCCGTCTCGGCCGCTGCTTTGACGGTCTACGACATGCTCAAAGCAGTCGACAAAGCGATGCAGATCACGGATATCCGCCTGGTTCATAAGGCGGGTGGGAAATCCGGCACCTATCAGGCTGATTGATGCTCTCCACCGCTGAGGCCCTTGCTAAAGTTCTCGCCCTCGCGCCAGAGATGGGTGCTGAAACTGTGCCTCTGGCCGACGCGGGTGGGCGCGTATTGCTCGTCGATGCCGTCGCGAGACGCGATCAGCCACCCTTTGCGGCATCGGCGATGGATGGTTACGCGGTGCGGGCCGAGGACTTGGCGCTCGGGGCCGAACTCACCGTGATCGACGAAGCAGCCGCGGGCCATCGGGCGGCCTCGAGCCTGCCGACTGGGGCCGCGATCCGTATCTTCACTGGTGCCCCAGTTCCAGAAGGCGCCGACACGATTTTGATCCAGGAAGATACCGAGCGTGATGGGGACCGCATTCACGTCCGCGCCGTGCCACCAAAGGGCGAATATATCCGTCCGGCAGCCGGAGACTTCGCCGAAGGTTTTCGCCTGACCGCGCCGCGGCGTCTTTCTCCCCGCGATTTGGCACTGCTCGCGGCGATGAACGTCGCCGAGGTGACGGTGGCACGCCGTCCTGTTGTTGCTTTGATTCCAACAGGTGATGAGCTGGTCCTGCCAGGAGAGGTGCCTGGCCCGGATCAGATTATTGCGTCAAACAATTATGGTCTCGCCGCCATGCTGCGCGCGGCGGGTGTCCTGCCCCGGCAATGCCCGATCGCCCGTGACACAGCGCAGAGCCTTCGCGCCTCCTTCGCGGCAGCAGAGGGCGCCGACATCATCGTCTCCCTCGGCGGCGCATCGGTGGGAGATCACGATTTGGTTGCCCAGGTCATGTCGGACGATGGGCTTACGCTCGACTTCTACAAAATTGCTATGCGTCCGGGAAAGCCCTTGATGGCTGGCCGCTTCGGATCCGCGATGATGCTTGGCCTGCCTGGCAATCCGGTCTCAGCCATGGTCTGCGGTGAGATCTTCCTGCGACCCGCAATCGACAAAGCTCTGGGCCTTCACGTCGGGGCACGGGCGCGCCGCAAAGCGGCTCTTGCCCATGATCTGCCCAAAAACGGACCTCGTGAGCATTACATGCGCGCAACTCTAAACTGGCAAAATGCTGCCGTGCCGGAAGTGACAGTTCATGAGAACCAAGACAGCTCTAGGTTGGGCATCCTAGCCTCGGCTAATTGTCTGGTTGTACGTGCACCAAAAGCAGAACAGTTGCAAAAAGGAACACTTGTTGAGTACATCCCACTTGACGGTTGACTAAGTTATCCACACCTGCTTGACACAAAGCAAGAACACTTGTAGAACAAGAAGCGTTAATTTCCGTATCTTGGAAATGCAGGGGTTCGAGGCATGCTAACGAAAAAACAGTACGATTTGCTCATGTTTATTCATGAGAGAGTGCAGCGTGATGGGGTTTCTCCGTCCTTTGATGAAATGAAAGCTGCCCTCGATCTGCGATCCAAATCCGGTATTCATCGGCTCGTGACAGCGCTGGAGGAGCGTGGCTTCATCCGCCGTCTGGCGCATCGCGCGCGCGCTGTTGAAATTTTGAAATTGCCCGAGAATTTTGCCGCACCGGTGCCCGCACCTGTTCGCGGCTTTCAACCCTCGATCATCCAGGGAGATCTGGGGCGTGAAAGCCGGTCGCAGAATGCGATTGAGAAACTTGGTGGTGAAGGCGTCCAGATGGGAGAGGCATCGACCGTTCCTCTGATCGGTCGGATCGCAGCTGGCGTACCGATCGAGGCGATGGAGAGCGGGACCTCTCAGATGGGCGTTCCTACGGCCATGTTGGCGGCGTCTGGTGAGCATTACGCACTCCAAGTCAAAGGCGACTCGATGATCGAAGCAGGGATCTTCGAAGGCGATGTGGTTGTTGTGCGCAAGCAAATCGACGCGGAGAATGGCGATATCATTGTCGCGCTGATTGAGGATCACGAAGCAACCCTCAAGAAGCTCCGCCGCAAGGGCCGCTCGATCGCGCTCGAAGCTGCAAACCCGGCTTATGAGACACGCGTTTATCGTGAGGACCAGGTCAAGATTCAGGGCAAAATGGTCGGGCTGATCCGAACCTATTAGGGGGCGGACCAGGGCCGCTGCATCTGCGGTCGTGCGGGTGTGATCGAAATCCCTTGCCCATTGGGCGAGATAGCGACGCCTTCCAGTCGGTGAAGCATCCGACCATAGAGAAGCTCGCACTCCCCCTCTGGAGGGGAGCCGCGGAAGGCCAGCACCAATGTGCGCTCCTGGCAGAGCGCATCATGGTCATCGCCTCGCCGGATCACGACAACCTTCCACCCATTGGAGAGATAAGCGGTAGTTGCTTCTCGCCCCCTTGAAACGCCGGGTCTGGCTGCAGCCTCTGGCTGAAGCGCTGCATCGCCGTCGCGGCGTAGCCAGTTGGACGCAATGAACTTCCGGGTCGTCTCATGATCGATCGCGCGCCCCTCAGCACCAATGGCGCCGGTCAAACCACCCCCGGGCGCGACCAAAACTTCGGGGCGCGGCACGGGTTGTAGATAGACGATCCCCGCCAGGACGAAGCCAGACAGACCAAGGAGACGCCATGGCCCGCGCCAAAAACTCAACCAAAGCCCACCGAGCGTAACAGCTACCAAAATACTCGCCGGAAAAGCAGGCACATAACCGACGGCGCCCGGCAGAGCCGCAACCCAATGCGCAACGCTCAGAATGACCGATATCCCCTGCCCCAACATCGCCATGGCGGGTTGCGCCCAACCAAATGGAGAGAGAAGGGCTGCTCCCAATGCGCTGGGTGCAACCACCAAACCCATCACAGGAACCGCCGCGAGATTCGCCAGCAGCCCGTATGGCGCCGTGCGGTTAAAATGATAGGCCGCGAATGGTGCCGTCGCGAAACCCGCCAGGATGGTCGTGAAGATCAGCCCACCGAAGTAAACCCCAACCGTTCGAAGCATCTTTGCCTGGAGAGATCTTCGCTGCGTCTGGCGATCCTCCCAATCGCGGCGCAAATAGTCGCGTACCGCTTCATACCCCGCAACCAGGGCACAAGTGGCCGCGAAGCTCATCTGGAACCCAGGCTCTATAAGGCTGATTGGGCGGATCAGCAGGATGATCAACGCCGCAACAGCAAGAGCACGAAGCGTAATCGCAGGCCGATCAAAGAGCACAGCGATCAGCGCCACTGAAACCATCACGAAGGCGCGTTGGGTCGCCACGGTTGCGCCTGAGAGCATCAGATACCCCAGCGCTACAACCAAAGCAGCACCTGCGGCAATCTTCTTGCTGGGCAGCAGAAGAGGGACAGGGCCAGCCATTGCCAGAAGAACCCGAAGCCCGCTGAAGACGAGCCCCGTCAGGATCCCCATGTGCAGGCCGGAAATTGCGAGTAGATGCGCAAGGTTAGCGGTCCGAAGCGCCTCGGCATCTGAATCGTCGATATAGGCGCGATCCCCCACGATAATGGCTGCGGCGAAAGCTCCACCAGGCCCTGGAATTGCGTCTCGGATAGACGTGGAGAGTTGGTGTCTAACCCCCGCGAGCCAAACTCGCGCCCGATCCCAGTAACGCGGCTCATCACTCTCGGGAACTGGCACGACGACGCCGTGGGCGAAACCAACAGCCCCCAGACCTGCGAAGTATGCGTGGCGGCGAAAATCGTACCCCCCGGGTTCGACCGGCCCTCCCGGTGGCGAGAGACCGCTGTAAATCCTGACGCGCTCACCGGGAGTTGGGATGTCATCCGTCTTCTTAAGTGCGACGCGGATCGTTCTGGGCGTCGCGGAGGCGGGCAACCCGTAAATGACAACATCCTCAAGCAAAAGTCGCGGCGCACCGCTGGCTGATCGACTGACGTTGAGAACGCGCCCTTCAACGGTCTCAGCCATTGGCCGATCGATCATGACCACAGGGCTCAATTTGGTATGGGCGACAGCAACAGCAAAGCCCGACGCGCTTGCGGCTAGGGCCGAGCAGACGAGGAGAGCCAACAGGCCGGCCCGATGCGCGGCGCCACTAACCAAGAGGATTAAGAACGACAATGGCAACGCGACCCATGCCACCTCGGGCTCTTCCGGCAATTGGAAGTAGACTGCGATGCCGGATCCGAAGAGAACCGGCAGCCATAGAACGGCGCGGCGCAGTTCGGCCGCGAACATTCTCTGACTTCCCCACCGACTGATCACCTTGCACCCGCATTCGGACTGGACCATAAGGGCGCCAACCCACTCCCACGCGCCCTTCGGTGACAACCTAAAGCTGTAAGGCGCCCGTTTAAAGAGCAATCTCAATGAACGATAAATCCGTCGTAACGCGCTTCGCGCCCTCTCCCACAGGGTTTCTCCATATTGGTGGCGCACGGACTGCACTCTTTAACTGGCTGTTCGCGCGGCATTTTGGGGGTAAGTTCCTCTTGCGGATCGAAGATACCGATCGTGCACGATCCACTCCTGAAGCGACGGAGGCGATCTTCGAGGGCATGCGCTGGATGGGCCTCGACTGGGACGGCGAGGCAATTAGTCAGTTCTCGCGCATTGAACGCCATGCCGCTGTTGCAAATGCAATGCTAGAAGCGGGAACCGCTTATCGCTGCTACGCAACTCAGGAGGAGATCGCCGCCTTTCGCGAGCAGGCAAAAGCCGAGGGCCGCTCTAGCCTGTTCCAGAGCCCTTGGCGCGAGCGGACCGATTGGCCGGACGGGCCTTATGTTATTCGCCTGAAAGCACCGCGCGAGGGAGCTGTCACCGTCCAAGACGCGGTTCAGGGTGAAGTGACATGGCAAGCGAACCAATTGGATGATCTGGTTTTGCTCCGTTCTGGTGGGACGCCGACCTATATGCTGGCAGTGGTGGTGGACGACCATGATATGGGGGTCACCCATGTCATCCGCGGCGACGATCACCTTACCAATGCGGCGCGGCAAAGTTTGATTTTTCAGGCGAATGGATGGGAGGTGCCGGTTTTTGCCCATATCCCTCTTATCCACGGGCCAGACGGCGCGAAGCTGTCCAAACGCCACGGCGCACTTGGGGTCGAGGCTTACCGCGATATGGGCTATCTGCCGGAGGCGATGCGGAATTATCTCGCCCGGCTGGGATGGAGTCACGGGGACGAGGAGTTCTTTACCACCGCGCAAGCGATCGAGTGGTTCGGCCTCGATGCGATTGGCAAATCACCCTCGCGGTTTGACTTCACGAAACTGGCGAACCTGAACGGCCAGCACATTCGTGCAACTGATGACAAAACGCTGTTCGAGGCGAGCCGGGCATTTGCCGCACTGCAGCAATCTCCCATCCCAGACGGAGAAAAATGTGACCGGTTTGAACTTGCGATTCCAAGCCTGAAAGAGAGATCAAAGACTCTTCCGGAACTGGTTGAAATAGCTGGATTTATCTTTTCCGATCGTCCAATTTCCTACGACGAGAAGTCTGCGAAGTCCCTTACCGATGACAGTCGAGAAACGCTGGCCGAATTGACTGTGCGCCTGCAAAATGCTAGCGAATGGGGGAAGTCGGAGGTGGAAGAAATCCTCCGAGGCGTCGCAGAGGAGAGGGGTCTCAAACTCGGCAAGGTCGCTCAACCGCTGCGCGCTGCCCTGACCGGGCGCGGTGTCAGCCCCGGGGTTTTTGACGTTATGGTCATCCTCGGCAAAGACGAAACACTCGCACGTTTGGCAGACCTGCAAGGGAATTAAGCGCCCCCAGCCATCCTCGAAGCAGCACAAGTTAAAAGCGCGCATTCGACGCGCCCAGAAGGAGAGGTCCGATATGTCCGATGGTACGAAACGCACTGCTACCCTGAGCCTTGACGGCAAATCTGTCGATTTTCCCGTCTATGACGGTATCCACGGGCCGTCAGTGATCGATATTCGCGCGCTCTACAAAGAGCTTGACGTCTTCACCTACGATCCAGGGTTCACCTCGACAGGTTCGTGCGAAAGCCAGATCACCTTCATCGATGGCGACAAGGGTGAGCTGCTTTATCGCGGCTATCCCATCGACCAACTGGCGGCAAAAAGCCACTACCTCGAGGTCTGTTATCTTCTGCTTTATGGCGAGTTGCCGACCGCGGCGGCGCTGGAAGACTTCGAGGGTCGGGTGACCAATCACACGATGCTCCACGAACAGATGACAAACTTCTTCCGCGGGTTCCGCCGGGACGCGCACCCGATGGCGATTGTCTGTGGCGTGGTCGGTGCGATGTCGGCGTTCTACCACGACTCGACCGATATCGATGACCCCTGGCAGCGCGAGGTCGCCTCAATACGGATGATCGCGAAGCTGCCGACGATTGCGGCCTGGGCCTATAAGTACTCGATCGGGCAGCCTTTCATTTATCCGCGCAACGACCTCGATTATGCATCGAACTTTATCCATATGTGCTTTGCTGTGCCGGCGGAGGAGTTCGTCGTTGATCCAATCCTGAGCCGTGCGATGGACCGGATCATGACGCTGCACGCGGATCATGAGCAGAACGCCTCGACCTCGACCGTGCGGTTGGCGGGCTCATCACAAGCCAATCCGTTCGCTTGCATCGCGGCGGGTGTTGCGAGCCTCTGGGGCCCTGCCCATGGCGGCGCGAACCAGGCCTGTTTGGAGATGCTGCGCGAGATCGGCTCGCCCGACCGGGTCGATGAATACGTCAAGCGCGCGAAGGACCGGGACGACCCCTTCCGCCTCATGGGCTTCGGCCACCGCGTCTACAAGAACTACGACCCGCGCGCGAAGGTGATGCAGGCCACGGCGGCCGAGGTGCTCGACCTCCTCGGCGTCAAGGACAACCCCACACTCCAGACCGCCAAGCTCCTGGAGAAGCACGCGCTCGAGGACGAGTACTTCATCGAGAAGAAGCTCTACCCGAATGTCGATTTCTACTCGGGCATCATCCTCGAAGCGATGGGCTTCCCGACCTCGATGTTCACGCCGATCTTCGCGCTCAGCCGCACCGTCGGCTGGATCGCGCAGTGGAAGGAGATGATCGAGGACCCGACCCAGAAGATCGGCCGGCCCCGTCAGCTCTACAAGGGCGCGGCCCGCCGCGACTATGCAGGCATCGAGAGCCGCTGACGTCGAGACCATCTCAAGCCACCATCAGGGGCCCGGACACCGCTGTCCGGGCCCCTTTTTTGCGACTTGTCGGTCCTTGCGCCTTGTGGTGCGGCAGTTTTCCCTGCGCCGCCATCGATCATGTGCTAGTTGTGGTGCAGCGCAAACACGCGCCTGAGTTGAATCACTTGCGTATGTATCACCGCAGCGGAGGGCCTGATGACGTGGTTCGAGATGCCGCACGGCAGAACTCAACCCGATACCGGGGCCGTGCTCGGCGCCAGTCGTCGGAGCATCCGCGGCGAGACGGGCCGAACCGCGCCCGTCGGCATCGCGCTCGGCCTCGCTGTGGCCGGTCTGGTGCACGCGGGCGCCTATGCCATGCTCTTCGGTACGGACTGGGTCGATAGCGAGAGCTTTCCCTCGGTCGCCTTCGCGCAATCGACATTCCTCGAGGAGCCGGCAAAGGCTCCCGAAGCGCCGCCGCCGACGCTCATCGCGCTCAACACAACGGCCGACACGGTCTCGGCGCCCGGCGTCCCCCTCGGCC
>JBCDAQ010000005.1:0-48944 GCA_039185285.1 Pseudomonadota bacterium
ACAACACCATCCGTCCACACAGCGCCATCGGATACAGGCCGCCCGCCACAGAGAGCATCATCCCGATGGACCAGAGACCAGTCATGCACTAACAATTCGCATGGGCAACTCAGTGGGGGCTCTCCAGCTTTGTTCAGCCTAGTTTCCCGCAGGCCGGGGCAAGCAGAGACTGGTTCGAATTAGTCTGACACCACCCTCGCGATGATCAGATCTTTCTAGGGTTGCCATCACGCACCCCCGATCCGAGCCTGCGTGTGCAGGCGATACCTCGGATGAGATGCTGGAAACTGCCCTCCGTGCGCCTCGCGCTCGGTTACGATCGCGAAGCCCTGCTTGCGCAGCATGAAGATGAAGTGTGCAAGACGGATACCGGGATAGTCGATCGACGTGATGCCTTTCGGTCCAGCCCGGAGGAGCTCTTGGATCGCCCACAAGACGCGACCGCTTAAGAGGACTTCGCGGGCGTCTTCTCCGGTGCCGACGATGACTGATGTGCCTTGCCGTTTACCGGGTCTCGAAGTATTCTCTGTGCGACAATCTTTCCAATTGCTGGCATCGAGAGCCCCGGCCTGCCCGCCGGGGTTTTCCTTTTTGGGGCTCATTACGCGACCTCCCGTTCTTGAGAGATGCGCTCGATAACTTCCTCAAGCTCATCACGACGCCACCGAACGTTGCCACCAAACTTAACCGGCTGGAGTACAATACCATCACCGACACGGCTCCAAACTGTTCAAACGAACCGAACCACCTCTGTCTTACAATGATTTGAGCGCAACACTCCTAGCGATTAACCGGATGGGGTCGGTTCTACTTGCTGTACTCATCCAAGATAGGAATGTAGGCGTTTGCCGCAGCCACGACATCCTGCAACTCATTGATTTGGCTTTGCATAAGTGCGTAGTCTCCGCGGTTATCAATGTAGTCACTCATGGATTTCACAGCTTGGCGCAATGTCGCAAGAGCAGCTTCAGTATCTATGTCTCGGCCGTTTTCGAGATCATCCAAAACGTCGATAGCATCGCTCATATCGCTCTTAAGCTTGTCCATAGAAACCGTAGCACCATCGTACCAGCCGTCTGATTTCATATTGAAAAGCAGTGCTTTGCCCCCGTCTTGGAATGCATCGAAAGCTTGGTTATCACCTGGGACTTTTGGGTCACGTTCCACGACCATCTGAGCGCGCATTACCTGGTCATTGTTGGCGAAGAGATTCCTTTTCTGGGTCAGGAACTCCTTCATCGTCATTTCGGGTTGGTCGCCGGTTTTGTCGAGACTGTCGAGCAAATGCCATTTGCCCTCGTCATCCTTCATCATGGTGACCCAGTGGGTACCTTCCTCGATACCATAGTTCAGCATAACCCGGTCGGCTCCGCTTTCGTTTAGCTTGATAACAGCCCGGTCGATGGCCAAATCGCCAAGGTAGGCAGCATACTCCTCCTCTAACTCAGGACTCGGGTCCCCCGCCGCGAAAACCATCTGGGTGTAGACGTCAGGGCTCAGTTCAAGTTTCTGAGCCTGCATCGTGAGAAATGCCTTCTGATCGGCGCTGATATCAACATTAGGCCCTGGCTTGGTCAGCTTCGACGTCAATGGCGTATCGATGTTCATACTCTCGGTCTCGATGCCAAGATTATGAAGCTGCCATTGGACTGAGTTAGTCTCGAAACCAGACTTCACGTCTTGAGGCTTCGGTTTGATCTTATTCACAACGACAATGTCATCGATCCCATCCTTCATCGCGTCAAAGCTGTCGACCTGAGGCTTCATCACTTGCTTGAACGATGCGTTCATTGTCGCGTCGTCCATCACCTGATCCTGACAAAAGCTGTTTATCGCATGGAGTGCGCACGACTGGTTAGAACCCTGACGGCTTTGCAATAGCGGCCCTCCTTCAACATTGCCCAGCTGCAACTCCGCGTTGTCAAATTGAGGGGGAACATGGGGCTCGATCTTCTTTGCGTTCTCCAACTGTTGCTTCTTTTGCATCTCTGCAAGTTGTTTTGTCTGCTGCTCTTGCTCGACTTTATTGAAGTGCTCGTTCACCTTGGTAGATAGATTATCTTGCGCATTCTTGGCAAATTTCACTACTTGCTTCAGCATCTGAGCTTTTTGCGCATCGTTGTATTTGGGTTTTTCCTTCATAGATCCAGTGTAATCGGTATACGTACTGTCTACCTCAGCAAGTTTCTGATCTATTTTCTGCTTAATGTCTTGTGAGATACTCTCCAGGCTCCCGATTCCCACACCCGACAAGCTATTTTTGATCGAGTTTACCTCCTGCGTGGAACTCTGAATATCGTTTTTGTTTTTGTTGATGTTGGCCACGTCGGCGTTCGCTTGATCGCGCATGGTCCGCAATTCGGCCAACGTCATGTATGTCTTTTTGCTAGAGCCGGTATAGGCCGCCTCAAGGAACTTCATTGACGACTGGTCGTCGACCTTACCGCGCTTTACCTTGGCCTCTTTGAAGTGTTGGTCGAAATGGTCCTGAACCTTGCTCTTGGTCTTGTCGAGCTTTGACTGACCAAAGAGGCTTTTCGTGGCGCTCTTGCTCTGACTTGCGGCGCTTAACTTAAGCCCAAACCCATCCTCGCTCTTATCACTCTTGTCGAACTTGACCCAGATTTTGCTGGCTTGTTGGTCAAGCTTATCCTGCGTCATGCCCTGGTTTTGATCGATGTAACTCGACTCAAGGGAGGTTATCATTTTATCGAGGTGGGAAATGCCGCCCATGTCGTCTCTCCTTTGGTATGCGCTGCGATCAAACCCGTAGCACATGTTCCTGATTTGATGCTTCCGCGGGGTCGTCTGTCCCTGGAGCTTGACCTGCGTCGAATCCACCCTGTTCGAGCAAGACTTGCCAAGACATCGCTCTTGTCGCAAAAGCCTCTAGCTGAGCCGCTAGCGCGGACGCATCGAGGCCCGGCAACGACAAATCCATCACAAGCATTGGCAAGCCGTCACCGTCCAGCGCCATACGCTGACCACCGGTTTCAGTCCAAAGACCATTGAAGGTCAAAAGCATCTCATAAGTGGGTGCTTCATTCTCCGCATCTGGCACGGCGAGACTAGAAAACAGGACGAGTTTCCTGTCTTGAGACTGATGGGAAACGCCAACAGACATGATTTCGCCGTCGCTCTCGTCCCCGAGAAAGATATCCCAACTGGACGGCGCACTTCCCCGCTGGACCAGTTGGATGGATTTATTCAGAGGGCCTAGCTCACCCAGAAGTTCTTCAACTTTCTCGTCGTCCATTTCGGTGCAATCTCCCTCGCGCTTTAACTCTATGAACTTGGAGCCCGCGTAACACCGCGCATCCCGCTGATCGGCCTCTGACCGAGAATAAACTTAGAGACCTTCAGGCACAAATGAGGCACAATCATGAACCATATCAACTTTGGCATAAGACACCCACAGCCCAAAACCACCTTAGGTTGCTAGAGGGCACTCGGAGTGCCGAAGAGGCGGACCGACTAGAGTTCGATCTGGCGACCGAAACAGACTTGAAGTTAGAGGATCGCTTCGGCGCTGATCGTAATTGGCTAACGACTGAGACCAAAGTCATGGTTAGAGAAACCGAGGCCTCGCTAACGTTCTCCATAAGTTAAGAGCCTGCGAATGCAGTCGTTCCCTCGGCTACGTTTGGAAAACGCTTGACAGAAAGGCCGATACTGCCACCGGCAGAGCCGGTGAGCTGTGAGAATGTAAATCTAATCCTGCCGAAAACGCTGAGACTTGCGAGAGCTGGGCTAAACATTGCCGTCCAAAAGAGGTTTTGCCTTAGACATCTAGCTCTAACCAATGGTCGACTTCAAAGTCGACCAGCCCCGAGAGGAGAGTGATGTCGTCTCGGTAAAAGTCTGCCAATGACTTCCTAAGGGCCACGGTCAGATCCGGGAGCTCCGGCCAATTGCGCGATCGCCTTTTTTCCTCAGAGGTATGGGTCGGGTGAAGCTCAGAGTTTAAATCAAGATCACAGTCAAGATGGAGCTGCGAGAAGACCTGCTTTAGGACGCTCTGTGGCTCCATTCTGAGCTGGTCATGGGACAGGACGATGATGTCCGGAAAGACGGTGAGCCAATGGCTCAGAATCTTTCCATAGAGGCCTGTGGACAACATGATCTGATCATCCGTCAACGCGTCGATTTGGGAGATATAGGCCAGCCGACCCTTTTGCATGTGATGAATGTAGGCTGAGCGGTAACGCTCAATAGGATTGCGCAGAATGACCATCGTGCGGACGTCAGGGATCGTCGATCTAATCTGGTTTGCAACGTCATGAATGACGTTTGGCGCATGAAAGTAGTGAGGCGTACTTTCCATGAAGTACTTGGCGCTCGGTTTTGCATCCTCTTTGAAGTGGCTTCTGTAATCGTCCAGCCGGCCGCTATAGCCAGGCTGACCAAACAGGTTCAGCTCTTTCTGCGTCGATCCGAAAATGTATTGAGAACGGGACAGGCTTTGGTGCATCCAGGTCGTGCCTGACTTCTGAGCTCCAACTAGGAGAAGATTTGGCAACCGCATCGGATATCAACCCAAGATTTCACTGGCCTTTCTAGCTCAAATTGACCGAGCAGCAAGGTGTAGTCTGCTTTGAGTGCACTCCTCGAAGGAAGCGGACGTGTCTTGAAATCGCGGGACGTCGGTGCTTAGTGTCCCGCACAAGGATTGTAGCGACCGACCTCTCTTCCTTGAGCAGACCTCAAGCCACGATTGGTGATGCTTTGCTATCATCTTGACCAAGAAAAAAGGCTCTGCCGAAGGTGTATTTTTAATGTCTGGCGATGGACTACCGTCTCAAATCCTCCTTGTCTTAGGAATGCACCGTAGCGGCAGTTCAGCGTTGACCCGAGCTCTTAGCCTGCTTGGATACGGACTGCCGAAGACACTGATAAAGGGCAATGTTTCGAACAGGCGTGGCCATTGGGAAAGCCAGCCGCTTGTTCGTCTCAACGATGGATATCTCACAAGTGCCGACGTCGTCTGGTCGGATTGGACGTCTGGAAGACTTGCTCGTGTGCCGGTCTCACACCGCCGCGACTTTGAAGAGGACTTGGTGAATCTGATAACTGATGAGTTCGTGGGGGGCCAACCTGCGGTGATCAAGGATCCGCGCATTTGCCGCTTGGTTCCTGTCTATCGGTCCGCTCTTTCGGAAAAGACACCCGTTCAAGCGATCATCACGATTCGCAACCCGCTCGAAGTGATCGCGTCTCTGGTCAAACGCAATGATATGACAAAGGCGAACGCGGCACTGCTTTGGCTGCGCTACATGCTGGATGCCGTTTCCGGCTCCGCAGGTATGACACGCGCATTCGTCGCCTACGATCAGTTGGTCAGCGGGCCGTTAGATGCGCTGCGGGATGTCTCAACAATCGTCGGGCCCTTCCCAACCCAGCTGGATAATGTTCGGGAAGATGTGACTGCTGTTCTGTCCGAAAAACTGCGGAACCATGAGTTCTCTGCTGATCAAGTGATCCACGACGATCTCGCGCATGGCTGGATCAGTGACGCATATGCGGCCCTGCGATTGTTGGTCCACGATCCTTCCGCACCTCCACCGTTGGAGACGCTTCGCCGAGTCCAGAGTGAGTTCGATGCCGCATCCTCTATGCTGGGAAAGATCATTGGCGATTACGACTCTGCTTTGAAGGAGCTGCGGCGTAAATCAGCTGCATTAAGCGCTAGCGTCGACTTGAAGACCGAACAGGTGCGGATGCTGCGTGACAAAGCTGATGATCGCGCAAATCTGGACCAGCAAGAGCTCAACCAGGCGAGAGCAGCCCTAATCTCTGCTGAAGCAGAACAACGCATCCTCAAATCGATCCGAAAGTCGACTTTCTTCAAGCTCTTCGGAAGAAAAAAATGGCGCGCGCCGAAATCAGCCCAGTGAAGGCGAAGCAGATCATCACCAAATCACCGGTGTCTGATTGATGGCGCATTTCGACTTTGAGAAGAACCAGGTCTCAATTGCGTAGCGAGGCTGCGTGAACTCAGGTCCAGAAGATGTCGCGTGCAGATTGTAATGATCGAAGAACACCGCATCGCCGGCCCCAAAGTAAGGTCTCGCTGGCTCGAGTTCTGGGAACTCCTCGGCAACCGTTTTGCCAGAGACCGACCAATTAAAGACCGCGTTGTTGGTTCCAGTGGGCAAGATCGACGATAGCCGCCGTGGGATCAGGTCCATCCCAGGCGCTTCTGTTCCAGCACCACATTCCGTCAGCGAAATCCAGAGGTTCAAGCTCTGGATTCCCGGCGTCATGAATGCGCCATCCTGATGCCACTCTGCAGGGTTCTCGAGCGGTTCGGCCCGGCGCAGAACACTCTTTTGAAACGACAAACAGGCTTCGTCGCGGAAATACGACTGTAGCAAACCACGCAAACCAAGGGCTTCGAAACTGTCTAAGAGTTCGTGCGAAACTTTTGGTGAGAGAAAGGTCTCAACCGCGCCGCTCTTCCCGAGAAATGCAAAATGGGCCGGGCGCGACATGCCCGACTTTTTGCCGAGTGGCAGATAGCGGCCTTTTGATCGTGCCGGACGCTCATCAGGCGCACCATCGCCGACCTCTGCCGCGAGTTCATTCGCAGCCGCGAAAACCTCATCGATTTTCTTTCGATATTCATGGGCCAGTCGGGGATCAAACAGGTTGCGAATGATCAAAGCGCCATGGTGGTACATTGCGCTCTGTAGATTCGTGATCGTGAGATCTCGCAGGCAGAGTTCAGGTAGCATACCAGGCTCAGGATCGAACAAATTTTCGGGCTCTTTGTCGACCTGTAGCTGCCAGGAGGTTCGCGTTTCTTCGTTGATACTCTGACCGGAACGAACTCGAGCATCTCTTAGACGCACCATGTCACCGACACTCCGCGACACACGGCAAATATCTGACGCCTGAGCTACAACCGCTGAGATTTCGTCATGCTCGCGAGCATTCATTGTTGGAAGAACCGCACCCATTTCAAACCTCTGTGCAAACAGAACTGTCATGTGCACCTTTGCTTGTACAAAACTAAATGCTCTATTACCACTCCCGGCGGCGTGAACTTTGGTAGAGAGAGCTCAGATGTCATGGGACAAGGATACCGAACGTGAGATCAAGCGCTTGCGTGAGCATATCACCGCGCTCGAGGCTGAAAGAGACAAGCTAAGAAAGCGGGATTGGGGTTATCAGTCCATCTTCGATCGGGTTGCTGATGGTCTTGCGTCAGAGAAACCCGAAGTAGTCAGGACGCCCGGAGATTTTTCCGGTCTTAGTTTCGTGATCGTCTACTATAACATCCCCCAGCAAATTGAACGTACTTTGATGACTTGCGCTCCGTCCTACCAAAGCGTTGGTAGCGATGAGATTGAGGTCATCTTGGTCGACAACGGCTCGACCGAACCCCTACCCGATGATCTACAGGAGCGGTTTCCTCATGTAAGGCAGATACTGCGTGTCGATGAGCATCCGTCGCCTGTTTTTGCATTGAACGAAGGCATCCGCGCCGCACGGTTTGAGATGGTTGCGGCAATGATCGATGGTGCACATATGCTGTCGCCCGGTGTCGTAAGGAATGCCAGTGACGCGTGGGCGTTGTTCCAAAACCCGGTGATCAATGTTCCACAGTATTTTCTAGGGTCTGTCTCGCAAAACTTAACAGAGCAGACGCAAGCTTTCGCGGCCGAGGGCAATGCGCTGGAAGAAGTCGGCTGGCCTGAAGATGGTTACAGCCTTTTCGAGTACGCCGTTTATCCAGGCGAGAACCATAGGCGCAGTTGGGTGGACGCCATCGAGTCCAATTGTCTGATCACGACGAAGCGGGTCCTAGACGCATGCGGGATGTTCGACGAGCGCTACGATGAAGCAGGCGCGGGGTTCGCCAATCTCGAGATCTACTCGCGCCTAATTCACGCGCCCGAGAACAGCTATGTGGCTTTACCGGGTGAAGGAACCTTTCACCAGGATCATCGAGGGGTTACCACCCAGCGAGCCCCTGAGGAGCGTGATCGGCTCGTCAAGATCTACCAAGAACGCCATCGTGAGATTACAGGCTCGGACGCTGTCGTGAACGTGCGGAGCCCCTTTTTATTCGGCAAGGCTCGCAGGTTGACGCAGCGCATCCCCACGATATCGCGAGAGTTTGGCAAAGCGAGTGATCGAATACTCAAGCAACTCGCGAACATCTATGTCGCGCGTATCCGCGCTGGGATGACTGACAACTACAAACCGGTCTTATCGGTCGGCGGCGCGCCCGACGAGAGGCTCGCACGGACACCCTTACCTCCAATCGGTATTCTGCCAGAGGCCGAAAAACGAAACGGGGTACAGACGAAAGAGTTGAGCTATCTGAAGTGCCTCAGCAAGGTGCATCGGGTGAAAAAACCCTCTCTCTACTTCGAGATTGGGGTCGATACCGGGACCAGCCTAAGGCTTTCGCAATGCCGCTCAGTCGGGGTTGATCCATCCTACGTCATCTCGAACGCGCTGTCGGCGCCGACGCAGCTTTTTCGTGAGACGAGCGATGCGTTCTTCGCGGACGAAGCGCGTTGCGCTAAGGTTCTGGGGGGTGGCATTGACCTCGCCTTCATAGATGGCATGCACTTGGCCGAGTATGTGCTCCGCGATTTCATCGAAACCGAAAAGTGGATGCGCCCAGGCGGTGTCATTCTTTTCGACGACGTGATGCCTGAACAGCTCGAAATGCTAGAACGCGAGCGCCGATTTAACGCCTGGTGCGGTGATGTCTACAAGATCGTACCAATCCTGCGCAAACACCGGCCAGACCTGGAAGTGACTGTTTTTGAAACCTTTATCGGCCCTTACCGCAAGGGATTGGCAGTGGTTACAGGCGTTGATCCGACGAGCCGGGTTCTTGAAGAAGGGTACTCAGAAATCGAGGCTGAGATTTTTGCCGCAGACTATGATGTGCCATCGATCGCCGCACTTGACGAACTGTTGGAGCCTAAACCAATAGCCTCTCTGGAAGCAGCTGTAAAAGGCGACGCCAACCAAACTGCAATCCGAACCACAGAAGGCCTCCGTGACCTTAAGAAGAGCATTGCTTCGGTAAAAATCGCGCCGACCCTGCTCGGCCAGCGTATGCCTGAAGCGCCCAAGCTCTCCCTGGTTATAGTAAGCTATAATATGGCTCGTGAGTTACCCAGGACCCTGAGAACGCTGTCTTCTAAAATGCAACTGGGCATCCAGGAGAACGATATTGAGATTATCGTCGTCGACAACGGCTCAAATGAACCGGCGGATTTGGGAGCATGTGCACAGATTGCCGCTAATGCCAGTTTCTTCACTTTGCAGAACACCAGCCACTCCCCTTGCCACGCGATCAACATTGGCCTCGCGCAGGCGCAAGCAGACTGGATCGGTGTTATGATCGATGGTGCGCGTATGGCATCTCCAGGGCTCCTCGGGGCGGCGATGCAAGCGCTAGATGGTGACGAGATGGCCGTGGTGGGCGCACATGGTTTCCATCTGGGCAAAGAAGTCCAGTCAGAGGCTGTTAAGACCGGATACGGCACAGAGGCTGAAGACTCGTTGCTTTCGGGTTCGGGATGGGAGGAAGACGCCTACCGCCTCTTCGATATCTCGGTGTTCTCCAAGTCTTCTGGCAAGGGATGGCGAACGCTCCCTTCTGAGACAACGGCTCTCTTTATGCATCGATCCTTCTGGCTGGCTTTGAACGGATATGACGAACGCTTCCAAAGCGTCGGAGGGGGGCTGGCCAATCTCGATATCTGGAAACGGGCTTGCGAGCGGCCGGAGGCGTCGGTTCGTGTGCTACTAGATGAAGCGACCTTTCATCAAGTCCATGGCGGTGCGACCACCAGTTCTCCAGCTTCGATGCGCGATACGTTCGACCGCGAGTACGAGAGCTTGCGGGGGCAGAGCTATGTTCGGCCTAAGGTCGACGCCGAGTTTATTGGTAAGGGGCACCGAGCTATCTCAAACTAGCAAAAGACCGTTCAGTCTTGCTTTCTTGGCCGAGGTTTACCCGGCACTCCGACCACGACCATGTCGTCAGCGACATCTTTGACGACGACTGCATTCGCACAGATACTGACCCTTTGACCGATTTTGATGGGGCCAAGCACCTTGGCACCTGTACCGATCGTCGTTCGAGAACCGATCGTCGGACCTACGTACTCACCATCAACGAGCCCGATTGTTACGAATGGCCGAATGGTGACATTGGAACCGATCTCTACAATTCCATCGACGACGACTTGACCATGAGGCAGACAAAAACCAGGGCCGATGATAACCGGTGCTCCGATATGCACCTGGGTCATTACGATCGAAACACGCCGCAGGATCATTGGCAAAACTGGGATTCCAAGGGCCCGCAACGCAATCGCTGCCCGGATCAGAATGAGCGCGAGGAACGCATCGGCCTCCCAAATCATTCTCATCACCAAAAGAAAGTCATTCCAGCGTGAATTCTTAACCGGTGTGATCGCAAGGCTGGCAGCCGCAGCGCGAGCATCTGCAACGATCGCCTGCCTCAGCGGCGGATTCTGTTTAGCGCGCCCCTTAATCAACTGTGCCGGCGTCATCGGCATGGATCTTCACGCATCCTCTGGACCAATTGCGGCATCTGTTCGCTCCAGCCAATCGTTCTCGCGGAAAGCTTCAGCAGCTTCGGCTCTGATCTTAGCAAGGACTGGATGAGCGTGGCTCAATGTTACTGCGGCTTCCAACCTCTTCACCCCGTACAGCGCACGCAGCTGTTCTTGGCCCGTCTCGTTGTAGATCGACCGCGCCTCCGTCGAGTAGCTCTTGGTCTTGGCGTGATACACGAAACAGTCGATGGCAACCGCGCATAAAAAACCGGCGTCAAGTGCGCGCAAGGTGTAGTCGCTCTCCTCCCCATATCCCATCGGAAAGCGTTCTTCATCGAACAAGCCCACCGCGCTCAGGACGTCTCGGCTCAGAACATAGCAAAACCCATTGATCTGCTCGACGAGTGGATACGCAAATCGGTCGCCGAACTGAGCGCAATAGTCGTGGATCGCCGCGATCGTTGCGCGATCGCTTCGAACGCCTTGGTCCGTCAGATTGGATGATTGCAACGATGGTATTGATTGCCAACCACCTGCGTTAGACAGTGGGCCGACGATCCCAATCTGCCAATTCGCCGACATGCATGCCACGATACGGTCAAGCCAATCGCCAACAACGATTGTATCGCTGTTCAGAACCACAATCGTATCTGCCGAGGTCTCTCTCAGTCCAGCATTGGCGGCTTTACAGAAACCCGTGCCATGGGGGCGTCTGATCAATCGAACTTGTTCTTCGTGATGGGCGGCAAACAGCTCGCAGATTTTCTGTGTCTCATGATCGGATCCATCGTCAACGATGATCAACCTATCCCTGTCCCGAAGCGTGCGTACAACAGAGCCTAGGCAAAGATCGACATCCTCTGGGCTGTTGTGAACGCAGACCACAACCTCGACTGGGCCGCGTGAGGGCCGGTTACTCATTCGTATGCTTGATCTTTGCAAAGAACGGTGATCGCGCAATGCTGTCAGGTAAGTGCCCAACCCTCAAACCTTGAGTATCCGCAATTGCAAGAGGTAGAGAGAGTTGGTCTCGCTTAGAACCCCGCATTATCGATCTCCACCACTTTGCACACATGTCCTGGACATGGCTGGATGACGGTCGCAGGAAGAGAACCATTGTTTCGTACAAGTTTTCGTCGCGGAAGGCCGGATGGTCTTGGTGCTGCTTCAGATGCGAGGCAAGAACCAAACCATCTTCTTTGTTGAAGGTTATACACGCAGCTGCCTCGGCGACGATACTGCTGCGGTCGGGATGTTTGAAGGTTATGAAATCAAAGCTGTCTGGATTAAGGTGCTCTAAGATCGTCTTCGGATCTTCGCAAAGCAAGATGTTGCCATCTATCCAGACGACCCAATCATAACCCGAGAAGAAGGTTGGAAGGTGTAACTTTGCAAAACGCGCCCGACGCCTTGGGTCCTCGTTATAGTAAACGCCGTGAACCAGCTTCCATTCGGTAGGCATTTCGATTGATGAATCGCTAAAAGCGAAAAAGTCCGCATTCTCCTGCCAAGCGGGATCTATTGGCATCAATCGGTCAAACCTTCCAAAGATCGCCGTTACGACAGCGATCTTCTTGCCATTCGGGTTTTCAATCTCGTACGGGTTCAAGGCTTTTCGGTCATCTGGTGCAAGTTCTTCTGCGCCAAGCGCCCCGATGGGCACTCCAGCTCGCACCAAGAACTCGACAGCCCAATGCGCTAGAACTACGCCGCTGGGGTCCGCGAGATCGGGATTTGGTGCCAGCGCTCTACACGCCCCATAGCGTTGATAGTGTTCTAATGCGTCCGTTGGGCAGTCCAACCCGTGAACGTCTGCATACCAATCTTCTTGAAGGACATCCGCACGAAAAGAGGGGCTATCCGGCCAGACTTCAGCAGCCTCTGCCGGCTGTTGATCGCCATGAGAGCAATGCGGCCTGAGGTCCTCTCCATACTTTTCCAAGGCGATCACACGTCGAGCTTGTCGCGATGAAAAGAAGATTTTCATCGCAGCCCAAACAGGCTCATCTCTCGCTAGATCATATCGCCTCCAAAGAGACTTCGCCAAACCCATATCTCACCTAGCACGCTATCGGATCCGCTCGAGAGCAGTCACATCCATAGGCCTTTTTATTGGCAGCCAATCTTATATGGTACTAGACGCCCAGTTTTTGATCAGCGTCTTCTCCCCGTTTCAAGATACATCAAGGAATAAGCCACGAATTTCAATAGAATCCTGCTCAAACTCAAGTGAAGTCAGATCTCTACACTCAAGAATTGAGAACAATCAGTTGTAAGTCTTCGTAGAAACGGCAGAGTCTCGGTTGAAGTTCTCAAGAAACACTCCCGCCAAAAGCGAACTGAGTTGTCTGTGTGGCCATTGGCGCCTCCTCGTTTAACGGTTCAGTCGGGCGAGACTGACTAATGCCGAGGGATCAACAGCCTTCTTATCTGAAAAGGTGCCGATCTTGCCAATTGCAAAAGAAGCCTGGGTTTCTCGACTGAGACGCTCTTCCCAGGCACCACTTCGCCGACTGTAAGCTCTGATTAATACATTTGCCCTGTAATCAGGGTGAGGTCGTTCTGCTAGACGCAGATTGGGATACTACCAATCCGCCTATGCTGGCAGGCGACACACCTGTGAGTTGACGCACCATTAACCATCTGCCTGAAATTGGTCACTTTTTTGCCGCCTTCTGTCAAATTCATATGGAAAGCGCTTCCGTTGTGTGGCAGTTTCACTCACGAGTTCGTGTTGGGCGGTCCGCATCTGCCCGAAGCCTAGCGTAAGATTTTCCTTGTTTGTGACGTGATCGCTCCGTTGCCCAACGAACAACGGAGGAGTGTTTTATTGGACTTCGGCTGACCTTGGGGATTGGGAAGGTAGGGTCGTAACAACACTCAGATCTCGTCTGTGTACTTGAATTGCTGCTGACGAATTTTGACGCCGCACCTGACGACTGGCACACGATAGGCCGGTCGCCATAAAAGAGACGAAGGGGATTGTTATCATGCCAGCCGTATCGGGCGAACTGAAGCAATGGCACAAAGTCACACTCGATTTTGAATCCAACACCGTTTTCACCGAGGAGCCGGAAACGTTCCGGGACCATCGGTTGGACGTAACTTTCACCAATCAGGACACAGGCGAAGTCTTGGTAATCCCAGGGTTCTTCGCAGCCGACGGAGATGCTGCCGAAAGCGGTGCGACTTCGGGCAACGTGTGGAGGGTTCATTTTAATCCACCATCTGAAGGAAATTGGACCTATCAGGCTTCGTTCCGCACGGGAGACGATATCGCGATCAGCTTGAACCCGAATGAGGGAACCGAGCTTGACCTAGTAGGTCCGGAGACCGGATCGCTGTCGATCGAAGCGACCGACAAGACGGGCGAGGACTTCCGCGCAAAGGGAATGATCCTTCAGGACGAAGGCACCCACTACCTCCAGCACCAGGGCGATGGCGACTATTTCATTCGCGGTGGCCCGGGCGTGCCGGAGAACTTCCTTGCCACCGATTCGTTCGATAACACCGGCGATGGTCGCCACGAGTTCGACGCCCATGCGGATGATTTTAACCCGGGCGATCCGACTTGGTCGAACGGCGATGGCAAAAACATTGTTGGCGCCGTGAATTACATCGCTGAGCAAGGGCTCAACACGATCTACTTCCTGACCAACACTATTGGTGGTGATGGGCAAGATGTCGGCCCCTGGGTCGACCCGGATATCTACGATGTTGGTAAGAACAAAAGTTCAATCGAGAACGCGGCTAACACCACTAACGGTCTCTCGGCTGATGCATTTTCGGTCTACGACATCTCGAAGCTCTCGCAATGGGATATCCTCTTCGACCACATGGATGCGAAAGGAATATATAAGAACGTCCTGTTCCAAGAGACCGAGAATGACCAGCTGCTAAACGGCGGGACCGATGTGGATGGATCCTCGCTGAGCGTCGAACGCCTTGTCTACATGCGCGAGATGATCGCTCGGTTCGGCCACAATAATGGTATCCAATGGAACCTGGGCGAGGAGAACACGAACTCGCTGCAGGAACGCGAGGACATGGCCGACTACGTCAAGGCCATTGACCCTTATGACCACCTGGTGGTTCTGCATACCTTCCCGAACCAGATTAATTCGTACAACGACCTTCTTGGGCACGAAAGCTTTGATGGCCCGTCCTTCCAGACCAGCCCAAACAGTATCCGCGATCAGACCATCGAGTTCCGGGACAAATCGGCGGATGCGGGTGACCCTTGGGTGCTTTCTTGGGATGAACACGCAGGCACCTTTGCCGAGATTGATGTGGGCGAGAACAATCCCGACAGCACCAATGAGCGTACTCTACGCCAAGAGCTTTGGGGGCACCTGACCGCCAATGGGACCGGGGTCAACTGGTATCTGCGCGGCAACGGGTTCGGCGGGCACAGTTTTGACCAGAACATCGACGATTTCACGGGCTTTACCTCGATATGGGATTGGACCGCAGCGGCGAATGAGTTCTTCAATACCTTCATCCCGTTCTGGGAAATGACGAACGACGATAGTGTGACCACCAACAGTGGCGATTACGTCATGTCGAAGCGGGGCGAGTACTACGTCGTCTATCTAGACTATGGTCAGGCAGACGATGTGCGCCTGAACCTCTCTGATGCGTCAGGCGAGACCTTTGATGTCTTCTGGTACGATCCACGCAATGGCGGAGATCTGATCGATGCTGGTCAGGTGGACGGCGGCGGGGTGGTCGACTTTGCCAATCCACCCAATAGTGTTGGCAAGGACTGGGTGCTCTTTGTCCGCAATTCCGACCTGCCGGATAAGCCACCTAGCGTCGATCCAGGCGCGGTACCGACACCTCCGGACCCAGCACCGGCGCCAGAGCCGGGCGATCAGGAGGCGAGCTTCAATCTGATCAATGCCGCGAACGATCAAGTCGTCTCTGCCCTGCAGGACGGCGATGTTATCGACCTCGGTGTGAATGGTCTCTCCGAGATCAGCATTCAGGCGCTACCCGACGACAATGTCGGAAGCGTGGTCTTCACTCTCGATGGTCAGGTTCAACAGACCGAAAATGTAGCGCCCTACGCTCTCTTTGGCGACAGTTCGGGCGACTACGATGCTGGAGATCTCGCAGAAGGAGATCATACCCTTTCTGTTGCTCTGTACTCTGGTTCGAATGGCTCGGGTACGCTGCTGGGAACTTCCGAGATCAGTTTCGAGGTGGCCGCGAGCGCTCCGGCAGATCCGCAGCCTGACCCAGGGCCTGGTCAAGATCCCGAGCCTACGCCACCCGCAGATCCTAACGATGATCCAATCTTCTTGATGGATGATGGTCTGGTCGTCATGCAGGCTGAAGACGGCGTTTTCGTGATCCCAGATGCGCCTGGCAACGACACATGGGCCCTAACGACTGAGTTTGACGGCTTCAAGGGCGACGGCGTTCTATTGTTCGACACGAACAAGGATTTCTTCAACGACAGCAATGGCGGCCAACCGCAAACCGGTCCTCTGAAGTACACTTTCCGCGTGCCAGATGATGGGGATGCCGAAGGCACCTACTACATCAGTCTGCGCTCAGTCCGCCCAGTGACAGGTGAGCCAGGAGACCGGAACAACGATTTCTTCGTAGCAACGAGCAAAGCTGGCGAAGATCCAGGGGAGTACACAAAAGTCTTCTTCTCGGGGGCGCGCGAACAGTTCCAATTCGGGTCGACCTACGACAAAAACCACCAAAAGTCGCCTGCGACCTTTGAAGTAGATGGGCCAGGAGACTATACCATTTACATCTCAGGGCGCTCGCGTCAGGCGGGGCTCGATGAGATCCACATTCAGAAAGGATCGGTGAGCAGAAACCACGATGCGCCGACTTCTGAAACGTTCACGGTCGACACGGCGCCTCCGGCTGATCCGCCACCACCACCACCGCCAGTGGATACGACACCACCCGCTGATGATCCGACACCACCTGCTGACGACCCTACACCGCCAGCAGATCCATCGCCGCCGGCAGAGCCTGAGCTTCAGGAGGCGAGCTTCAATCTGATCGATGCGGAATCCGATACGGTTGTGTCGGACCTCGAGGATGGCGATGTAATCATCGTTGGTTCTGGCGGCTTGTCAGAATTGAGCATCCAAGCCGTTCCTTCTGGCAATGTGGGCAGCATCGTATTCAGCTTAAATGGCGAGCCCGTGCAGACTGAGAACATCCAGCCATATGCGCTCTTCGGTGACAATTCGGGGGATTACACTGGCGATACCCTACCGGCAGGCTCGCATATTCTTTCTGCAACCCTCTTCAGTGGGAAGAATGGTACCGGCGACAATTTGGGTACATCAGAGATCTCCTTCGATGTGGCCGACAGCACACCTGCCGATCCCGATCCTGCACCGCCAGCAGATCCAGAGCCAGATCCGACTCCAGAGCCAGAATCTGAAGTTACTTTCACACTGGTGAACAGCAAAACTGACCAGGTTCTGTTCAGCTTCTCCGAAGGCGAGCAAATCGACGTTAGCGGGATCAACCTCAATCATCTTTCGATGAAGGTTGAACACGAGCGTGGCGATGAAGTTGAGAGTGTTAGTTACGAGCTCGACGGCAACTTCGTCCGGACCGAGAACTACGAACCCTACGCGCTCTTTGGTGATGACGTGAAGGGTAACTACTTCAGAGGTAACATTGGCCTAGGCGAGCACACTGTCGTAACGACCTTCCATTCAGAAGATCGGGGCAAAGGTGATATCGTCGATACCGCACAGATCACGTTTGAGTTCGTCAATGAAGAACAGGCCTTGTTGGTCTAGCGTGGGTGGAGCGCCTTGGTCTCTCGTCACCTTCCTAGCGTGACGTAGACCAGGGTGCCGCCATGCGGGCCAGCACCAATAATGACTGAACCGCCATGTGCGAGGGCGATTTGACGGACAAGTGCTAGTCCGAGCCCATAGCCTTTGACGTTTTGGCGCCCCGGCGCACGATAGAACGGTTGGAAAACCTGCTCGCGTTCCGAGGCCGGTATCCCAGGGCCATGATCAGTGACGGTGACTACGACTTCGGTCGATGACTCGAAGAGGGCTACTTCGATCGGTGGCGCACCGTGGCGGCTCGCGTTTTCGAGAAGGTTTCGTACCAAACGCCTCAAAAGCCGACGGTCACCAAGGATTGGTCGTGTCGTACCTGTAAGAGAACAGTCGCGATAATGCGCACACTCCTCTGCCAATAAAGCGAGTAGATCAACGCTCTCTGTAAGATCCGCATGGGCGCCGGCATCCAAGCGGCTCATCAGTAGAATCTCATCAATCAGCGCGTCAAGCTCTGCGATATCCTGCTCCAAGGCTTCTCGCCGGACCCGGTCAGAGCCCGTTTGCAGCATTTCCACTCCGAGCCGGATCCGAGACAAAGGCGTCCGCAGTTCATGAGATGCGTTCGCTAGCAGCATCCGATGTGCGCCAATCAGGGTGGCGATTTTCTCGGCAGCTTCGTTAAAGCTGCTGGCAAGCGCTGCTATCTCGTCCTGCCCCCTAACCTCTACACGAGCGGAGAAGTCGCCCTCCCCCATCGTATCGACCTGGTGCTGGAGATCTTCCAATCGACGGGTTAAGCGCCTCACGAAGGGATACGCTCCCAAGCCAACTCCCAGCGCAACACTGCTCAATAGGAGTGCCAGATCAATGAGCGGACGTCGGGTATGGTTCGGCCGCGGATCAGTGGCAATCCAGCGCCCATCTGGAAGGCGTAGTACCCACCCTTCGGCACGAAACGCTCGATACCAGCCTCGCTCATCAACATCACGCCGAGGCTCGGGAAGTGGACGGCCATAGACGGCGATCTGTACTCGATTTTTGTCAAAGAGTGTAACGGGAAGGCCCAGCTTCCCTCCAAGCCGCTCTACCGCCACCTGATGCTCAGCAGCACTTGCAGTCGCATCAGGCAGCGCAACTTCAATCAGTTTGGAAATCACATCGAGAACAGTTCGGTCCGGACGGTCTCTATCAGAGAGGTTATAGGCTACCGCCCCAAGCACAACGACGAGGACCAGACTAACAATAATGGTCAAGTAGATCTGCAGGTATAGTTTGCGCTTCAACATCTTGGGAACCAGGACGCACTGGCCATCGGCTCAATCCTGAATCGCTGCGAATACATAACCTGCCCCACGTACAGTTACTACCCGCTTGGGGTGCTTTGGATCATCTTCGATCTCGGCCCGAATCCGCGAGACGTGAACGTCGATCGATCGGTCGAAAGCTTCAAGATTATCACCGGTCAAATGCTCCATCAGAAATTCACGGCTTAGAACCCGCCCTGCTGATCTCGCCATCAGGTGCAGAAGCTTGAACTGATGGGCGGTTAGTTGACAAGGAACGCCGCCAAGCCGTGCCTCGAGAGAGCCGCTATCGATCTCCAACCTACCGAAACACAGCATCTCGGCCTCAGTGAGCGTAGGTTCATCGAACCGCCGCCTCAGGATCGCCCGCAGGCGGGCTAGCAGCTCTCTGGGCTCAAAAGGCTTGGGGAGATAATCATCCGCGCCAAGTTCCAGGCCAACAACCCGGTCCATAGGGTCTCCCTTTGCCGTCAGCATCAAAACCGGAACCGTACTTTCGGCGCGGAGCCTGCGGCAGACCTCAAGACCATCAATATCCGGCAGCATCAGGTCCAGAATAATCGCGTTGAAGCCGATCTCTGCATGGCGGCTTAAACCTTCGACACCTGCTCCCGAAACGGTCACGTCAAAGCCGAAGCCGCCAAGATAGTCTTGGACCATCCCGGCGAGCTTGGCGTCGTCTTCAATTAGGAGGATCTTTTCGATCATCTTCTCCTTGGATCAGACGGTCGCTGATCAGCGACGGGGGGGATGCCCTGGAAACATCGACCGAAACTCACGCAAACGTTGGTCGAGAACGCGACGTTGGTCAGGAGTTAGAACCTCGGCCACATCCGCGGCGGCGTTGAGAGCTTTCTGGCTCATCTGATCAATCTCGGCAAGACGTTCTGCCCGAAGCGTTTCCAACGCCTCACGGTCAATTTGATCCGCCGTCAGTAGAGCATGAAGCTGCTCCTTGGTCGCCTGCATCTCATCACGCATTGGACGCATGTCTTTGATAACGGCTGAGACGAGTTCGGTGATTTTCACACTTTGCTCCTCGGTCGCATCGATCTCGATCGCAACATGTTTCACAATGCGCTCAATACGTTCATCGACCTCCGCTTCGGTTAGATCCGCGAAGCGGCGTGGATGGCCACCATGCAGGCTACCTTTGAAGGCGGAGGCAAGTGCGATGTGCGGACCGAGTGGGCCGGCTGCAACGGCTTGTACTGTGAGCACCCCACCCCAACTTACTGCCGCGCCGAGCAGGACCAAAAAGGTCAGCGTGCGCGGTCGGATCGAAGGCTTCGGTTTTGTGTTCGTCGTCATATCCAGTTCCTACTCTCTGGTTTCTCGCAGGCTGATTTCGGCATTTGGAGGCGCCACAACCTCAATCTGGACTTGCGGTGTTTCAGTTGTTTCTCTGCAGTGTAAAGAAACGTAAAGTTCGTGATTTAGAAGCATCACAAAACGAACGATTAGCCGACTTGCAGCGCCACAATCTGTGTGGGAAAATTAGATTAATGGGGATTCTATCGACGATGATTATCCGACCTATGCATTCGAACTGGCGAGCCGTGACTAAGCGTGCGGCCATCGCCAGCCTTTTGGGGGCCTGCCTTAGCTTGATTGCAGCAGCGACACCCAGCATGGCGGCGCCAGTCGTAATACTGATGAGCACATCAAGCGAACTGAAACCCGGTGACGTGCGCGATAGTGGTGACACTGTCTCACTGAGCGCCGGTCAGACGGTAATGCTCAACGATGCGAGCGGACAAACGAGAAACTTGACGGGACCCTATAACGGCCCACTCGGCGGATCCGGTGGTAGCACGGCGGATGCATCGATTGTCGCCAGCCTCTCGCGGCTAGTGGCCAAGCGGCAGGAAAACCAAGATAAAGTTGGTGCAGTCCGGGGCAATGCAGGCTCAGCAAACGATCCCAATCTAATCAGTGTCGCGCAGTTCGGTGCGCAATGCCTTGAAGGCGATGCGCCGCTCGTACTATGGCGACCAAAACCACAACCTGCTCCGATGCGGATGATGATCATCGACATTGAAAGCGACCAGTCAGCGATAATGACATGGCAACCCGCCGATCGAAGCTTGCCATGGCCTGCGGCGACGCTAGGCCAAGATGGTGGTCGGTATTGGATCTATTGGCCTGATCATGAAGCCACTCAAAAAGCAATCGAGATCCAGCTTCACATGTCAAAGGCCATTGCGAACCCAGCAGCCAGAGCCTCTTGGATGGAGCAAACGGGTTGCGAACGCCAAGCTCTGATTGTCGTCGAGAAGATGCTACAATAGAGCGAGTTTCATTGAAGAGTGAGCGCCTGAATGTCCTTTGGATTACTTCTGAGATTTTTGATTGGCGGCATTGCTGCGATCGCGTTTGGGAGCGCCGCCGTGGCCTGCACAGTGACACCCGAGGATGTGAGCGCCGCGACAGGTGATCCTGATACCCTCATGGCACTTCACGCCAAAGCAGAACGAGATTGTTCAAGAGCCATCGTCGATCAAGCGGCGAAGAGTGCGGGGATCGCTCTCTTCAACAAAGCTTTGAAACAGCAGGGGTCAGCACAGCTCAAGTCACTTGAAGCGGCCGCGGGTTATTCCAAAGACTGGCGGATTCTTGCGGCTCTGGGCCAAGTGCAACTCCAAAGTGGGCAGCCGGCAAACGCAGCCCGAAACCTGCAGGCGGCTCTTGTTTCGCTACAAGATGATCCACCTTCAAACCCACCACCAAAATCGGCAGTGAAGCGCCTGATCACGATGGCAAACAACGCACGATCGGTCTCGCCGACTTACGTTAGATCGCTCAAAACGCGGTCTGGGGATCCTGGCGGCGTCGCGGCAAAGACTGTTGCCGGGGTCGAGATCGAGGTGGTTCCTTTCCCGATTGAGTTCGTGTTCGGCACCAGTGATGTAACTGAGACAACGCGACCAGCGGTCGCTGATCTGGCCGAGATCCTGACTTCCGAGAGCGCTTCGGCAATCGTACTGGCCGGACACACAGATCCGGTAGGCTCGGACGCCGCGAACATGACGCTCAGTCTCGACCGGGCGAACGCAATTCGCAGCGAGCTCATTCGTGCGGGCTTGGGTGATCAGCTTACGATCGACGTGGTCGGTTGTGGAGAAGCCAGCCCGCCTGAGATCGACTCACCCGAACTCTATTCTCAAGATGAGATCCACCAGATCATGCGCCGGGTCGAACTGGTCCGAAGTGGGGAGCCATGCCGATGATCCGCCTTTTTCTAGCAGTAGCTTTGTTAGGGCTAGCCCTGCCCATCCAAGCCGCAACTTATGCTGTCGTGATTGGAATCGACGACTATGCGCATTTCTCGGATCTTGAGGGTGCCGTAAACGATGCCGAAGACATCGCGAGCGTTATTCGCGGGCGCGGCGGTGACGTCATGTTGATTACAGATCAGCAAGCCACCCGTTCGAACATCGTCAACGCCTTTCGCACGCAAGCGGCTAAGGCAAGCGATGGTGATGTTCTGATCCTCACTTATGCAGGGCATGGCGTGCAACTACCCGAGTCACTGATTGGGGATGAAGTGGATGGGATGGATGAGAACTTCGTGCTGCATGGCTTTGCAGAGGCTGGTCCCGGTGTAGGCGAACGCCTCCGCGACAACGACCTTGCTAGCCTGTTCATGGAAGTGCCCGATGGGGTCACCGTGCTCTTTGTCGCCGATAGCTGCCACAGCGGAACGATGACGCGGCTCCCGTTTGAAGGCGCTGAGCTTGGAAAGACCCGTTTTCTCGAACTCGGTCCGATCGAGGAAGACCCTTTGCCTGCACCAGAGGAACGCTCCTTCCAGATTGATGGCAGTGGACTTCCCCATGTTGTTTTCGCCGCCGCCGCTCGAGACAATGAACAAACCCCGGAGGTTTTGATTGACGGGGAACGCCGAGGAGCCCTGAGCTGGAGCATCGCACGGGCGCTTGAGGGCGTTGCGGATGGAGGCGATGGCCAAACCACAATGACTGACTTGAGAGAGTTTGTGCGCGCCTCAGTCAGGGGATTTTCAGGTGCCAGGCAAACACCTGACGTGGTCTTTGAGATCGGCTCGCGAGAGACCGATAACCTATCAACTTTGCTCAGCCCTGCCGGAAAGGACCAAGAGGTTGAAAGCGAGGCGGTGCCTCCAAAACCCGCACGACCATTGGCTCCTGGGCCGACACCAGCTCTTTTTATCCTTGGGGAAGCGACCGCCGACCTGACAGCACTCTCCGATGTCGCAGAACAAGTCGAAGATGAGGAACAAGCCGCCCTTGTTTGGAACGTCGCCGAAAAACGTTTGGTTGACCGCGTATCAGCGGATTTGATTGCAGAGGTGAACAGTCCGGCGGATGTGGCGGCGGCAATCACGTCATGGCGGGCCATCTTTGGTCTGGTTAGATGGACGCCTACCCGTGCTTTTGAAATGCGCCTGCAGGAAGGGGACCAGCGCCATATGCTCGGTCAAAAAGTAACAATCCTAGTGTCTCCTGCCTCTGCTGGTCCTGCCAAAGGTCATTTGACCTTGGTCAATCTCGCAAGTGGTGGCGAAGTTCAGTACATCTACCCTTCAGAAAAGAGTGTCGAGAAAGGCAAGGATGTCATTGATAGAGGCGCCGACGACAAAACTTTTGGGCCGTCCAAAGTCTCAGAACCCGTTGGCAAAGATACCCTGATCGGCGTGATTACAGCGAGCCCGCCGAAGGAACTTCGTTCGGCGCTCCGGTCTCTTAACGGTCAAGCTGCCCCTGAAAAAGTGCTCGCGTTGCTTCAGACCCATGCATCAGACCCGGAAACGGCACGTCTTTCCGTCCTCCCGATCCACACGGCAAGACCATGAGAGGGCAGAGCATGATCCGCCACGTAATCGCAAGCATCGTCGTTACTGCCACAGTCGCACAAGCTGAGCCGGACCCGATGCTGGAGAACCTCGATTTGGAAGGTGAGGATGTTGTTCTGACCCGAAGCACCCGAGTGGTGGGAGGGATTGACGCAGAGCTGGGCGCGTATCCTTTCTACTCCGCTCTGATGACGGTCGAAGGAGAAAAGGTCAAAGGTCTCTGCGGTTCGGCGATCATAGATCCGAACTGGCTGCTCACGGCCGCCCACTGCGTACAAGGAAGCACCAAATCTGGTCGCGCAGGACCAATCAAGAACGCGCGGAATCTCCGGGCGCGGCCCGGTGGCCTCGATCTGCGCGATATGCCTTCCTTCAAAGTGAAACGGGTCATTCCTTATCCAAAGTATGCAAAGCCTTTTGCTATATACCACGATATCGCGCTGATCGAACTGGCTGAACCGCTTGATGCGCCTTCGGTTTCCCTTCCAGAAGAGAGCTTCAACCCACAGAAGGGTGTTCCAGTTCGCATCGTTGGGTACGGGAACACCAGCTACAACGGTGACATTAGCTTGAAGCTCAAAGAAGCTGCGACGCGGCTGGTTTCACGACGGGAATGCAGCTCCGTCAGCCGTATAACACCGCGTGCTGGGCCAATCGACAGGACTCGAATCTGCGCCGATGTCCAAGGCGATACAGGGATTGTGGATAGCTGCCAGGGCGATAGCGGCGGCCCTCTGTTGAGCATCGGACCCGATGGACGCTGGCGGGCGATCGGTGTTGTCAGCTATGGCCATAAATGCGCGGTTCCAGGATTTCATGGCGTGTATACGAATGTTGTGAATTATCTTCCCTGGATCCGTCACGTGATGGAGGGTGGCAACCCGGCAATCACCGAGCCACCAAAGCCGGTAACGCCCCCGCCACCTCCGCCACCCGTCGGCGAAGCACCTGCTGCCGCTCCGACTGCGGTACAACAGCTTTTCGATCTGGTGGATTACGGAGGTGTCACAATTGAGACTGCGGGCACAAGCGATGTTCAAGCTGGGGAACAATTGGCATTCCGGATTTCTAGTCGGCTTGCGGGCGACCTCTACGTCTTCGATATCGGATCCTCTGGGGATACTCGGCAACTATTTCCCAACGACCGGACTCGGCAAGGTCGCGTGAAAGCAGCTATAAGCGCTGCAAAACCCCGTCCAGTTCCTGGTCGGCGAGATGGCTTTCGTCTTCGCGCACCCGACGGTTCGGCACAGCGTTGGGTCGTGGCGATGGTGGTTACAAAGAAACCCGATCTACGGGAGGTGGCAGCAACCCGCGGTCTAAGCATGATTGAGGAGCCTGGTGAATATCTTCGCGAGATTCTGGCAAGCGTCGCCGAACCTTGCCAGAAAAAAGAGATCGATTGCGCCTTTGGAGCCTTGCAGTTGACAGTGACCCAGTGAGTCTGACACGATTTCAGTTCGAGCTGCGGGGGCGGTTTGATAGAATTTTTTAGCTGTTTGAGTGGGGAACACGAATGGCGTACTCTCGTTTGAAATCCACAGCTGCGATCGCGGTCGTCTTTTGCCTCGCAGGTTGCCAAGGCGTCGAGCAAAGCCTGGATCAGGCTGGAGCCCAGTTTGGTAGTTTGTTCTCGGATGAATATCTCGCAGACAAACAGGACGTTTGCTTCAGGCAACGCGAAACGCTCGCCCAAGAGGGTCAGTTCTGGGATCCAGACGTGGTTCAGGCGACATTGCTTGGTGCTGGCGCGGGTGCGCTGACAGCCCTCGTTACCGGTGAAAACGTGCTCGTCGGCGCCGCGATAGGCGGCGGGCTAGGCCTTGCGACCGGCTATCTCGCTAAGCTCCAATCGGAAGGGTTAAGCGGAAACGAGATCACCTCGACAGCGAGAACGGATATCGACACTGCGAACAAGAACATTGATGCGCTTCTTGTCGCTTTCGACAACCTTTCAGCTTGTCGCCGAGATGAGGCGCGCGCGGTTCAGCTTCGCTTGAACGCGAAGACGACGACTCGTGAACAGGCCGAGGCGGAGATGGCTGGCGTTCGAGAACGCTTCCGCGAAGATCGCTTGAAGTTTGAAGAGTTGGCCATGCAGATCGCCGACAACTCCAACAGCTATACAGCGATCTACAATGATATCGCTGCCGACAACGAAACCGGAGCATTAGAAGTCAAAGAGTACAAACGCGGCAAGAAGTCGGCCACCGTCAAGAAAGCACCTCCGAAGAAAACCGCCGGCACCGAAGAAGGTTCGCTGAAGGCAGATAAGCAAGAGGTCGAAGCTCTCCAGCGAGATCTGTTGACCAATGTTCAAAAACGCGACGAAACCTTCGAGAAAGTGGCCGCAGCAGAAGAAGCAGAAGAAGAGTTCGAACTCGCCTGAGATCTCTCGGCGCATGTGAGGGTCCTGTGATTTTTCGTTTCTTGATCGCGGCGGTAGCTCTGATTGGCGCTCCGCTCCTACCTACGATAGTCGCCGCTGCAGACGGGCCATCGACGGACCCCATACTGCGGATCGAAACGGGCCAGCATACGGCCCCAATCCACGCTTTAGCGATCAGCCCAGACGGCGCCCAAGTCGCGACCACCGGCGATGATAAAACAATCCGGATTTGGCGAACTGCCGACGGAGAACCGATTGAGACGATCCGTGTGCCCATCGGGTCAGGTGATGAAGGAATTCTCTACTCGTTGGCGTTCTCGCCCTCCGGTCGCGCCTTGCTGGCAGGTGGCATTTCGGGTGTTGAGTGGAGCGGACGTAATCAAGTCTACATCGTTCGACCGACAGAGGGCGAGATTAGCACTGCGATCCCGTTGAGTGGCGTGGTTCGACGGATCGCATATGGCGAAGCCGATGGTGAGACGAGGATTGGATTTGCTCTCTCTGCAGCCAAGGGCGGCGCCATCCAGATCCGCAACGCCAAGGGCAAGATACTGTTTCAAGATTTGGAGTTTGAGGGAGCTCCCAGTTGGCTCGACTTCACACCAGAGGGACATCTGGCAGTGGTTGAAACAGGCGGAAGATTGCGGGTCTACGATGCGCAGGATTTCTCGCTACGCACTCATAAACTTGCTGGCGACCAACCTGCAATCGTGCGGCCATCGCCTG
Organism: Pseudomonadota bacterium; assembly: GCA_039185285.1. Lineage (GTDB taxonomy): Bacteria > Pseudomonadota > Alphaproteobacteria > Rhodobacterales > Rhodobacteraceae > Thermohalobaculum. Next base: position 26,592 of record JBCDAQ010000005.1, read on the forward strand.
ACGGAACGATGCTGGCAGTCGGCTATTACGGCCGACGCAGCGTCGACGTCTTCGATGCTCGAACGTTCCGTACAGTTGCGACACTCGCAGGCAATGTGATCGGTGGTAAGCCTCACCTGAACGCCGTCACCTGGAGGGCTTCTGGTGGGCGCCAGGAGCTCTGGGCGGGAGGTGCTTTTGCGAATGCGGAAGGGCTTACGATCGTCAGGCGCTGGCCGAATGTAAGCGACCCAGGGCTCTATATTGATATCCCGGTTTCAGAAGATGCAGTCACCGCGCTCGAGACGACACCGGGTGGGATGGTGATCTTCGCCGCTTCAGATCCGATCTGGGGCGCGATCGATGGCAGCATGAAGGTCCGCTACGCCGGAAAACGCCAAGGCCCCGACTTCCGTCTCGTCTATGATCGAGCTTTCGCTGTTTCTCCGGACGGCCAAGAGATTGCTTTCAGCTTCGAGCAACGTGGAACAATTGGCACGGTGGCGTTCAAACCTGAAACAAGCCTCCTTCGGCAGGTCTCAGCCAACGAGCAAAAGGCGATTGCGGACCGTTGGACGAAGCCAGCTCCACCTGCAGGGTTGCAGAATTGGCGTATCTCAGAGAAGCCGACGCTAAACGGAGCCCCCTTGAATTTGCTGCGAAACGAAAGATCGCTGGCGGCGGATCAGGTTGGCGAGCATATCATTATCGGCGCGGATCGCGGGATATATGCTTTTAGCAAACTAGGCAAGCGCGTGGCTCGTACGGTTTTAAATGCCGCCGCCTTCGGCATTATCGCATTGGATGATAACCGGTTTATAGCGGCTTTAGGAGATGGAACTCTCCGCTGGTACCGGCTAGAGGGTGATAAACTGTCTGAAAGCGGGGCGTTTTTCCTTTCCCGAGATCAGTTGAAGTGGCTCGCTTGGACGCCTGATGGCCGCTTCGCACATTCTGAGAATGGCGGCCAGGAACTAGCCGGTTACCACATCAACCGTGGCGGCAAGGAGGAGGCCGAGTGGGCTGAGTTTTCTCAGCACTACAGAACTTACTTCGATCCCGAAGCCGTGCGGATTGCCCTTACCACAGGTACTGCTCCAACGCTTGAGACGGAGGTGGCATCAACGCTCTCAACCCCGCAGATCGAGCTATTGGCTTTCTGTCCTGTTTCGGATGGTGTCGAGCAAGATTGCGTTGAGGCTAAGCTGGCTAAACGCGGTCTCGGTGCAATCTTGGAAGCAGAAGAGCCGAGCGCTCCAGAAGCTGGCGCCCGCGCGGTCACAAGTGGCACTGACGCGGTCTTGCTTAAATTCAAAGTTAGCGAGTATGGCGACAAACTAGCTTCGGTTGACGTGTTCCAGAATGGGCGAACGACTGGACGGACAACACGTGGTCTTGGCGCGATTGAAGACGCTGAGAGCGAAGAGGATCCCGGCCTCGAAATCACGCGGCTAATTCCGCTGCGCATCGGTCTCAATCGTCTGCAAGTGCGGGCCTATAACAGTGCCGGTGTCTATGGGCTCTCAGACGAGTTGGAATTGTTCCGACCCGAAGAGGGACAGACCGAGCAGCCCACACTGCATGTGTTGGTCGTTGGAGCAGATAGCTACGATCCCGCAATTGGACCTTTGGCATTTGCAAAGAGCGATGCCGAAACCATTCTGAATGAGGTCAGTCAATCACTTCCTGATGTCTATGCGGACGTAAAAACTGAACCACTTTACAATGAAGACGTAACACGGGAAGGCGTTCTAGAAGCGATGCAAAGGATCGCAGAGCGGTCCGCGCCCGAGGACGCTGTCCTTGTCTATTTTGCAGGTCATGGCGTGCAAACCGACGATGGTGTCTACCGCTATGTGACACCAGAAATCACAACGAGGGAGCAGTTGCTCACCCGGTCAGTGGATCAAGACGCAATCATTGAAGGATTGAGCGGCCTGCAGGCACAAAACGTGCTCTTGATGCTGGATACCTGCTATTCGGGTTCCTTCCCCGCTGCTGCCGCAGGCACCATCAACAATGAAACAGGTTTTATGGTGCTCTCTGCCTCGAACAAGGTAGAGGAAGCGCTCGATGGCTACGACGGCCAGAACGGCGTTTTTGCCTATGCGGTGAAACAAGCTCTGGGTGGGGCAGCCGCAGGGCCAACCGGAATGACCGACGCAACTAACCTGGGAACCTATGTGCGTGATCTAGTGCCAATCTTGGCACAGGAACGTAGCCATACTCAGCGGCCGCAATTGCAGATACAGCGCTCCTCCAACCCGTTTCCGGTGGCTCAACGACAGATCCAATAGAGATCAGACTAGGCTGAAACACGGCCTTCGAGGATATCAATCAACCGCAACATCCGTCCGCCTGCCACGTGGAGGTTGTCAAGGACCACTTCGTCCAGCTCATTTTCATCCTCATCTTCAGCGGTCATCCCTCGTAACCGGTCAGAGAGGAAAACTGCGAGCGCACGATAAAATCGTGCGGAGAAACCCGAATTTTTGGCGAACTCGGCAAGTAAAGCCGACCGTGGGATCGCCAAGAGCCTGCAATCAGTCTGCGCCTGCACGGTCACTGATGGCGGTCGTTTTTCGACAAAGGACATTTCCCCAACAACATCGCCTACACCCAGGGTTGCAACGACCTTACCACCTGGTGTGACGACCGCCATTTCACCCGCAGTGATGATGTAAAGGTCGCTAATGGGGGTGCCAGCCGCGATTAGATCGCTGCCGGCTGTGGGTTGGATCATCGCGCCAGCTCTGGCCAACCAGATTAGATCCGAGTCTTCGAAATCCCCCAGAATGTAGAGTGCTTTGCGCAAGATTTATCCCTCCCCGATCAACTGCCTTTGGGCAAGCTCCGCAAATTTTCCCTTCGCTGCGATCAGGTCATCATAGGGGCCACTCTCAACGATCCGGCCACGATCTAAGACACAAATCCGATCGGCGTTGCGCACGGTCGATAGCCGGTGCGCGATAGTTATTCGGGTGGCATCAGAGGCATCAAGCGTCTCCATAACGATCCTCTGAGTAAGATTATCCAGCGCACTGGTTGCTTCATCAAAGAACTGAATAGGGGGTGCGCCGACGATTGCTCTTGCAATGAGAATGCGCTGCTTCTGCCCACCCGAAAGTGCCGAGGCACCCTCGGTGATCGGCGTATGCAAGCCCATTGGGAAGAGCTCTAGATCCCGCGCAAGACCCGCCTTCTCAGCCGCCTCGCCACAAGCCGCAAGTCCGGCATCTGTAGCACCTTTGATGTTCTCAAAGATCGACCCAGCGAAAAGACGGCTCGATTGCATGACGACGCCGATCTGCGCGCGCACTCGACCAATCTGAAGGCGCGATACATCCTGCCCGTCAAAGGTGATCGTACCTGCTTGCGGTGTTTCAAAGCCTAGAAGAAGCCGCAAAACCGTCGATTTGCCGGAGCCCGAGCCCCCGACAATCGCGATGTGTTCACCAGGCGAAATCGACAAGTCGAAGCCGTCCAGGATCGTACGCCCACCTGGATACGCAAAAGTCAGTCCGGAGAGCTCGATCGCCCCCCTCAGCTCACCTGGGTCGGCGCGCCCACCCTCTGTTTCGGCAACCGCCTCGAACAACGGCCGCGCGCGATCGGCCATCGGTGCTGCTGTGAAGATTGACATCAGGCTTCCACAGAACCCGGAAAACGCACCTTGAAATGCGCCGAATGCGACGAGGAATGCTATGAACTGACCGGCCGGAAGATCCTCATCCAACAAGAAAGCCGCAAGGGCAAAGAGGCAGAGCAATGTGATCAATTGATAAGCGTCTGAGAAAGCGGCGAAATGGGCACCAACCCGCCCCGCCCGGACATTCGCTTCCTGTTCCTGGCGATAGAGGTTGTACCAACGGTCAAAGGCGCGTTCCTCAGCCGCCGCCACCCTCAGCTTAGCAATGCCAGACAGGGTCTCGTAGCTCGCACCGGCGAGTTTACCGTCCAGCTCTGCTGCCACGCGCATCGGGGCCATCTGTGCCCATCGGGCGATAAGCGTCGCCAGGATGTAGATCAAGACGAGTATGCCAGCTGCACCTGCCAGTGCTGCGTCAAAGCTTAGGAGTACGACGAGATAGAAAATCGAAAAGACCAACGTAAGGACCGAGGAGAGCAAGACGTCCGTTATCAAACCTCGAAGGTACTCAATTGCGCCGATCCTCTGGGTCAAGTCTCCGGCTGCGTAATCCTGAAAGAAACTCGGCGGCAAGCGCAGGATCTTGTCACTGACTGCGGCGGCAACAGCAACAGAACTGCGTCCGCCCAGGCGCGCGAGGGCAAGTCCTCGCGCCGCAGAAAAAACGAGGTTCATAAGGGCAGCAGCAAAAAGCCCAAGGCCGACTGCAATCAGCAATCCTACTTGGTTCGACGGCACAATGTCGCTCAAGAGCCAACTTGCCGCAAGCGGCGTAATGGCACCGATTAGACTGATGCAAGCGCCTGCTCGTGCAGCCCATGAGCCATCCCGCAAAATAATCGGCAGCAAATAGCGTGCGAGCGATCCAAGGCCCCGGACAGACTCGGGTAGAGGGGCATGAACACAGTAGGCGGCCGCGCCGAACTTTTCTTCGTCGCCCAGGCGCACGCGCCCACCTGAGCTGTCGCGGTAGGAACCTCCTTTCCAAAACAGGGCTCTCGGCGTTCCAACTTCGTCATCGAAAACGACCAGAGGGCCAGCGTCTGAGCGCGACCATCCAATTGGCAAGGTTACCGAGCGACCTTTCAGGCCAGCACTTCTGAGAAGACCCGGCATCTCGGGATATCCGCCCGAGACCTGGGGCAGGCCCTCAGGCTCCGGCATTGAAAACAACTTGAGAAGATCGCGCACTGTATCACCGGCGCTGTTCTCACGATCCGCTCCGCTCGCGCGGCTCAGGCGGCGGAGAGTCGAACGATCCTTCGCTTCCAATGCATCACTGAGTGCATCGGGCAGGTTTAAAAGGCCCGCTTGTGTGTCGAAGAAGCACTGCTCCAACGATGTCCCATCGGCGTCGATCCGATACCCAGTTCCTTCTTCAATGCCCTGCCGCCAAGACTTCATAGCTTTGACCAAGTCAGGCGTTTGCCCTGGATCGGCAATATCGCTCTCGGACGCCAGTCTCAGCTCTGCACCATCGTCACCGGTGATCGAGAAAACTCCACGAGCGTTCTCGGGCAGCGCGATGATACAGCCACCCGGAGGAACTATCGCGATCAGCTTGCGAAAAACCTCGGTCGTCAGGAAAACCTCGACCTCTCCTCCAAAGACCCGCCAAAGATAAGAACCATGAGGCAGGTCGCTCGGCGCGGAACCAGAGACCTTAATCTTCGAGCCAACAACGAAATCGGTCATTTGCAGCACCGGATCCGCCATCGCTATGCCTCAATCAAGCGGGCGTATGCGCCATCGGCACCCGCAAGATCTTCATGTCGACCGCGTTCAATCGGGGCTCCGCGGTCGAGAACAATAATCTCATCGCAATCGCGGATGACTGAGAGACGATGGGCGATGATCACACAGGTCACACCGCGCCTTCGGATCGCATCCATCACCCGTTGCTCGCTAATCGGGTCGAGGGCAGAGGTGGCCTCATCCAGCACGATAATCGACGGATCCTGCGCCAAAGCCCGCGCGAGCTCGAGGCGTTGTCGCTCACCTCCGCTGAAGTTACCACCACCTTCACGCAACACGGCATCGTATCCTTCGGGCCGGGAAGAGATCACGCTGTGAACCTCAGCATCATGGGCGGCCGCGATGATACTTTGCTCAGGTAGTGTTTCGTCCCACATGTTCAGGTTTGATCGGACTGAGCCTTCGAACATCATTACGTCTTGATGGACATAGGCAAAGCGTGACGCCAGTGCAGGGCGCGGCCAATCGGCCGGTGAGACACCATCGATGAGCACGTCTCCCCCCTGTGGGGTCTCGAGCCCTGCGATCAAGCGACCAATGGTAGACTTGCCCGATCCCGATGCTCCAACAAGCGCCACTCGCTTCCCTGGCTCGATCTCTAAGCTCAGATCAGCGATCAGCGGCGGGTCAAGCGGGGCGTAGCCAAAGGAAACATCGTCAAGCGTGATACGACCGCCAGGTAGACGCTCCAAGGCGGGTGGATCGCGTTCAAATCGCGGATCGACCGGCTGCTCAAGAACGTCTTCGAGCCGCTGAGTGTACGAGCGAAGCTCTTGCAACTGCGCGCCGAAGCCTGCCAGTTGAACGATCGGTCCTACGAAGCTCGCGGAAAGTGATTGAAAGGCGACCAACATCCCGAGGGTCATTTCACCCTGCATCACCAGCCAACCACCGTAGACCAGTACCGTGCCTGATATCAGCGCGGAAACCAAACCCGGTACAGCCCCCGTCCAAGCGGAGACACGGGCCGCCATCTGCTGACCGTTCGTCACGTTTGCTTGCAATCCCATCCAACGACTGAAGACGATGTCCTCAGCGCCGGAGGCTTTGAACGTCTCAATATCTTTGATTGCCGAGATCCGCGCTCCGTGGAGCTTCCCTTGCGCGATAGCCACCGATCGGAACTTCTCAGAAAGAACACGGGTTGAGACGCGTAGGACGATGACATTTAACACCGAAAGGGCAACAACCGTAATCGCGAGATTCACGTTGTAGAATGCCATCGCGGCCGCGAAGAAAAGCGACGTGATCAGGGCCAAGATCGCACCGATCAATTGGCCACTCAACAGATCGCAAAGCCCTTCATTCAATCTCAGACGTTCTGCGACTTCGCCCGAGAACCGTTGAGCGTAGAATGAGACCGGAAGCCTTAGAAGACGCCAGAACAGTTCCGCTCCAGTCTTCAGTGTCAAGGCTTCGGTGAGACGGAGCAGCGTATGCGCCTCGATCTCCAACAAGATGAAACGAACGAAGGCCGTGATCGCCATGCCGATCAAAACTGGCACGAGCCAGTCGTCCAGACCCCGCACTAGGATATAGTCGACAAACACTTGGCTGAACACGGGTACGATGATGCCCGGCAAAACCAAGGCGATATTGATCAAAAGGACGAACAAAAGCGGCAGCTGAAAGCCGTTCAAACGCCGGATCAAAGCACGGAAGGTGGAGGGTCGCTGATCACCGCGTTCAAACGCGTCACCTTTTGCGAAGGTTAGCACTACACCGGTGAAAGTGTCGGAAAACTCCTCCATCGAGACCCTGCGGCGACCCTCTGCCGGGTCGTTGAGCCAGACATTTCTACGGGTCGCTTTCTCAACCACCAGGAAGTGGTTGAAGTTAACAAAGGCAATCATGGGCCCTTTAATCTCGATCAAATGCTCCGGCTCAGCCTTCAAGCCTTTCGCAGTCAGACCAAAGGTGCGTGCGGCTTTCAAAATGCTCGACGCTTTCGCCCCATCTCGTGAGACGCCGCAAAGGGCCCGAAGTTGGTCGAGCGGAACGTGACGGCGATAGTAACCGAGCACCATCGCCAGCGAAGCAGCCCCACACTCCGCCGCTTCCAGTTGCAGAATGCTGGGCGTCCTGGTTCGGAGGAGAAAGCTCACTTCATCGCCTTTTCGAGAAGCTTACTAGCGCCCGGCAACATCAGATCGATGATCGGAACTTCGTCGACCAGAACACGCCCCTCGATCAAAGCACCCGGCCCAACGCCCCGGAAAGGCCCATCGGAGGAAGACCACTCAAACCCAGACGGTGTAAGCGGATCGCGCATCAGCCGGACGCGCGTCTCAATTGGAGCGCCATTTGCTGAAAGCTGGCTTACGAGCTGGTCGTTTTGGAGCGTACGACGCATGCCTTCGGGCGTCGCGGGCAGAGCCGCAACATGGATTACGTCACCGGGTATGAAGCCATAGACTTCCCGCTCGACAGCCGTCGGGGAGATTTCCGCATCCATTCCCTTCTCGATCAGCTTGCCATCACTCGGTGTCGCGTAGAAGATCGCCTCTAGCTCACCAATATCGTCGCTCGGCGCCAAGGTGGCGAGCGCTGTGCCCGCTTGAACGACGTCGCCTTCGTTTACTTTGACTTCAACGATCCGACCAGAGTGAGCGGAGACGATGACCTGCTGCTCCGAGAGTTGCTCCTCGAGCCGCCGGATTTCCCGCATCCTTTCATCGACTGCAAGACTTTCATCTAGCATTGCGATCGAACGCTCGCTGTTTCGGTTCTGCGCGGAAAGATCGAGGCTTAAAGCCTCCTCCTCCAACGTCAAAATCCGCTCTTGCGCGTCGTTCAATTCGACCTGGGCAGCAAGCAGCCTGTCGCGGATCACAACCTTTCGCTCGACCAATGTGGCGGTTGACTCTACCTTCTCCGAGAGAAGCTTTTCGCGATCGCGCAAGACTTGAAGTGTTTGCTCGATCGTCTGTTGACGGGCAGCATCCGACTTGCGTTCACGCTCCTGCTGCTCATCATGGAACTTCGCAAACTTTTGGAACCTATCCTGTGCGTCGGTCAGTCTGGCCTGCGCAATCTTCAATTCGCGCTCAAGATCGGCCTGACTAAGGCGGGCGACCACTGCACCCTCCTCGACGAAGTTGCCTTGAACCAACGTCAGATCGTCTAATTGTCCCGTTCTATCCGCGATGATTTCAACCAAGCCCGCGCGGTTGATTAAAATGCCTTGAGCCGAAACATGGACCGGGGCCTTGGTTACGAGTGCCCAATACACGCCAAATCCAAGTGCGAAGAGAAACCCTAAAAGAACAAGCCAACCAGAAGACCCGACCAACCGACTAGGTGTATCGAGTTTCTCCGGCGACGCTAGTCGATCAAGGGCCGCTTGTCGGAAAATCTTCTTACTCAAGGTCACTCCAAGACAGTTGAACCGCTAAGACAACAGTGTCGCCCTTTCAGGCGGAATAGTAAAACGGGAAATGCAGGGAGGACTCGCGCCGCGAGCCCAAAATCTCGGATCCAAAAAGTCGTTGAATTGCCTTGGGCAACCGGTGAAGGTCTGAGTTAGCTGACTTTGACCTGAGAGGATCTCCGATGGTTCGATTGCTTCCAAAGCTCGCGCTTGGCGCACTTATCGCAGTTTTCGCGCTGCCAGTTATGGCAGAGCCTATCGCCATAGCCCTGCGAAAAGCCGGTATCACAAATGACGACTACAAACTGATGACCGACGCAGCCGCGAGCCTGTATGAGGCCGAGACCGTGGAGGCGGGAGCTGAAACACTCTGGAGCAACCCAGAATCTGGCGCGTTTGGAACCGTCGAGATCGCCGCGTTCGATGGAACATGCGTGGTTATGACTCATCTGGTTAGGGTCAAGAAAACCGATAAGAACAGCAGGATAAACTCGCGTCGCTGCAAAGCAGATGACGGACGCTGGCTGATTACCCCAATCGAGTAAGTCTTCATCCGCTCTGTGGAGCGGCCAATCGGCCTATGATTTTCTGCGCCGCTCGGGATGTCCCGGGCGGTTCTTCATATTACTTCATCGGCTGCGCGGGTCAGAGCAGGGTGAGCGAAATGTCAAATAGAACGTCCGTAAGCCGTCCAATCGCTGTGCCAAGCAGCCGCGTTTCACGCCTTGCTCGCCTCGGGACGATGGCGACGGGAATTGCAGGAGGCATGGCAGTCGACGGTGCACGGCAATTGAGCCAAGGTCGCCGCCCAGCGATGCGGGATCTGTTGCTAACACCCGCCAACATGGGGCGTTTGGCAGATCAACTTGCCCGAATGCGTGGCGCCGCGATGAAAGTCGGGCAATTGCTCTCGATGGATACGGGTGATTTTTTGCCGCCCGAATTGGCCGAGATCCTAGCCCGACTCCGAGCAAATGCTGACTACATGCCCCCGAAACAGCTCAAGTCGGTTCTCAACGCCGAGTGGGGTCAAGACTGGCTCAAACAGTTCAAAAGCTTCGACACCCGCCCAATAGCCGCTGCATCTATCGGACAGGTTCATCGAGCGAAAACCCGTGACGGTCGCGATCTTGCGATCAAGATCCAGTATCCAGGTGTCCGTCGCAGCATTGATAGCGATGTTGACAATGTGGCAGCTCTGATCCGCGTCTCCGGCTTGATCCCAGAAGGCATGGACGTTTCTCCGTTGTTGGTCGAGGCGAAGCGCCAGCTCCACGAAGAAGCAGACTACGAGCGCGAGGGAGAGCAACTTGCGCGTTTCTCAGATTTGCTATCAGCCGCGCCTGAGTTTGAAACACCGCAGCTTCAATCGGATCTGACGACCTCTAGCATCCTCGCAATGACTTTTGTGGAGGGGATCGCGATTGAAGAAACTGTAACGTTGCCTTCTTCGGAAAGAGATCGGATCATGCACCTTCTGATCGATCTGCTATTCCGCGAACTCTTCCAATTCCACCTCATGCAGACAGACCCGAACTTCGCAAACTTCCGCTACAATCCTTCAACCGGTCGGGTGGTTCTACTCGACTTCGGTGCCGCCAGGCAGTTTTCTCGGCATGTCGCGGATCAGTACGATTTGCTGCTGCGTGCTGGAATGAGCGGTGAGATCAGTCGAATACGTAATGCCGCAATTGATATCGGGTTTTTTGACGATGCCACGGCGCCGCATCATCAAGAGGCGGTTGCCAATATGATTGATTTGGCATTTGAGGCGCTTCGATTGAACGGTGTCTATGATTTCTCAGATGGCATTCTCGCGGCTCGCCTTCGGGCGGCAGGTAGAAAGCTTGGCGAAGATCGCACTTTCGTTCATCTACCTCCAATGGACGTGCTTTACCTACAACGCAAATTCGCCGGTATGTACCTGCTGGCCAGCCGTCTCAAAGCGAGGGTGAATGTCAGAGAAATCGTCGAAAAGCATCTCGCTGCTTCGTTAAGTTAACGATTTTAATCGCTGCTAATTCCGACTAACCGCTGTCCTGATGTCGATACTCAAACAAACGCGCCAACGGCTCGAACTGCACTGGGGCAAGCAGGTCCTCTCACGGTTTGTGCGCGACGATGAACCTGACGATCAGCCGGTCGCCCTCATGATTCCGGTGGCGCCCAAGGACTTGGACCGAGCTCGCCAGAGCGTTCCCCGGATGCAGGCGATGGTCGCTCATAGACTGGTTAGGACAGCGGTGATCGCCCCGGCAAACCAAGCGATCAAAGCGTTGTGTGAAGAGATTGGTGTCGACTTCATCGATGAAAACGACCACCTGACAGCGCTTGCTGGCGCCGAGCGCACGTCGAGAATGCGTGGATGGCTTAAGCAACAGCTCCTAAAGCTTTCCGCGCCAGAAATTATGGAACATCCAGATGTTGTCGTGATAGACAGCGATACCTATCCGCTACGCCCAACAGCATTCCTAACGCCCGACGGACGGCAGATCCTGTATCGCGGCGATCGAAACCTTATCAACTTCCATATGTTTACCGAGCGCGTTATCGGACCAGCCCCTGGGCGCGCGACCAGCTTTATCGCTCATTGCATGCTGTTCCGTGATCGGCACCTAGACGCGCTCAGATCGGTGATCGAAGCCCGGCACAACGAAGGCTGGGTGGAAGCGTTTCTTAGATTGATCGATGAGAGTATGAAAAGTGGAGCGGCCGACGAGTACGACATCTATTCAGAGTACGACATCTACGGGCATTTCATACTTCGGGATGCACCAGACCAATTTGTGACCCGGTACTACGCAAACGCGAAACTGCAATCTGACGACTTTCTTGGAACCTTAAACCTACCACAAAAGGTTCGGAGGTTTCGCTTCGTCTCCAATCATGAGAGGGGGGATTAACCGCGCAGTGCATGCAGACGCTTCTTACAAAACAACGCGCTCATCGATCTCTGAATAGCTAACGGTTAACGCGAATCGCTTGACGTTCAGGCAACCTGTCGGGATCTGAATTTAGTTGACAGAAGCGATCAAGCAACCCAGGGCAGATTCGAATGCCTAGAAACTTAACATAAGGTGAGTTTAACGCTAAAACCTGTTCACAAATCGGTCAAAAGACATCAATCGGCCGGAATGTGATGCAGGCTGGTAGAAATTATGCAAGAATAGATGTTGAGGGTGAGTGAGAAGAACTAATCGTTTTTTGGGGTGCTCAAAATGCACAAACGCATGAATTCAAGCCGTCCTAACGGGCAATCGAAATTGTTGAACGCAGCCAACCTCCGCGCGAGGCAGTTTGCCAAGAGCGAGCGTGGTGGATTTACTCTGTTCACGGTCGTCATCTTGATCTGGATGATCGTGATTGGTGGCATGTCCGTCGATTTTATGCGCCATGAGATTTTGCGCGCTGATCTTCAAAACGCACTTGATCGAGGGGTGCTTGCCGCCACCAACCTTTCAGGCAAACTGACTGGTTCAGCGATCAAAGACGGTGTTTCAGTCGATTTGACGGAACAGCAGGTCGCCGAACGTATTGTCAACGAGTACGTCTCGACTAGGAACATTCAAGATGATCTTACGACAGTCCAGGTCGTTCTGAACGCGAACGGGATCAACGACCGGACGGTTGTCGCGACTGCAGACTCCCTGCTTCCAACAATCTTCTTCCGCATGGTCGGTTTCGACAGAATGAACGTTGTCGTCGGCGCTGGAGCAGAGCAGTTCATTCCCAAGAAGACAGAGATTTCGGTTGTCTTGGACATTTCGGGGTCGATGCACTTGAACACAACAACCGACGAAGGCGTTGAGTTACCTAAGATCGAGTTGCTGAAGGATGCCGCTCAGGCCTTCGTCTCAACCGTTCTGTCGGGAAGCACGGAAAACGTACTGATTTCCATAATCCCGTTTACGGCGAGGGTCAGAATACCGAGCGACATTGCATCGCTGTACCAGGGTTACGTGACGCACCATGACTTCCATGACTGCTTCGACCACAATGCGTTTGACTTTAATTCTACAGCCCTGCCTATGGGACCGACAAATGTATACCAGCAACCGGCTCACTACAGGCAGGGAAAGCAACAATACACAAACAACTTCTTCGTGTTTGATTGTCCGTTCGTTGGCTCGTTCGTTCAGAATGAGGGGACCGATGACGAAGTAACTGTGAATGTTAACAACGCGCTGCTTCCCTACAGCAATGATAAGACGGTTCTTGAGACCTACATCGAAGGACTGCAGCACGAGTTCTGGACGCAAGCGCAGATTGGCATGAAACATGGCGTATCACTGCTGGATCCTGCGGCAGAGCCGATCATCACTTATAAGCGTAATCTGCCGGAGGAAGATCCCAACCACTTGTCCGATGACTTCATCGGCTATCCTCATGCATGGAATGACGGTGAAGCTCGTAAGTTCATTGTTCTAATGACAGATGGCGCGAATACCAATATGCCCTCTGTTCTTCCTGAACAGTATGCATACGATCTGGAAACAGCGACTTTCTTTAACGAAAGAAACAGCAGTTGGAACGAAAACCATACCAACCACAGACTGTTTTTCGAAGAGGGTACTGCACCTGCGAACACGGATATGCAGGCAATCTGTACTGCTATGAAGCAGCGGATTTTGGAACGTCCTGACCCGACAGATGACGGCTTGCGCATTTTCACGATCGGCTTTGAGTTGTCGGGTAACCCGGCTGCTTTGGCTGAGCTAGAGGACTGCGCCCGTCCGTTCGGTGCAGAGCCTGACTCCGAGGTTCCTACCTTCTACGAGGCCGAAGGAACGCAGATCGAGACTGTGTTCCAAGCCATTGCGGATGAGATTGTGAACCTCAAACTCACAAACTGACCAGACGAGTAAACGTAAGCGGAAGGACTATCCGGTGATTGGAGAATTCAAACGCTTTCTAGCGAACGACGACGGGAACGCGAGCATCGAGTTCGTGATCGTGTTCCCGTTTTTTATGTTCCTCTTCTTATCAATCGTCGAAATGGGATTTCTCGCAACGCGCGCCGTACTGCTGGAGCGGGGATTGGACATGGCGATCAGAGATGTCCGCCTAGACCTCATTGCTGAACTTGACCATGAGAAATTGAAAAATCGAGTTTGTGAGTTGTCGACTATCTTGACCAATTGCGACGAGGACTTGTTCGTCGAGCTTCAACTTTTCGATGCAAATGCGTCATTCCCGCAAAATGCTGCGTTCTGCCAAGATCGATCGGATCGAGAGTCTCTTGACCCAAAGACAAACTTTAATCCTGGTGGCAGGGCCGAGATCATGTTTGTTCGTGCCTGTATGGTTGTAGATCCCATCGTACCAGGTACAGGATTGGGGCTTAGCTTGCCAAGAGATCAGAGTGGCGGTTACCAACTCGTAACGTATTCCGCCTTCATGAACGAGCCCAACTAGTTCGAGGCACAGATGCTGAAAAATTCGATCAAAAATTGGTGGCTTTCCGAAGAGTTAGATCGGTTTAGATCTTGCGAAGGCGGGCAACTCTCGATCGAGTTCGCCTTGATGATGCCGATCTACGCATTCGTTTTGATTGGCAGCTTTCAGTTCTGGGATGCGTTCCGCTCGAGCAGCCAAACAGCGAAAGTCGCCTACACGATTTCTGACATAGCAAGTCGTCACGAAACTTTCAGTACGGAAAAATCAGATGAAATTGCTGATGTCGCCGACAAGATGCTGGATTTCGATCTAGATCAGCGCAGGCTGAGGATTTCGAACATCTGTTTCGAAGACGATCGTTACACAGTGCAGTGGTCGGTGGCCTACAAGAGCAGTGACATTACAGATGATTTTCTTCCGATCGAAGAAGAAGATCTTCTCGGTGCCGACCTCCAACCGCTTCCTTTCTTGCCGACCATGGCACCTCAGGAATCGATTATCCTTTTAGAGCTGGCAACACGCTGGCAGCCGATCTTTAACAAGCCAATTTTTGGTATCGGCTTGGTGAACCAAACCTGGAGTTATGAGCTGATCACTCGACCGCGCTTCGTGGATACCAGCGTCAAACATGAAGAGCTGAACGATCAAACCATCTGCCCCACTGTGGCAGAAGCGGAAGCTGCTGAGAACGAGGGCGGCGGCGGTGACCAGGACGGCGGCGCGGAACCAGACGATCCTGACAATGTCGGAACGATCTCGGACGATACCACCGATCCTGACCCAACCTGATCAATTGGTCGACGCCCCAGTCCCTTCGAATTGACATCAACCAAGGTGTTGTTTGACGAGCCAGGACCGGCATTGTCTGACTTGGCATATACATCTAAGGCCTTGAAACCATTTCCGCTTGACTAGAAGTCAGGACCGTATCAAGCGGACAACTTAGCCCTCCTTTCAATTCCGATGTTTGTCCTTATAGGGCCACGATTCCACTCACCCGCGCGGATGCTGATCTAAGCGTAGCGCTAGTCAGATGGCTCACGAGGATGCTGGGTGGGTTGGTTAAATTGTGATCCTTTGCATCTTTCCCGAGACTGCCACTTGGCTGCCGAATACGTTCATGGGCACCCGCCGCTGAGTTACGCCATACATTCCAAGAACAAGTCCCGGGCGGCCTCATGCGTGAGGGGCACCGGATTACCGCCGGCTGTCGGGTCCTCAATTGCCGCAGCAGCAATTACGTCCGGATCCTTGTCGTCAACACCCAGCGCGCGGAGGCTATCCGGAACGCTCAGGTCTGAGCGGAGCGCGAGGACTGCCTCGTAGAAGCCACTGAACCCGCCCTCGATATTCAAATACGCGGCTGCCCGAGCGATTTTGTCTTCGATAGCGTGGCGATTGAAACGCAGCAACGCGGGCATAACAATCGCGTTCGTCATGCCGTGATGTGTGTTAAATCGCGCCCCGACAGGATGCGAGATCGCGTGGATCCCACCAAGACCCTTTTGGAACGCGACCGCTCCCATCATGGCGGCACTCATCATAGCCCCCCGAGCTTCGAGGTCCGAACCATCGTTGTATGCTTTGGGCAGGTTCTCAAGCACCAGGCGCATCCCCTCAAGTGCAATGCCGTCGCCCATTGGGTGGTACATGGGGCTCGAGTAAGCTTCTAAGCAGTGGGCGAATGCATCCATTCCAGTGCCCGCCGTAATCACCTGTGGCATCCCGATGGTGAGCGCGGGATCGCAAATGACGGTCACTGGCAGAATTTTAGGATGGAAGATGACCTTCTTGAGATGGGTCTTCGTGTTTGTAAGCACGCTTGCGCGGCCAACTTCTGAGCCTGTTCCAGCAGTTGTCGGAACCGCGATGTTTGGCGCAATCGCATCCGGGTTCGCCCGGGTCCACCAATCTCCGATATCTTCGAAATCCCAAACCGGTCGGGTTTGACCGGCCATGAACGCAACCAGCTTACCAAGGTCCAGGGCGGAACCGCCGCCAAATGCAATCACGCCGTCATGCTCTCCTGCGCGAAACGCGGCGATGCCCTCGGACAGGTTGCCATCATGTGGATTGGCATCGACACCCGAGAACATAGTTGATCCCAGCCCCTCGGAATCTAGCTGCGCCAATGCATCTGTCGTAATTGGCAACGAGGCAAGGCCTCGATCCGTAACGAAAAGAGGCCGCTGAATTCCCGCTGCCCGGCATGCTTCGGCAAGCTCGCAGATACGTCCCGTTCCAAATCGGATTGCGGTTGGATAGCTCCAGTTTACGGATGTCATGAATCTTGCCTCAGCTCGTCAGTCATTCGCGGCAAGCTGCGCGAGATCGTAGCTCAGGTCAAAGTTTAATCGCAAATCGACCTAGCCCGGCAAAGGCCATAGACGTAGTGTGCCACCAAGCCTTCAACGAAAGAAATCTGAGATGGATCTCGTCGAACTGACGCCTGAGCGGCTGGAGGCATTCAAGACAGCTCTTCAGGTATCACTAGAGGAATGTGCAGACGAAGATGCGGTTTATGGCCTGCAATGCGATAGCAGTCGGGTAGTCGACACGATCACTGGCGGCGTAAAAAACCCTGAAAAGCGTATCTTCCGCCTCGCGTCATTGACGAAGCCGATCACCGGCGTTGCCGCGATGATGTTGATGGAGGACGGTGTATTTGCGCCATCAGAACCTATCGATCGTTTCCTACCTGAATTGGCAAATCCGCATGTTCTCACCCGTTCCAACGGCGCGCTGGATGCAACGGAACCGGCGCATCGAGCGATCTCCATTCATGATCTTCTCACCTGTCAAATGGGCATAGGTTTGCAGTTCGAAACGCCAGCGAGCCCGATTGCCGAGGCGATGAAGTCTGCTCATGTCAATGTGGGAGCAACACACCCAAGGCAGATGGACAGCGATGGGTGGATCTCGGCTCTCGGCCAACTGCCATTGATCTGCCAGCCGGGAACAACCTGGCTCTACGACACATCAATCGATGCTCTCGGAGTTCTGTTGGAGCGCGCGAGTGGTATGAGCCTTGGCAGCCTCTTCGCCGAGCGGATCTTTGGGCCGCTTGGCATGGAAGACACGGGCTTTTGGGTGCCTGAGATGAAGCTCAATCGCCTTGGACCATGCGTCGGGCGTACAGCCGGAAATAAGCTCAACATCATCGACCGTGCGGGCGCCGCAAGCCGGTTCGCCAATCCGCCGGCCTTTGAGTCCGCGGCCGAGGGTCTCGTTTCAACCGCCGCCGACTACCTGACTTTCGCGACAATGATGCTGAACCGTGGTCGTTTAGGCGCGAGCCGTCTGATCTCGGAGGATGCTTATACCCTAATGACCCGCGATCACATCTCGCCCCAGCAGAAAACTGTTTCCAGCTTTTGGCCGGGTTTCTGGGAAAGCCATGGTTGGGGATATTGCGTGGCTGTTCAGCATGGGCTGCGGCCTGATGATCCTAAAGGCATCGGATGGATTGGCGGTTACGGCACAGCGTGTACATGGAATCAGGAGAACGGACTAATCAGCCTTTTGATGAGCCAGCAGCGTTTCGATGAGGCGACCTTCTCTCTGCTAACAAACTTCTGGCGTGCAGCGCGCAGGCTAACGGATTAGAACAGACAATCTTGCAACACGGGCGATGACTGCGCACAATCAAGCGAAAGTTGCATTCAATCCAAAAGAAGTGCCAGGGATCTCATGATCCACAAAACCACGCACCCAATTGCTCAACGACGAGAGTCAACCAAGGCCAGCATCTTCCTTGCTCCTCTGGCGGCAATCTTCAGTCTGACAAACAATAGAAACCAAAGCCGTGAGCTCGACCAGAATGCCCGATGACGTCAAACACCGACAAAAACAGATTCCATGGTACCGAGACGAAGCGCAGCGGAGCTTGATTGCGCTAACGCTATCACTCCTCTCGCTGATCGCGTCCATGGCTTTCTCGGCATACGTGTTCATTAGCAACCAAGAGGATAAACGGGTCACCCGAAGCGCTGCAGAAGTTGGGCGGATCTACAATCCTGTGTTCGTGGCGAGCCTCTCAGAAGTTCTTAGGGTCTATGATGTTTATCTCGACCAGCGCCACCCTGCGTGGACGACCGATCTGGATCGGATGGAGGCGTTCTGGCGCTCGGCTGATCTAGACGAAGAGATGTTGGTCGTAACCTCACGCCTACATGCCATCCAAAACTGCATTGAGTCCGACCTCTGCAGCACCGAAGAAGCATACTCGCAGTTCCCAGCGACCATCTATCAAGTCATCTTTTACATGCGCGATGTTCTCTTCCTGGACGGAAAACACTCGAAAGGGATCATCCGTGACGGCTGGTGGTTGAATCCAGATGTCCAGTTAATGCTCGCCGGCTATTGCGCTTGGTGGGAATCAAACCATGGCGAGATGGACCTTTGGAGCGAAGGGGATGAAATGCACCGATCTTCCGATGACGACCTTCCAGATCCATGTTTCAAAGCGCCTTCAACCTGAGAAGATCATCGACGAGCCGCAAATGGTCTACACCAGTCAGTTGAACGGTTCCGTTCCGGGCTCGAGTATGGCGGGTGAGGAGTTTTGGCGTACCTGCTATGACGGAGGTAGACCGTTGACCACGCCAGCTTGGACCACTGCCGCATCGTAGGCTTTGCGCGCAAAAACCTCGCGAACTTCATCAGCAAAGCTTTCAAGTGGATCCATCGGATAGTCAGGGTCGAAGCTCGACTGGTCCCATCGCTCGCAAAAATCGACGCATGACTGATAGTAGGGGCTATCTTTGTACTTTTCGCGAAGTTCCCGATCCCAGCCATAATGATGAGAGTAGTAGTACATCTGGAAGATACCGTGATGCTCGACCGTCCAGACGACCTCTTCGCGCATAAAGGGACGCATGATCTCCGCCGCAAACTTATCGTGGTTCTGCGGTGCAAGCCCATCGCCTACATCGTGGAGCAAGGTTGCAACCACCCAGTCCGTATCAGCCCCATCTCGACGTGCCCGCGTAGCCGACTGCAAGCCGTGTTCAAGCCGAGTTATCTTGTATCCAGAGATTGTCTCCTCCGCCTGGCTGGCCAGTTCCTTCAGCAAGCGATCTGCCGTGCCCGCCAGATAGGGCTTCTCCGCCTCATGAAGGAGTTCATAGTCTTCCCTGGTCCCATCTTTCATCTGTGTAAATGAAACGGTTTTGACCTCAGCTGCCTCAGACACGGGTTCCCTCCTTAGGCTGGCTCGTAACTACCTACAGTCTGCTCTGCACCTTCGGTCAATGCAACGGCTTGTGCTTCAAGAACCTCTTCATAGAGCGCGAGTGCCTCTTTCGAGAAATTCCCAGCGGGTGGAACCATTGCGATCCGGTTTCTAGAACGATCACATCCACGCATCACGACTGCATAGTCTCGGTCGTTTCCCGTGACCGGTGTATCTGGTCGAATAAACCGCATGACACACCCGATCCGCCGGTCGTCGGTGGTGTTAGGGCCAGATGCGTGAAACAGCCTTCCGTGGTGCAAGGACATCTGCCCCGGCTCCAAAGCGGCGACAACTGCATCGGCTTCGTCAACTTTTACGGCGATCTCCTGTCCGCGGCTGAGCAAGTTATCGTCCGAGAAAGTATCATTGTGATCGACGATTGACGACTTATGGCTTCCTGGAACAAACCGCATGCAGCCCGAAGCAGCGTTCGCCGCGCTCAGCGCGACCCAGGCAGTAACCTCGTGGTCGGTCTCTCCCATACCCCAATAGGTGATGTCCTGATGCCAACTCACGATCTTCTCAGCCCGCGCCTCTTTCACAAAGTATTCAACGCCCCAGAGCAAAAGATCCGGTCCCAGAATGCTCTCCACGGCATTCAGGATTCCTTCAGACTGTGCGACCTGCCTCGGGGCTTCGGCGACAAGATGAGCGTTCACACGGGTGTATTCAGAGATCGGGCGCGGTAGCTTAGTCCCATCCATCCGCTCCATTCGCTCAAAGGCTGCACGATGAGCTCGGGCTTCATCCCGATCAAAAACCGTTATCGGACATAGATATCCATCCCTGCGATAAGCATCGGCTTGTTCCCGGCTCAACGAAGCTGCCATGTTGTCCTCCCATTGATTTTTCTTTTGTCTGATCCGTTAATTTCGACAGCACAAGACGGATCTATTGCCCTAAAGGATAAGCTGAGCTTACCCTTATTGGCGGCGTGGGCCGCGCGCGGGTGGGTGGGCATGCTTTGACCCTGACGCCCCGCGCTCTCTTTTCAGGGGAGCGCGCGGCCCTAAATTGGAGCCCAACTTGACCCGAGTCCCATCCCTCAACTGGCTGCGTGTCTTCGAGGCGGCTGCACGAACCGGCAGTTTCGCGCGTGCGGCGGAAACGCTCAATATGTCGCCGCCCGCAGTAAGCCAACAGATCAAGGCTCTTGAAGGAGCACTTGGCCGCGAACTTTTTTACCGCGGCGCTCGATCTGTGAAGCTAACGGATGCAGGCGCGGCTTACCTGCCGACCGTTGCTCAGGCTTTGCATTCAGTGGAGATCGCGACGGGTAATCTCTTCGGCGAACCTGGACAAGAACCGCTATCGGTCAGGTGTTCAGCGATGATGGCCGCCAGCTGGCTTGTGCCTCGTCTGAAGAGATTCAGAGAACGCCATCCCGAAGTCACTCTGACGCTTTTATCGGAAGTCCATTCGATCGAAATGTTTGACCAAGGAATCGACCTGCGGATCAGCTTTGGCCTCCCGGCCAATCCAAATGCCGAAGCGGATACCCTCTTTGGCGAAACAATTTTCCCTGTTGCATGTGCCGCCATGGCGCGGGGGATCCGGTCGGCCTTGGACCTTCCCAATCACACACTTATCGAAATTTCGACCCATCGGGCTAACTGGTCCGATCTTCTGCCAGCAGATGGGAAGGATCCGCATTTCTTGTACTCAGATACCACAACAAACGCCCTGGTCATGGCAGCGAACGGTATCGGGGTCGCACTGGCCCGGTCACCCGCAAGTGACTGGCTGGTGGATCGGCTGGGTCTTGACCCTTGCCTCCCCGGGCTAAAGATAAGCGGCACGCACAACTATCTTCTTAGCTATCCCGCCCGCAGTGGTCTCACCCGTGCGGCTCAGGCATTTCGAACATGGTTGTTAGAGGAGGTAAGATCGGCTTAGGTTCAGAGGCCTGCTTGCAATCAGTTTTCGAAGCAGAATTCGTCGCTTAGAGTATCCTCGGCCACCTCGCCTGAAACGCGGCTGCTTCTTGACAGATTGGCCCCTATTCAGCACACCCAATGCGGTATCTGACGGAGCTGGAATGACCCTCGCGATCCTCGCAGCAATCCCCTTTCCCGAGATCGATCCCGCGCTCTTCACGCTGGAGATCGGCGGGATGGAGTTCGCGCTCAGATGGTACGCACTGGCCTACATTGTCGGACTGCTTGTTGGGTGGTGGCTGATGATCCAGCTCATGAAGCGCCCGACGCTTTGGCCAGCCAACCGCGCCCCGATGACAACGGCACAACCCGAAGAACTGTTAACCTGGATGGTGCTGGGGGTCGTACTTGGTGGTCGGTTGGGCTTTGTTCTCTTTTACAATCCAAGCCACTTTGCATCGCACCCGGCAGAGATCTTACAAGTCTGGCAGGGTGGCATGTCGTTTCACGGCGGCTTCATCGGCGTCACCTTGGCAACGGCTTTGTACACAAGGGCCAAAGGAATACCGCTGCTCCAAGCAGGCGATGCAGTCGCCTTGGCGACTCCGTTCGGCCTGTTGCTCGGCCGAATAGCAAACTTCGTGAATGGTGAGTTATGGGGCCGGCCCACAGACGTCAGTTGGGGCATGGTCTTCCCATCGGTCGAGTATCTCGGCCAGACGTATCCGCAGCTTCTTCCAGGTGGCGTGAACGTGCCACGCCACCCGAGCCAGCTTTACGAAGGGGCGCTGGAGGGATTGGTTCTTTTTCTTGTCATGTGGTGGCTCGCGCTTGCCCGCGGCTGGCTAAAGCATCCTGGTGCATTGATTGGCGTTTTCTTTATCGGGTATGGCGCGGCCCGAACATTTGTGGAGAACTTCCGGCAAGGAAATGCCGAGTTCATTACCCCCAACAACCCGGTTGGCCACAGCATCCGTTTCGGAGACTTACCGGACTCAAGCGGGCTGACACAGGGTCAGGTTCTATCGTTGCCGATGATCGCCATCGGCCTCGTTTTCCTTCTCATCGCATTCAGACGGCAGACCGTTGA
>JBCDAQ010000006.1:0-46237 GCA_039185285.1 Pseudomonadota bacterium
ACATATAGACTGCGGAGAAACTGATACCGTCTGCATGTGCTGCATACATCAGCAAAACTCCCCAGTTGAACGCGATGCCGAGGAAGGCCTGCGGCCAGTAGGTGAAGCGTTTGGCGAAGGGATAGACCGCGACCGGGACCAGAGAGATCACCCCCCAGATCACCGCAGTCCAGTTAAAGCTCATCAAAATGCAAAAGGCCAACGAGGCTTGGATCACCAGCCACAGAGCGGCTCCCATAGGTGTCACTTGGCCTGAGGGCAGGGGACGCGATTGCGTGCGATCGACCTCGGCGTCGATATCGCGATCCTGCAAATCATTCCAAGTGCAGCCGGCGCCACGCATCAAGAGAGCACCGATAGAGCAGGCGATGAAGAGCCAAAGGTCGACCAGCCGCCACCCGGTTTCCATCACAGCCAAGGCAATGCCCCAAAAACAGGGGATAAGCAGAAGCCAAGTCCCGATCGGTCGATCCGCGCGCGACAGGCGTAGATAGGGCCGCGTCATTTCGGGCGCAAACCGATCGACCCAGTTTAGCTCAGTCGCGTCCTGGACCCTTCCCTCGCCCCCCTCGGCGCTGTTATCTGTCGCTCCGTCCATAAGGAAAGATATGCCACAGATGGCTGAGAAAATAAGGCTCTTCATCGACGCAGACCTCGCGCAGGGCGCGGAAATTGCCCTTGAGCGGGATCAGGCGCACTATCTTAGTGCCGTGATGCGCCGATCGGCCGGAGATACGCTTGGCCTATTCAATGGGCGTGACGGCGAGTGGCGCGCCCGAATTGGTCAGATTGCCAAGAGGGCTGCGCGATTGAATTGCGAAGAACAGCTTCGCCCGCAGACAGACCCTCCGGATCTTTGGCTGGCTTTCGCGCCAGTGAAGAAAGCGCGAACGGATTTCATCGCCGAGAAAGCTTGCGAGATGGGGTGTCGGCGTGTGGTCCCTGTCTTCACGCGCTATACGAATTCGGAACGTGTGAACCGCGATCGGCTGCAGGCGCATGCTGTCGAGGCGGCTCAGCAATGTGGGCTTCTCAGCGTGCCCGAAGTGGCAGAGCCGGTCCAATTGGAGCGCTTCTTGGCCGGGCTGACCGGGCGTCAGATCTTGTTTTGCGATGAAAGCGGTGGGGGGCTGCCAGCGCCTTCGGTGCTCCGAGCCCAAGCAGCGGGCCCCTGGGTGGTGTTGACTGGCCCTGAGGGTGGCTTTAGCGAGGAAGAAGCTTCGACCCTTCGGTCTCGAGGCGACGCCCATGCTGTCAGTCTGGGCCCGCGGATCCTACGGGCTGATACAGCGGCAGTGGCGGCACTTACGCTTTGGCAATCGGTCCTGGGGGACTGGCAATGAACGGTTTGAGACCCGAGGCTGTGGCCGCGACGCTGCGCTGGGCTGAGATTATACTGACTGGCACCGCCGCCGTGTGGCTGCTGCGCGAGAGTTATCAGGCTTATCTCAGCTCGAGCCCCACTCTGATTCTCACACTTGTCGGCGCAGGGTTTGCGGGGCTCTGGAGTGGGGTGACCCTGATGCGCATGATGGTGCGCAATGCGACGGCTCAGGACGCGCTCGGCGCACCCGGTATCGTCACGGTACAAGAAGGCCGTATCGGCTACTTCGGTCCTGAGGGTGGTGGTTTCATCGCCATCGATGCGTTGGTGCAGATCGATCTCGTTGCGGCTTTTGAACGGGGGCAGGGTGGGCTCGACTGGCGATTCAAAGATGAGTTCGGGCATATGCTCCAGATCCCAGCTGGCGCCCAAGGGGCTGAGAGGATCATTGACGCCATCGGTGTGTTGGCAGATTTGGACTATCAGAGCTTGCTGTCTGCGGGGCTTGGAAAAGGCGCTGGCATTTACCCTGTCTGGCGCCGTGGCACGGGCCTCAGCTTGCCCGGATCTTCGCCAGCCAGCGGATCGTAAGAAAGACCGCCCAGCCCATGACAACGAAAAAAATCATTGCGCCATTATTCAACTGAGCCGGAAACAGGAAGGAATTTAGCGCGGCGACCACAGCGCCCATAACGCCACCCATCATCGCCCAAGCCGCGGAGCTGCGTTGTCTCATGGCCAGCAACAGCCAAACGCCGAGAACGCCCAAGGTCGCTGTAAAGGCGAAGAAGAACGGGAACAGGATCATCATGTTGTCGATCGTGTAGTTCAGCGTCGCACTGAAATCTTGCTCGGTCGATCCGCCGATCGCAAAAATGATCAAACCAACGACGATCGACCACGCAAGCGGTGTCAGAACCATCGCATAGAACAACTGACCCAATCGGGGCGACGCGGGCTTGGACTCGGGCACGGACTCGGTATCAGACATGCGATCAACATTATCTCGCACCCTCGAGCCACGCAATCTGAAAGCGTTGCAAGACATTCATCCCAGCGTTGCATCCAGCCTTTGATCATTGTGCCGGAAATCCGGCCCCGGTATGGTCTCTCAAAGCCACTGGAGGATAGCTCATGAACGCGCCAAGCCCCATCACGCCCGCGAAATTCGATTGGGCCGATCCGTTCCTGCTTGAGACGCAGCTGACGGAAGAGGAACGGATGCTCCGCGACAGTGCGGCTCAGTTCGCCTCAGATGTTCTAGCACCCCGTGTGGTTGACGCCTTTGCCAATGAAACGTCGGACCCAGGTCTGATCAAAGAGATGGGTGATCTTGGGCTCCTGGGCGTGACCCTGCCGGAGGAATATGGCGGCATCGGCGCGGGCTATGTCGCCTATGGCCTGCTGGCGCGAGAGATCGAGCGGATAGATTCCGGGTACCGGTCGATGATGTCGGTTCAGTCCTCGCTGGTAATGTTCCCGATCCACGCCTATGGATCCGAGGAACAGCGCCGGAAGTACCTCCCCGGTTTGGCGGCGGGCGATCTGATCGGCTGTTTCGGCCTGACCGAGCCTGATGCGGGCTCTGACCCCGGCGGCATGAAAACCCGCGCTGAGAAAGTGCAAGGTGGCTATGTGCTCAACGGCGCGAAGATGTGGATCTCGAACTCGCCCTTCGCCGATGTCTTCGTGATCTGGGCCAAATCCGACGATCATGGCGGCAAGATCCGCGGTTTCGTGCTGGAGAAGGGCACCAAGGGCCTCTCCGCGCCCAAGATCGACGGCAAACTCAGCCTCCGCGCCTCGACCACCGGCGAGATTGTCATGGACAATGTCGAGGTTGGTGAGGATGCGCTCTTGCCCAATGTCGAGGGGCTCAAAGGCCCGTTCGGTTGCCTCAACCGCGCCCGCTACGGCATCTCCTGGGGTGTGATGGGCGCGGCGGAGAGCTGCTGGCACGCCGCCCGCCAATACGGGCTCGACCGCAAGCAGTTCGACAAGCCGCTGGCCCAAACCCAGCTCTTCCAGAAAAAACTCGCCGATATGCAGACCGAAATCGCGCTCGGCCTTCAGGCGAGCCTCCGCGTCGGCCGACTGATGGAGACCGGCGCCTTCGCGCCCGAGATGATCTCGATCGTCAAGCGCAACAATTGCGGTAAAGCGTTGGAGATCGCGCGCAACGCCCGCGACATGCATGGCGGCAACGGGATCAGCCAAGACTTCCCCGTGATGCGCCACATGATCAATCTCGAGACGGTGAACACCTACGAAGGCACCCACGACGTCCACGCCCTGATCCTGGGCCGGGCGCAAACGGGCCTGCAAGCCTTCTTCTGATGACAGCCGTCGAGGCGCGAACACCACCGATGCCTCCACGGCTTTATGGGTTGCTCGCCCGCGAGGCGCCAGTCGGTGTCCTGATCCGGCGCGGGCCTCGACGCCTCTGCCCAGTCTACCACTGGGACCTTGAACGGGATCGAATCCGTCTAGGCCAATGGCTGGGCGGTGTGATCGACCCAAAGAGCGCCGATCTCTCTCCTGATGGTCGGCACTGGATCTATCGCGCGCAGGTGAACGCAAATGGCCGCCGCGCAGCAGGTGCTGACTGCACCTATGGCGAGTGGATTGCCGTCGCCAAGGCCGGTTGGCTAAAGGCGCTCGATTTTCACGTGGAGTCGCGGTGCGTTGGCGGCGTTCTTCTCGATAATAGTCGCTACGTCATCGAATCGTTCCGGATGCCTCGGCAGCTCTATCGCCACAGCCCGTTGACCCAGGTCGTTGCACGGCCCGAGGCGTTCGGAAAAACCCTCTCGATCCCGCAGCATCGCGATCTCAGGGATGGTTGGCGGCAAGTCGACAAGAAACGCTTCGAGCGGGATCTGCGCGGTGGTTGGTATCTGCGCAAGCGTAGCGGAGGTCCGATCCGCGATGGAGGTCGCGACACACGATACAGTCTGGTGTTCCCCGGCGACCGAACAGAGTTAGAGCAAGACGATTGGGACTGGGCGGATCGTCGGGGTAATGATTTGCTGTATAGTTCGCAGGGAAGGGTTTGGCGGCGGCGAATGCTGGAGAATGACAACTGGTCTGCGCCGACCTGCCTGATTGATCTGAATGGCACAGGAATTGAACGCCGCTGTGCCCCGCATTGAAGGAGATTGAGAGATGGCTCTATCGAAGCTGTGCGGACGCAACGCACCTTCACACTACCTTGTCGCGATGACGATTGCTCTGGCATCGCTGGCGATACCAGCACATGCGGAAGAGCGGCCCGCCATAATTTCGTTCTCCGGAACTGGGAGCGTGAGTGTGGTCCCCGACGAGGCAAGCGTCTCGCTCGGTGTTGTTACGCAGGCCGAGACGGCGGCAGAGGCGCTCAAGGCCAATACCCCGGCGGTCTCCGCTCTGATTGAACAGCTAAAGGAAGCGGGTGTCGCGGATGAAGACCTGCGTACTGAGCGGTTCAACCTCTCCCCCGTCTATGGCCGCCAAGAGGGTAACCAGCGCCAGATTACCGGCTATCAGGTGGCGAATACCTTGCGCGTTCGGATCGCGGACCTGGCGGATCTGGGCGCAGTCCTCGATCAAGCGGTAAAAGTTGGCGCAACCTCGCTTGGGGGCATCCAAATGCAGTATGGCGACCGCGACGGTGCCCTGGACGAGGCCCGCAAGCTCGCTTTCGTCGAGGCAAAACGCAAAGCCAGCCTGATGGCAGAGGCCGCTGAAGCCGAACTTGGCCGGGTTCTCTCCATTGCCGAAGGTGGCGCGCAAGGGCCTCAACCCTATCAACGCACACTTGCCGTGGCCGAAGCATCAGCTGTCCCAATCGAAGCGGGATCGGAAGCGATTACCGCAACGGTTACGGTTGTTTGGCAACTAGACGAGGACGGCTGACGCCATCCTCAGGCGCTTACTTTCCCGCGCCTGCGGGCTGCGTTCAAACCCAGCCCCGCCAACGCACTGATTAGCAAGGTCGCCGGTCCCGGTAGCGGAATGGTTGAGATAAAGCCCGCCTGATCCAGTGCCGCGGTATCGAACCCGCTCAGCTGTGCGATGGTCAGGATATCCGCATCGCTGGCGAGCCGCCGCTCCCCCGCCGCGATAGTGGTAATCAAAAGCGCATTGTCGAAAACCACCGCGTCATTTGCCGGTGTCTCGGGTATGTTTGTTGCGCCTTGATCGATATGACCTCCGCCTTCCTCGGTCAGAGAGATAATTGAGCCGTCCACTGCAAAGGGCGTGTCGATATCACTGCCGATGGTCAGGGTGCCGGGAAAGGGGTCTGTGTTCTCCAGGTTGGCAAGGCCAAGCAGATGCCCGATTTCATGCAGGGCAACGGAAAAGAGGTCGAAGGCGCCAGCGGCATCGGATCCGCTTGCCGCACCAAACTCCCGCCCAGTGTTGATCTCACCGCCGCCCAAGTCGGCATTAATGGTGCGATCGGTTGGAAACTCCGAACTTTCAAGCGGTGTGGCGTCTAGAAACCAGAGCGGACCGGTTGCGTCGAAGCGGATGGTTCCTTGTCGGGTCTCACCCTGCACTTCGCTAAATGTCCGTGTCGCGAACTGTGTGGCTGAGCCTAAGGACGCTTCGTTGGAGAAGCCGAAATCAACCTCCAAAGTGTCGCCAGAGCCGGGAAAGATCCGCTCCCAGTATCGCGCCGCCGCGTTGAAAACCGACTGAATATTTCCACCACCTCGGGCAGAGCCCGGTTGGCCGCTGGCGGTCGCTGATTGGCTCGAGTTCGAAACCGTGAATTGAAAGTCGTCACCTTCGGGCACAAAGGTCGTCACAATGGTTAGTGCCTGAACCGATGGTGCGGGCAGCGCGAAAATGGCCGACGCCAAAATCGCAGATTTCGCGATACAACGGATGGGTCTCATCGACGATCTCCCCCTGCGCGGTTTGGCGATGATTGCCGCCTTGGCCGCCGTGGCCGAGAGTGCGAACGCGGAACGTACTGAACCTTGCACTTGACCCCCAATCGGTGCCACTCCTCGCGTCATGGGTCAAGAGGCATGGGTCAAGAGGCCGACGCCTTAAACTCGAGCACGCTGCCTCGTTGACGCAAACGAGCCGCAAAAAGGGCGACCACAAGGAACGGTGATGACGGCAGATTTGCGTGGCATCCAATTTGCTCTGATCGCGATGAGCTGTTTTGCGCTGCAAGATGCCGTCTCCAAGTATCTTGCCGAGAGTTATCCCGTCCCCTTTTTCGTGATGCTCCGCTACTGGGCCTTCGCGCTTTTTGTGGTCGTCTGGGCTCATCGTCGCCCTGGGGGTCTTCGCGCAGCTGTTAAGACAAAGCGCCCAGTGCTTCAGGTTTTCCGCGGCGTCTTGCTGGCGGTGCAAATCTTGGTCTTCGTGACGGCGCTCGAGCGGCTTGGTCTGGCGCCGATGATGGCGCTCTTCGCGCTATACCCTTTGCTGATCACGCTCTTGGCGATGCCTATATTGGGAGAGCGGGTGGGGTGGCGTCGTTTGCTCGCGGTTGGCGCTGGTTTTCTCGGGGTGCTCGTGATCCTGCGGCCCGGATGGGAAGTCGTCGATCCCAACGCGGCGATTGCTTTACTGGCGGCCTTTGGGATTGCGCTCTACTCGCTTCTAACCAGGGCAGCTACTCTCGCAGATGGCGAGAGTGGCCCCGCGGTTTTCTACACCGGTGTGGCAGGAGCCGTTGTAATGACCTTGGTTGGTCCCTTCTATTGGACGCCAATGGCTTGGCTGGATTGGGGTTGGATGGCCCTCCTCGCGATTGCAGGGCTGACAGGGCATTCCTTCCTGATCCGGGCCTATGATCAAACCGAAGCGGTGCGAATCCAACCCTTTGCTTATCTTCAGATGGTTTTTGGCGTCGTCATCGGATGGGCTGTCTTTGATGAGGAGTTGGATTTAGCCATGCTCCTCGGGATGGGCATGATCATCGCGGCGGGGCTTTATGCTCTCTGGCGAGAAATGAGGACCTCCTCGGCTGACTGAGCCGCCGCGAAGCGCCGCGTCAACGCCGGCCTCGTGTCGTCTCGGCGCGCGCGGCGCGCTTTCACCGGGGTCTTGCGTGGAGATGCCGCAAGGCGCCAGCAGCAGTGACGTTGACCGAGAACTCACAACTCGCCGCGTGCGCAGGTCCAGAAATCCAGGCAGAGGTGACGCGGCGTTTCGCGTCAGCGAAATCGGCTCAAAGAACCCGGTCCAAGTCGGCGATGATGTCGCCCGCGTCTTCCAAGCCAATCGATAGGCGGAAGATGCCCTCTCCCGCCCAGGCTCGATAGGCCGATGCTTGCTCACCTTCCAGATTGAACGAGGAGGCGATCATATCCGCACTCGGCAGATAGCAGATCAGGCTCCGATGATGCCCCAGAGAGACGGCGTAGTGCACCAAGCCCAGATTGGCCGCCGCCCGTTCTGCCACCAGTTTGCCCTGTGCAGTGTCCCCCTTGGGTTGAAAGCTCATCATGCCCGAGAAGTTGCGCATCTGGACCCCGGCCAGGTTGTGCTGAGGATGTGATGCAAGACCCGGCCACATCACGCGGGCGACCCGTGGATCCTGCTCCAGCCATTCAGCGACTTTACGGGCCCCCGTCTCATGGGCAGCCATCCTGAGCGGCAGTGTCGCCGCACCCCGAGCAATCAGCCACGCGTTGAAAGGGCTCATCACGCCGCCGTAATGCACCGTCGCCTCCGAGATCAGCGGTCGGATGATGCTCGTCTTACCGCAAACAGCGCCACCAAGCGCATCGCCATGTCCTCCGACATACTTGGTCAACGAGTGCATCGTGTAATCTGCGCCGAGGCCGCAGGGGTTGCACCCCATCGGGCTTGCGAACGTGTTGTCGACGGCCAGCCGCGCGCCCGAAGCGTGAGCCAACTCGGCAATCGCCTGAATGTCACTGAGCCGGATCAAGGGGTTGCAAGGTGTGTCGAGGAATATCAGCTTTGTTTCACCTCTGAGAGCGGCCGCAACATTGGCTGGATCGGATGTGTCGACTTTCGAGACCAAGACCCCCATTCGAGGCAGCGTATCCCGGGTTAACTCGGCGATCCCAGCATAGGCTACATCTGATAGGATAAGATGATCCCCCGCCGACAACTCAGCCAACAGAATCGCATGCGCTGCCGCCATGCCCGAGGCGAAACACGCTGCCGCCTCCGTTCCCTCCAAAACCGCCATCTTACGCTCTAACGCGGCGACGGTCGGATTTGCCCAGCGGGAGTAGACAAACGGGCTTTTCTCGGTCAGCTCGGAGGCTGAGAAGCCCTCGGGTTTCTCCGTGACATAAGTCGATGACATCACGATGTTTGGCGAAGAAGCCCCGGTCACAGGATCCGGCGTTTCACCTGCATGGATGGCAAGGGTCTGCGGACCAGCCGTCTCGATATCGAGAGATTTTGCCATTTCTTCCTCCGAGTGGTGTTTGCTTTTGGCGCATGAGGCCCGTTTCGCGGTCAGACTAAATCGATCGAAACAGATTCAGTCTGCAAAAAAATGCCGTTCTAGTCTGAGCCTTGCTCGGGCGCCGATCCATCGGGGAGATCTCGATTATGATCAAGGCCGAGCTGGAGAAGGGTATAGAAGGCCGCAATGTCCAAAAGCCGCTGGCGCTCATTCGGAAACTGAGTTCGAAATGCCTCCAGCCTCTCAGCGCCCTGTTTCCCCGGCGGATGAACCACATGGGCGATATCTGCGCGCTCTAGTCTCGGCCCGCCATCGGAGAGAATCTCGGACGCGTCGCCAATAACGACGCGCTTGTCGGGTCTAAGGCGCAGTGCCATCAGATAAGGCAAAGCTGTTGCACGTAGTGTAGATGGCTCGTCGATTACAACCGCGTCGAGAATATCCCGCTTTTTGGAGATTTCTCCGGCCAATTGCCAATGCGCCTCTCCGCGATCGGTGAGTGCAAGTGCACCACCCGCGAACCCATAGAGCACGATCAGGGGTACGGCGAGGATCTTAGTCTCCAGACTTAAAACGCCAGTGCCGAGAAAAACCGCAACCAGAGGAGCCAGCGGGATCAGGGCCGCGCCCCCTTCAAAGAGCTCGGGAAGGGCGATCGCGATCCCAACTGAGGCTACGAATGCCAACAAAGCCGTCGTGAATTCAGGCCTCTTTTTACCACGGAACAAGCCAACGAGCCCTGCTAGAACCGCCCCGCTTCCCAGGCCAACCAGCAGAATGATCAGCAACCCTGGCGGTTGTAACCTGCCAGGATGGGTCGCGATCAGAGCCTCACCGATCGAAATCTTCGAGGCATCTGTTGCACCAGCTACAGGAGCGATGATCCCTCGCTCGGCGGCAATCTCAGGCGCATAAGCCATGACCGCGCCAAGACCCAAGGCCATCAACGGCAGACTTGTTGCCAAGGAAATCCCTATTGCGATCCAACGCCCAGCGCCTCGCAACGCCAGGAGACCCGCGATCAGTATCACCAAAGCAGCCGGCAGCGCGATCAGCGCGCTTGCCGAGGCGAGCCCCGCACCCCCGCCCAAAAGCGCCGCCCGGCCCAGGCCCAGTCGTTTTGTGCGCCAGCTTGCTGATGCACCCGATAACGCCATCGCCAGACCCAGAATGGCGAACGCGTCCGGTCCGACGCTGGTGGCCGCCATATGCGTGCTTGGGATCAGAAGAAACAAGGCCAGTAAATAGAGGTGATCGCGCTCATGCGGTGTCACCCGTCGAAACAGCGGCCACAGGGCCAGCGCCGACAGCCCGATCGCGATGATCGATAGGACACGGACCAGCAGCACACCACCCGGCAATGCCTCGACCAACCAAGCCGCCCAAATCCAGAGCGGTGGCATCAATTGGCTCTGCATCAAAGTCTCCGTCGCGGTCGAGAGCGCCCCACGCTCCGCCCCAATCGCCCGGATGGCCCCTGCATCCGTCGCCGCTTCCGGCCAAGCAGGAGCACCATGGCCTGCAAGATGCAGGATCATCACCACTTCCTGATAGGATGGCGGTATCGCCAGAAGCGAGAACGACAAGAGGGCAATGGCCGTGCAAGCCGAGATCGTGGCGAGTAGTCGAAATGGGCTCATGCTCATTTCAGTCCTGCGCCGCTCTCGGTGTTGAGATCTCCACCAGATTGCCGTCAGGATCGCGCACGTAAATCGATGTGATCGGCCCGGTCGCGCCCGTCCGTGGGATCGGACCACTTTCGATCGCAATCCCGTTGGTCTGCAGTGTCGCGATCACCTCCGCCAGTGGTCGATCCGCCAGGAAACAGAGATCTCCCGACCCCGGGGTAGGGCGCTTGGCCTTCGGCTCGAACTCCCGACCCGCTTCATGCAAATTGATCTTCTGGTGCCCGAAGGCCAGCGCACGGCGCCCCTCACCAAAAACCACCTCCTGCATCCTCAGCGCTCCGCAATAGAAAGCGACCGTCGCATCGATTGAGGCAACGGTCAGGACAAGATGGTCAAGGCTTTTGATCACGGCGATGATTGCTCTGGATCGGATTGGTTTTTATGCGCTAACCCTAAACACCCAAGTATTACCGGAGCAATACCATGCCCGCCACAGACTGGCCCACAACAGACGCGACAGGTCGGAGCCAGACCCTGACAGACCCGATGAGCCCCTGGCCCGCCCAGGCCTTCTGCCGGACGCTCGATCTCTCCCGTCCCGAACCCGGTCCCGGCAATCCGCTCCCGCCGTTCTGGCATTGGATGCATTTCCTCGACGCGAGGCCGCGCAGTACGCTGGGCCTCGACGGCCATCCGGCGGTGGGCGGGTTCATGCCCGAGGTCGCTCAGCCCAGGCGAATGTGGGCAGGCGGGCGGCTTACCATCCACGGTGAGCTACCGCTCGGGCAGGAGGCGACGAAGATCTCCACCATCGCCAACATCGCCGAGAAAACCGGCCGCGCAGGCGCCATGACCTTCGTGACGGTCCGCCACAAGATCTCGGGCGGCGCCGGCCTCGCGATCACCGAGGAACAGGACATCGTCTACCGCGACGACCCGGACCCAAATGCCCCGAAGCGCGCGCCGAAACAGGCGCCTACTGACGAGACCCATGCCCGCGAGTGGTCCTGCGACTCGACGGTGCTCTTTCGCTACTCCGCGCTGACGTTCAATGGCCACAAAATCCACTACGACCTCGACCACGCCACCCGCATCGAGGGCTATCCCGGCCTCGTTGTCCACGGGCCACTGCTGGCTACCCTGCTCCTCGAACTGGCCCACGAGATCGGCCCCGTCACCGAATTCTCCTACCGCCTGACAGCGCCCATCTTCGCCGATGAGCCCTTCACCATCTGCGCCAAGGAAACCGACACCGGCCTCACCCTGTGGGCCCGAGGCCCCGATGGTCGTTTGGCGATCGAGGGGAGCAGCGCGTGACACGCCTGTTCGATACTTTCTGCTGGGATGCAAACCCCGGCTGGCGCCTGCCTGCCCCACGGCAGGCGCGAAACGCGCCCATACGGTCGGCCGCGAGCCTCGTCGTCCTACTGGCCGCGCCCGTCCTTGCGACGGAACCAAATGAGATTGCTGATCGCTGCCTCGCTGCATCCATCTCACCTGACGGCATCCCGCGCTGCATGGCGATGATCGCGACCGAATGCGCCGCTGGCGCCACGCCCGGTGAGCCGATCGCACCCGAGGACGCTAGATGCCGCATCGCCCATGCCAACAGCATCAGCCTCGATGCCGAGAGCGCCCTGATCCGCGCCTTCCCCAACATCCTGCCCAAGGTCTACCGCACTATCGAGGAAACCTGCGCCGCCAACCAGTTCCCCGACACCCCAACCCATGAGGTCGAAATGAAAGTCGCCGGTTGCGCCTCCGCCTACTGGCTCGCCGCCTATGGGTTCTTCCAAAACGAGATGCCGCAGTGATGTGCAGCCAGAAGCACGACAGGAGTCCGAGGTCGCCGATCCAGTCATTGAACCGGTGGACCCTGGCGAACACTTGCTTCGCTCGACCTTTATGCCGGGGTGCCAACCCCGGCTGGCGCCCGCCCGCCCCATGGCGGGCGCGAAACGCGCCCACCCGGTCGGTCGCGAGCCTCTTTGTTTGCTGCTTCTTTATTGCTGCGAACGCAGATTCCGAAGAAATCTCTCGGATCGAGGAGTTACGCGGATATGACGATTGTGTCGCCGTGGTTGAGGAAAACGGACTCATAGACGACTGCTTGAACGCGACTGTTAGACACTGTCCAAGTTGGGATGCATCCCAAGAGAGGTTCACGGAATGCATGATCGATGTGGGCGGAGCGTGGTATCGAGCTTTTTCGAATGACTCCCGGTACGCATCAACGTGGATGTCGAGCTGGCGTGAGGACTATCTCAAGGATCGTGAATATCATCTTCGGCTGCTTAAAGGTCAGATCCCGGAAGCGTTAAGAGTGATGGGCGAGAAAGACCTGCGAGAAGACATTGCCGATAGGCTCCTGTTTAATACTCTCGCGCAAGTGTTTCTAACTGATCGCGAGACTGAGGAATGAGCAAGCTAACCTCCTCTGCCACACCAAACTCCGAGACGTTCAAGGAGAACGTGACCGCCATGCGCGCCGCCCTAGATCAGGCACGGGCTGCGATTAAAATCGCGCGCGAGGGCGGCGGCGAGAAAGCGCGGGAGCGGCATGTGGCGCGCGGCAAGCTTCTGCCTCGGGATCGGATCGAGCGTCTGCTCGACCCCGGCACGGCGTTTCTCGAGATCGGGGCGACGGCGGCGCATGACATGTATGACGGCGCGGCCCCGGGTGCTGGCGTGATCGCGGGCGTGGGCCAGGTCTCGGGCCGGCTCGCTATGATCGTCTGCAACGACGCGACCGTGAAGGGCGGCACTTACTACCCGATGACGGTCAAGAAGCACCTCCGCGCGCAGGAGATTGCCGAGGCTTGTCACCTACCGTGCATCTACCTAGTGGACAGTGGCGGCGCGAACCTACCGAACCAGGATGAAGTCTTCCCCGACCGCAATCACTTTGGACGTATCTTCTTCAACCAGGCCAACATGTCCGCCAAGGGAATCCCTCAGATCGCGGTGGTCATGGGCTCCTGCACCGCCGGTGGCGCTTATGTCCCCGCCATGTCGGATGAGACGATCATTGTCGAAGGGCAGGGGACGATCTTCCTCGCAGGCCCCCCGCTTTTAAAAATGGCCACCGGCGAGATCGTCAGCGCGGAGGATCTGGGCGGCGGTGATGTCCATACCCGGCTCTCCGGCGTTGCTGATCATCTGGCGCGGGACGACGCGCATGCATTGGCCATCGCCAGGCGCATCATGGCCAATCTCGGGCATACCGGCGGGTATCACCCCCAAATCACCCCTAGATCACCCCTAAATCTCCCCCTCGGTTCTGGGGAGGATCCGCTTTATGATCCGGCGGAGATTTTGGGCATCGTCCCGGCCTCCAGCCGCATCCCTTATGACATCCGCGAGGTGATCGCCCGGGTGGTTGATGGTTCGCGCCTGGATGAGTTCAAGCGCCGGTTCTCTGAGACCATCGTGACCGGATTTGCCGAGATCCATGGTCAGCATTGCGGGATCATCGCGAACAATGGTGTCCTCTATTCCGAGAGCGCACTGAAGGCGGCGCATTTCATCGAGCTCTGCAGTCAGCGCCGTATCCCTTTGATTTTCCTTCAGAATATCACGGGCTACATGGTCGGCCAGAAATACGAAGCCGAGGGGATCGCCAAGCATGGCGCCAAAATGGTGACTGCCGTCGCGACCACACAAGTGCCCAAGATCACCATGCTGGTCGGCGGCTCTTACGGTGCAGGCAACTACGGCATGTGCGGCCGGGCCTACTCGCCGAGGTTCCTCTGGACCTGGCCGAACAGCCGGATCTCAGTTATGGGCGGCGAACAAGCCGCAGGCGTCCTGGCAACCGTCCGTAGGGACGGCATCGAAAGGCGCGGCGGCGCGTGGTCAGAGGAGGAAGAAACCCAATTCAAACAACCGGTTATCGACCAGTTCGACCACCAGTCCCACGCCCTCTATGCGAGCGCCCGCCTCTGGGATGACGGTATCATCGACCCGCGCAAAACCCGCGAGGTCCTGGCGCTCAGCCTAACCGCCAGCCTGCAAACACCGATCCCCGAAACCCGCTTTGGCCTCTTCAGGATGTGACCGCCATGTTCTCCAAAATCCTCATCGCCAATCGGGGAGAGATCGCCTGCCGGGTGATCCGCACAGCGCGCTCCATGGGGATTTTGACGGTGGCAGTGTATTCCGAGGCGGATGCAGGCGCGCTCCATGTCGAGATGGCTGACGAGGCGGTTCTGATAGGCCCGCCGCCGGTCGCGGAGAGCTATCTGCAGGCTGACCGGATTGTCGAGGCTGCTTTGGCGACGGGCGCTCAGGCGGTACACCCAGGGTATGGCTTCCTCTCGGAAAATTCTGAATTCGTTGAGAAAATAGAGCGCACCGGGCTTGTCTTCATTGGCCCGCCAGCCTCGGCCATTCGGGCGATGGGGCTCAAGGATGCGGCGAAGGCATTGATGGAGCGGGCAGGGGTTCCAGTTGTGCCCGGCTATCATGGAGATAACCAGGATCCGGCGTTTCTGGCGGCGCAAGCGGAGGAGATCGGCTTCCCCGTCCTCATCAAAGCCCGCGCGGGTGGTGGGGGCAAAGGCATGCGCCGCGTTGACGTTCCCGCCGAGTTTGCGGACGCGCTGGCGGGCGCTCAACGTGAGGGGGAAGCGAGCTTCGGCGACCCGCGGGTTCTGGTCGAGAAATACGTCGCCACCCCGCGACATATCGAGATCCAGGTCTTTGGCGATGCCCATGGCAATGTGGTGCATCTGAATGAGCGGGATTGCTCGCTCCAGCGACGCCATCAGAAAGTGATCGAGGAAGCCCCCGCACCAGGCATGCCTGATGCGATGCGCCAGGCGATGGGAGAGGCGGCCGTGCAAGCCGCTAAAGCGATCGGTTATCAGGGGGCAGGGACGATCGAGTTCATTGTAGATTCCACGGAAGGTTTGCGAGAAAGTGCCTTTTATTTCATGGAGATGAACACCCGTCTTCAAGTAGAACATCCGGTTACCGAAGCAATTACTGGGCTCGATCTAGTGGAATGGCAGCTTCGTATCGCAAGCGGAGAAGCTCTCTCGCTCACCCAAGATCAAATCCCCTTGAACGGCCATGCGTTTGAAGCACGGATCTATGCAGAGGATCCTGCGAAGGGGTTCCTACCTGCCACAGGTATCCTTGACCACCTTACCTTTTCCGAGGCGGCCAGGGTCGATACTGGCGTTCGCGCAGGCGATCAGATCACGCCGTTCTACGACCCTATGATCGCCAAGTTGATTACCCACGGCCCGACACGGGAGATCGCGTTGGGCCGGCTGTTGGCCGCTCTGAAAGACACGCAGATTGCCGGATCAGTTACTAATCTTGGCTTTCTCCAATCCTTGGCTGCACATCCAGGTTTCGCATCGGGCCACGTTGATACAGGTCTGATTGCGCGCGATTTGGAGGCGTTACTCGCCGCCGATCGACCTGCCACGCTCGCGCCGGCACTTGCAGCATTGGCAGCTCTGGGCTTCGGCAGCTGCGCAACCGGGCCGTTTGCAGGTCTAGGTGCCTGGCGGCTTTGGGGAGGGGCCCATGCCGGGATCACGTTGGAGCAGGATGGTCAGCTGATTGGTTTTACCCTGGCTCTTGAGGGGCAGAAGGTGCGTGTGGAAACACCCGATCAAGCATGGAATTTTGAGCTGAGAGAGACGGGTGAGCGTTGGATTATTGCTACAGATGAGGGACTTACAACAGCACATGTCATTCTTGAAGCGAACCGAGTGACGACATTCATCGCGGGGCGGGCGGATCGTTTCACCATCGTTGATCCCCTGTCAGGGGGCGCTGATGCGGCGGGAACTGGCGATGACATTCGAGCGCCAATGTCGGGGCTGGTGAAACTCGTCGCGGCGACGCCTGGGCAAGAAGTGGCCGAGGGCGAAGCGCTTCTGGTGCTTGAGGCGATGAAAATGGAGCATACGCTGACGGCACCGCGAGATGGGGTCGTTGAAGAGCTTTTGGCAGGTGCGGGAGATCAGGTTGCCGAGGGGGCGATCTTGCTCGCACTCGCGCCGTCAACATGATTAATCAAATATGAAGGCTTCGACCTTAAACTGCCTCGTGATCGGCTGAGAAGCCGGTCACTCTGTGTGTTCGCTGCCTCGGCAGTGATGCGCAGCAATCAACTAAATCGAGAACCAGACCGCCATGGGCCGGACCCATGGCAAGGGGGGCACTATGAAAATGAAGAACGCAGTGAAACGACTGGATGTGATTTTTGGCTGGCTGAAAACCATACGTGAGCGTTGGATGATCTTAGCCTTTGTGGTTAGCGCCATCTTTTGGCTCGAAGATGTTGGCAGGGTCTATATGGGCCTGCCGGATTTGTTGGACGAGAAAACGCGGGCGATTGAGGCCATTGAGACACGTCTTGATGTGCTCGAAAATCGAGTGGATCGGGCGTTCTGCGCCTGGCCGCAGTGTCTCGGTCGGCTTGGCAAAGGACTGATCTAAGTTCGACTGCAAATGGAGCGCTTCGGCGCTCTTCCCTCTTTCTTCGGCGGGTCAGGTGACTGATCCGCCGCTTTTTTTGTCGTCATCTGGGCTCTTGTGCAGGCGCGAACAGTTTGCTTAGGTGGTTTTGCGTGAAGAGACCTTGGGGGACGTCGATGGAGACCTTTGTTAAGTTTGATCGGGTTCAGAAAAGTTATGACGGCGAGACGTTGGTGGTCAAAGACCTCAACCTGTCCATCGGCAAAGGCGAGTTTATGACGATGCTGGGTCCGTCAGGCTCGGGCAAGACCACTTGTCTGATGATGCTCGCGGGGTTTGAGACAGCGACCCATGGCGACATTCTGCTCGACGGCAAGCCGATCAACAACATCCCGCCGCATAAGCGAGGGATTGGCATGGTCTTTCAAAACTACGCCCTGTTTCCGCATATGACGGTTGCTGAGAACCTCGCCTTCCCGCTGGAAGTTCGCAAGATGAACAAGGCGGATCGCGAAGCAAAGGTGGCGCGCGCGTTGGACATGGTACAGATGGG
Organism: Pseudomonadota bacterium; assembly: GCA_039185285.1. Taxonomy (GTDB): domain Bacteria; phylum Pseudomonadota; class Alphaproteobacteria; order Rhodobacterales; family Rhodobacteraceae; genus Thermohalobaculum. The sequence continues at coordinate 17,337 of JBCDAQ010000006.1, forward strand.
GGCCTTCGGTGGTCGGCGCCCAGCGCAACTCTCAGGCGGCCAACAGCAGCGGATTGCCTTGGCGCGTGCTTTGGTCTTTGATGCGGAGCTGGTGTTGATGGATGAGCCACTCGGCGCGCTCGACAAACAGCTTCGTGAGCGGATGCAGTATGAGATCAAGCATATCCATGAGAATCTCGGCATCACGGTCGTCTATGTGACCCATGACCAATCCGAGGCATTGACCATGTCAGATCGGATCGCGGTCTTTAACGACGGGGTGATCCAGCAATTGGCTGATCCAGAGACGCTTTATGAGCGCCCGGAGAACGCCTTTGTCGCGCAGTTCATCGGTGAAAATAACAAACTGGCTGGCAAGGTGACTGCAATCGATGGGCAAGCAGCGAAGGTCCAGCTTGAGAACGGTCCAGAAGTTGATGCCCTTGCTGTGAACTGCGCTGGCGCAGGAAAGCCAACCATGCTGTCGATCCGGCCTGAGCGCGTGGTGATCGGCGATTCTTCGGTTCCCAATGCCTTGGAAGGTCAGGTGTTGGAGCTCATCTATCTCGGCGACCACATTCGCTGCCGGATGAATGTTGCCGGCAATGACGAGTTCATCGTCAAAGTCCCGAATAGCAACGCTCATGCCCTATTGAATGTGGGTGAAGTGACACCGATCGGTTGGGTCACCGATGATTGCCGCGCGCTCGATGCGGCTTGATCAACCTGCTGCTTGAAAACACCGGTTTTGCCGCGTACATTCAGGGAACAAAGGCGCGGTTAGGCGCCGGATGCTTTCATAGGTTGAATGCGCACACGGCTTCTCGCTCTGCTAGCAGTTTGTTTTCCGGTCGCTGCGATGGCGTGTCCGGAGCCGTCGGATACGATCCTTTTCCATTCGTGTTGGGGTGAAGCAGAGGCCGAAAGCCTGTTGCTGCCAGAGGAAAGCCCAGTGCCGCAAACCGCTGCGGATCGGTTGGTTGTGACCGGGGGATACACCGGCAAAGACGTTCGTTTGGAGAGGCGACCAAACCCCGTCGGGATGTTTATTCATCGTGGTCAAATCATAAACCCGACCCTCGCCCGGATGGATGGCATCGTGATCCTATCGGTCGACGGTGGGCTCAACATCCAACACCGAGGGGCTGTGCGGTTTCGCGATCGCGTGTTCGATCTCACGAAGCTGGATGAACGCGCTTTGTTCAGGGATCAGATTTCAGTACGAGGGGAGACGGTCTTCCAAAGCCATCTCTTGATCGTGAACGGTCAGGTTGATGTCCGTCCGAGGGAAGGTGCGCCTGAGGCCGTGCGTCGGATCCTGATGTTGGATAACGATGGGTTTGGTGTTTACCAGACGCGGAGCGCGGTTAGCTTGTTCGACGCGACTACTGAAGTTCGCGATGCTCTCTCCCCCGATATGGCCGTCAATCTGGATATGGGGAGTTATGACTATTGTCTGGCGACACGAGAGGGCGTCGAGACGAATTGCGGCGTCCTTGCCCGCGGCAATACAGATAAACTCTCCAATCTCTTGGTCTTGCGCCTAAAACCACAAGGCTAGCTCCGACCAACTTCTGGCATTTTTGGCATACCTTCCCCATATTCGTGATCATGGAAGGAGGGATTGAATGTACCTAATCGTCTTGAGATTGGTGATTTTGTTCGCGATTTTGACATTGGTCTATATCGCGCTCTCGGCTTACGCACGATACGATGAACGGAAGCGTTTGCAGTCAGAGCATGCGGCGGGGGCTGGCGGGGGGCTGAGCCGTGAGGACTTCATTGACAAGGGGATGGCGACATACGAGCGCTCTTGGCAAAAGAAGCTTCTCTATGGTGTCTTTGTTTTTCCCATGGCGGCAGCGATCATCCTGATGTTGATTGCAAACTACTGGTAGGTCGATGAGCTTCTTCACATATCTGCGCTATGGATTGGCGACTGCACTGTTGCTGACGGTCGGCGCGTTCCTGCATTACTCACTTCCGGATCGCGACATCGTCCACATCGTCGGCACCGAGGTCGTTCGAATGGACAATGTGCTGCAAGACGATGGCACTGTGGTGAATAGAGATCAGCCGCGGATCAATGCGGTTTGGCCTGACGGAGACCCGAGCGTTTATCGCAATGACGATACGGATTGGGGATGGCCGCCATACTTCAAATTCGACAGTGCGAACCTCCAAGCGCAAGCTCAATCATATGCGAACCGGGGCGGAACACGGGATTTTGTCGTCATCCGGCACTATGGGTGGCGGATCCCATGGCTCTCTATGTTTCCCAACGCCCTCTCGGTTCGTGACGCGGAAGGACCGGATGAGGAGCTGATCCCATGGTTCAACATCACGTTGGTCGGATTCTTGTTGGTTACCTTGTTGGTCATCCGCCGCATCATGATCATCTTGTTCGACCGTCACGTAGCGCCCGTGGTTGAGCATATTGATCAAGAGCTGGATGAGACCGCCGATGCCCTCTCAGACCGCTACAAAGGGATCAGGGGCTGGTTTCGGAGGTTAACGGGCCTCTAGCCGTAACTCTTCAGGCTTTAGCAGTCTGAAGACTGCTGGTGTCTACGGGGCACTTGCCAGAGATACCCAGATCCGTTTCTGTTCTAGCCGCAGCGGTTGAGTTGGCTTCGGTAGCGCGCCGCCTGAACCGAGACTGCGTTCGCCGCTTCAAGCAACCATGTTTTCTTGCGCCAGCGACCCTTGCGGAAACCAGCATGCCCCTCGTGGTAGTTCAGATACTGGTTGTAAGCATCTTTCATTGAGACACCGTTCGACCGAACAGTGCGTGACATGTACCAACCGACGAAATCTGACGCATCATCGAAGTCATTCCGATCCGCCCCCGAATTGCCTGTGTCCTTGCGATACCAATCCCAGGTTCCATCGATTGCTTGGGCATAGCCATAGGCCGAAGAGACGCGACCCGTTGGGATCACTCCGGCGAAATAGGTCTTGGGAGGGCGTGCCTCGGCGCGGAATGAGCTTTCTCGCCACATGATTGCCATCTGCACATCAATTGGTGCGTTCCACTTTAGTGCGCTGGCTTCCATGGCGTCGCGCCATTCGGGCCGTTCAGCAAAAATCGCGCACACGTCATCTTGCGATCGCGGAGGACCACTATAGTCGGACGACCCACATGAAACAGCGCTCAGCAAAAGCGTTGCCAAGGCAATTTTCCTGAGGGCGGCACTCTTATTCTGCTCGACGCCTGCCATCACAATCAAAGTACACCGAAGTGAAACGGGCAGCAAGACATCGCGTAATTGTGACGTTTTCTGTACGCTTTGGTTCTAATTCAGACAGGAGAGTCCGAAAAATGCACATTTGCCGCGCTGGACAGGGTGTATGCTGCATTATATGAGCAGGGTCTTAGAAGTCTTAAAGAGTTGGAAATGTCTGTCAGCCGCGACGCAAAGTTCAAGATCGGTCAGATCGTCAAGCACCGGGTTCATCCTTTCCGGGGCGTGATTTTTGATGTCGATCCGGAATTTGCGAACACCGAGGAATGGTGGGAAGCCATCCCTGAAGAGATCCGGCCTCGCAAAGATCAGCCCTTCTACCACCTCTTCGCCGAGAATGAGACAAGCTACTATGTGGCCTATGTCTCAGAACAGAATCTCTTGCCGGATTCGTCGGGTGAGCCCGTGGATCATCCCGAAGTGACTGACTTCTTCACCGAGCAGGAAGGCGATCATTATCGTTTCCATCGAGGGCAGTGCCACTAGGGTCTATTCGACAGCTTTGATGAGCTTGCGTTCGAGGATCTTAAGGACTGCCTTCAAATCCTGCCCGCGTTTCAACACCCTGCCATCCATTCCAACGACCGAGTAGGCGCCTTGGCGTCGCGCGTCCTTAGGCCGTTTCTCTATCCTGAACATCGGCGTCTCAGCCGCCCGGCGGAAAATTGAGAAGACTGCGACGTCGCGCAGATGGTCAATCGCGTAGTCTTTGCCAACGCCCGCAGCCACAAAGCGGCTGTAGACATTCAAGATCACCATCAATTCTCGACGGTCAAAGGCTACCTGTGTCGGCAGGCTAGCGGGATGAATCACGACCTGATCGCTGCTCATGGAGAAATTCTGATCCCGCTTAAACGAGAAACGCAAGCCTGGAATTCACTTGAACGCTCGAAACTAAAGTTTTGACCGCGTCGGGTACTCCGAAAAGGCCTCGAAACCTGAGTCATTGATAAACTTCTCTAAGCGAAGCCAGTTCTGCTCGGTCTCTTCCTGGGTGGGCTGATTGCCATGTTGAACGCCAATCTCAGTAAAATAGTGATGGATCGATTTGAAGCCTGCCGACTGTAAGAACATATGAAGCAAGGTGGTTCCCGTTCGTGAGTCCCCGATTGCGAAAACAGGCGCCATACCTATTTGCTTATCGCGAACTTTTCTTGCCCGCAGCACCGCCCGTGTAGATGAAAAGGTTCGGATAGTCGACCAAGAGCACAGGTTCTCATGTCACTCTGAAACGGGTCTATCGATGCGCGACGATAAAGCAAGCTCGGTAGGCGGGGTTTGCCCGGTCACAGCTACCGCGAGATGCCTTTACGGAAGCAAAGAGCCGAGCGTCCAGAAACGCCGCACCATTCAGGGTCGTATCGCCGCTTAAGAGGCAAACGATTAACTGGATTTCACTGGAGCGGGCGATGAGATTCGAACTCACGACCCTAACCTTGGCAAGGTTATGCTCTACCCCTGAGCTACGCCCGCGTCCTGAGTGAGGCGTATATTGCACTTCCCTTAAGCTCTGACAAGGGGGTGATTTTAGGAATCGAAAGCCGATTATCAGGCCGAATGGGGAGTTGCTGCAGGGTCGCAATCATGCTTGTCTGGCGCCGCGATAAAGGAGCATCAGATGGCGGTTAGCGACAACGTAGTCACTTGGTTCGAAGGAACGTGGCATCGGGGAAACCCGGCGGTGATGAGAGCGGCGGACCACGGTCTTTGGCTCGGCACGCCTGTCTTTGATGGGGCTCGGTTTTTTGAAGGGGTTACTCCGGACCTCGATCGCCATTTTGCTCGCGTGAATGCGTCGGCCGATGCCTTGGGAATGGAGCCGACCCACACGGTCGCCGAGATGATGGAGCTGGCAAAAGAGGGCCTGGCGATGTTCGAGCCAGGCACTGCAGTCTATATCCGGCCGATGTATTGGACAACTGAGGGGGCGGACGCGACGGTCGTGCTGGCGGATGCCACCTCTGCAGTCTTCTGCCTATGCATGGAAGCGCATCCGATGGCTCAGACGGGTGCGAGCGCGACACTGACGCGGACCAGTTTTACGCGACCAAATATCGCTTCGGCTCTCACAAACGCAAAGGCCGCTTGCCTCTATCCCAACAATGCTCGGATGCTTCGTGAAGCGCGCAGTAAGGGTTTCATGAACGCCCTTGTGACCGACATGTTGGGAAATGTCGCGGAGACGGCAACCTCCAACATCTTTATGGCAAAGGATGGAGAGGTCTTCACACCGCTTCCCAACGGTACTTTCCTCAATGGAATCACGCGACAAAGGGTTCTCAACCTGCTCAGACAAGATGGCGTCACGGTGCATGAGGCGACTTTGGGCTACGCGGATTTTGAGGGGGCTGACGAAGTTTTCATGACCGGTAACATGACCAAGGTCATGCCTGTGACGGCATTCGACGAGGTCCACTACCAGCACGGGCCTGTCGCGAAAAAGGCCCGATCTTTGTATTGGGATTGGGCGCTTTCCGCCTAATTAAGCAGCCACATCGGTCAGTCGACGACCAGACTGAGCGGACTTGTCGCCAAGGACGCGCGCGATCGGCTCAGATGGTGCGACATCATCTGGGATAGCGCACAGTCCGATCCTTTGCCCCCAGGAACCGACGCGTGGATCCGCTGTTAGAACCGCGACAGGGATCGCGAAGATCAAACCGGTCGCCATGGGCAGAGCCCAGATTACTGTGCCCCAGCCAGCGATTGAGGCGATCGCGGTTACAAGTGCCAGACCAAACAAGGTCTGCGGCCAGAGCCCGCGCGCTGCGTCACCCCAACTTAGCCGATAGGCATCGCGGTTCTGACCGGTCCACATGATCGCTTTGCCAAAAGCGAGGCCAATCAAGAACAGTGTCACACGAAAGGCAACGACGGGTGCGATCAGGATCGAGAAGATAAGCTCGGTGAGACCGCCGATCGCAAATCGGATCCGCCCCCCATAACGCTTCGCACCGCCTGGCGTTAGCGCGATGTCCAAGAGCCCCATGAGTTTCGGGACAAGGCTCACGGCAAACATGATGAAGAACATTGCAATGCCGAATGCGAGGTTGATCTGGCCGCCATCCGCCTCGACAAGTTTCGTTGCAGCCGCAACCGTCATGAGCATCCAAGCGGGGGCCCCGAAATACATCATGATTGCCGCAAAGATCTGGAAGCGCGAGACTGGGCGCAGGCCGCGCATACCGAGCAAGCGCCAATACTGCATGTTCCCTTGGCACCACCGAAGATCCCTTTTGGTGAAGTCCATCAGAGTGGGTGGGTTGTCTTCGTAGCTCTCACTCTCAACCGGCATCACCCGTACTTCGTAGCCGGCTCGGCGGATCATAACCGCTTCGACTTGGTCGTGGCTGAGCACATGACCGCCGAGTGGCGGCTTACCTGGCAGCATGGGTAGTCGGCAGAAACGGCGAAATGGCTTCACTCGGATCAACGCGTTATGACCCCAATAGGGACCGCAATCGCCCTGCCACCACGCGGCACCCATTGTAAAGCTGCGCATCCCATGGCGCATGCCAAACTGAAAGATCCGAGCAAAGGCCGAGGAGGTCGGCGTGCCGACAACAAGGCTCTGCAAGATCCCAAGGCGAGGGTGGGCCTCCATCACCCGTGTCATCCGCACAATCGTCTCGCCTGACATCAGGCTGTCGCTGTCGAGCGGAAGATAAAGGTCGTAGTCGCGGCCCTGGTTGGACAGAAACTCTCGGACATTGCCAGCTTTGAAGCCTGTGTTGACCGTGCGTCGACGATACTCAGCCCGTTGGCCGCCGAGTTCTGCTCGCCGCACGTGAAAGCTACGCTCCTCAGCCTCGATAGTGTCTGGATCAGAACTGTCTGACAGAACGAAGAAGTCGTAGGATGAGCCTTGCCCCGTCGCGTTCAAGCTACGGCGCACTTCGGCAAGGCGATCGAACGCCCTGTCAGCATCCTCGTTGCGTATGGTCATGGCGACTGCGACGCGTTGCGTGATCGGGCCTTCGCCGAGGTTGTCGATCAAATGCGGTGCGGTCGCGGCTAAGCCATTGCGTGTACCATGCAACAACCAGATCCCAATGACGGCGTTCCAGAGGCCCATAATCGTCCAGGGTGCGCCAATAAAGAAGCAGCCTGCAATGATCAGGTCCGTTACGGTCCAGCCGCCAACGCCGAAGACATTGATAACCCCCCAGGTCAGAGCTGCGAGGGTCACAAGGTTGAGAAACAGAACCAGTGCCCTGCGCCGTGCAAGTTGGCGCAAGCTTTGGACACCTGTCGGTACGTGATCGGCGGTTGGTACGCTAGGCCGAGTGGGTTTGATCTGTGTGACGGGCGCGAAAGAGGTCGTGTCGGTCATGCTAAGGACTTTCTGGCAGATGCCTGGCTGGACCAGGTCATTCTATTGGGTATTGTGCGCTGCATCAGAAGCGTTTCAAGGGACGGTTTAGTAACAAAATGAGAACTGTTGCGCTCACCTACACTGCGCCACGACAGGCGGAGCTCAGAGAATGGCCCCAACCGGCGATGAGTGACGCGATGGTGCGTGTAAGAACACTCTTCTCCGGCCTTTCCCGAGGGACAGAGCGCCTGATCTTCGAAGGGCGCGTGCCCGAGAGCGAACATGACATAATGCGCGCACCGTTTCAGCAGGGCGATTTTCCGTTCCCGGTTGCCTACGGCTATGCAGCCGTTAGCCTCGTTGAGGAGGGGCCCGACGATCTGGTTGGGCGCCAAATCTTCTCGTTGAGTCCGCATCAGGAGCAGGCCTGCCTGCCGGTTGATGCGGTGCTTCCATTGCCCGCTGACGTTCCGGCTTCGCGTGCGATTCTCGCCGCCAATATGGAAACAGCAGTCAACGCCATTTGGGACGCGTCGCCAAAACCTGGAAGCAGGGTCGCCATCGTCGGGGCTGGATTGCTGGGGTGCCTCATAGCGGGGCTCCTCTCGGCGCGCGGAGATCTTTCCGTTTCAGTGGTCGACGTTTTACCTCAGCGCAGCGCAACATTGAGTGACTTTCACGTGAGTTTCATATCAACGACTGAAAGAATGGATCCCGTCGAAACAGTCTTTCACACTTCCGCGAGCGATGCCGGTTTGCAGACTGCGATAGAGATGCTTGCATTCGAAGGCCAAGTGATTGAACTGAGCTGGTTTGGATCGAGAATGGTCAGTCTCGACCTGGGTGGAGCATTTCACTCTAAACGGTTGACAATAAAAGGCTCTCAGGTCGGCCAAGTCGCCAAAGTCAGGCGTGCTTCGACGACATATCGCGATCGGTTGGCCCAAGCGATTGGGCATCTTTCGGACCCAAGGTTTGACGCGTTGATCACCGAAGAAGTAGCTTTTGAAAACCTGCCTGCTGAGTTGCCACGCTTGCTTGGTGAGGGAGCGGCAGGTATCGCCACCCGCATCCGCTATTGAAGGAGAGCCGCGATGTACGCCGTAGAGGTCCGTGATCACATCATGATCGCCCATTCGATCCCGGGAGAGGTCTTTGGCCAAGCCCAAAAGCTTCATGGAGTAACCTATGTGGTCGATGTCGCTTTCATGCGCGAGACGCTCTCGGACGATGCGATTGTGGTTGATATCGGCAGAGCGCATGACGCCCTAAAAGCGGCTCTTGGCCCGATTAACTATGCAAACTTAGACGCGCTTGAGCAGTTCAAAGGCATCAAGACGACGACCGAGTTCCTCTGCAAACATATCTTCGATTCGATGGCCGAGGCCGCACGGTCTGGCGCGCTTGGGCCCGGGTCCGATGGTCTTCAAACGATCCGCGTCACCTTGAATGAAAGCCATGTAGCAAGAGCCTGGTTTGAGGGAGAAGTGTGATCCGGGCACAATTCGCTATTCCGGGAGATATACAAACGCCAACCGGTGGGTATCACTATGCCAGGCGTGTGATGGGGGAGACCGGGGCGTTTGGAGTTACTTTCGACCATCTAGCTTTGCCTGGCCAATTTCCCGAACCATCGCAGAATGAGATAGCGCATGCTGTTGCTCGTCTCTCGGAAGTTCCGGCAGACACGCCTATCCTTCTTGATGGATTGGCGGGTGGGGTGCTCCCAGCCGAGGCGATTGCGGCGCTATCAGCCCCGGTCATATACCTTTGCCATCACCCTTTGGCAGACGAAACGGGTGTAGATCCAACTCGGAGAGTTGTCTTGCGCGATGGTGAGCGTTCGGTTATGGCGGCATCGGTCAGAGTTGTCACAACCAGTCATTCTACGGCTGCCAACTTGGCGGCACTTTACTCCGTTCCGCATCGAAAGTTGGTTGTCGCCCCTCCAGGTACTGATCCTGCAGAGAGGGCTCATGGGTCGCAATCAACGCCTACGATTCTCTCTGTTGGGTCTTTCACCTTGCGCAAAGGCCACGACCGTCTGATTGAGGTGCTGAGTGGGCTAAAAGACCTCGCTTGGCAGCTCAGGATTGTCGGGGCCGTTCCCAACCCTGCCTATCGAGACGCGATCGAGAGCATGATCACAGCTCATGGGCTAGGCGATCGTGTTACGATCCTAGCCCCTCTATCGTCCGAAGACCTCGCTCGGGAGTATCAGGGCGCAGATCTTTTCGTTCTGGCCTCCTACTACGAGGGCTTTGGGATGGTTTTCGCCGAGGCGGTTGCGCACGGATTGCCCGTGATCGGACATCGGATCGGTGCGGTTGTCGAGGCGACACTAGGAACTGCCGAGTTGGTGCCGGTTGGAGAGCTGGCAGGACCTCTTGAGCGAGCCATTCGGAGCCCTGCAAAGCGAAGGGCGATGGCGGATCGCAGTTGGCAGGCGGCGACAGAGCTTTGCCGCTGGCACGACACGGCACGTGGAATTGCGCGAGCAGTCCAGGAGGTATGCGAATGAGCTTCTCGTCCGATTGGCTAACGCTGCGTCGTCCGGCGGATGCGGTTGCGAGAAATTCAAAGGTTGCAGGGGCGCTTGCCGCGCACTTCCAGGGTCGGCCGGAAGTACGAGTTATCGACCTTGGCGCCGGGACCGGCAGCAACCGATTGCTGACGGCGCCGCATCTACCACCGGCGCAATCCTGGGTCCACGTCGACTCAGATGAGACACTGTTAGCGCAGATTGAGCCAGTCTCCGGCGTAACGACTTGCGTTTTCGACCTCGCCGCTGATCTCGACCCGCTGCTATCGGCGGAGTTCGATTTGGTGACATGTTCAGCACTGCTCGATCTTTGCGGTGCTGTCTGGCTCGATGAATTCGCGTCGCTGTTGCATCGTGATCAGCTACCTCTTTATGCGGTCCTCAGCTACGATGGACGAGAGCTTTGGGAGCCGACTCACCCGTCTGATAAAGCTGTGTATGAGGCTTTTCTGGCGGATCAACGGACTGACAAGGGGCTCGGCCTATCGCTCGGCCCTGGTGCACATAGCTACCTTGCCGACCGGCTCCGTCAGCTTGGATTTACTGTCCATGAAGGGCAAAGTGACTGGATTCTGGGTCAATCTGATTACTCCGAGCTGATCGCGGCACTTGCGGAGGGGGCAGGCGCGGTCGGTGGCGATGAAAGTTGGACGGCAGCCAGAAGGATCGCTGAACGCGTGACGATCGGGCATCAGGACCTGCTCGCCCTTCCGCCAGCTTAAAAGAGGCTCATCCGTCCCATTACGTGATCACGTTTTATTCGCCAATGGTAGATGGCTGCGAGGATATGCACGCTTACCAGAATGAAGATCAGATCGCCGACCAAAGCGTGAAGCTGAAAAAGCTGCTCACTGAGCGCTTTATCTTTCGCGATAAAGCCGGGCAAATTCACCGAGAAGAACTCGACCGGGAAGCCACCCGCCGCCGTTCCCAACCATCCTAGAATGGGCATCGCGAGGAGCGCTAAGTACAAGAGCCAGTGCGTCGCGTGGCTGACCATTGTCTGTAGGGCTGGCAGTTTTTCCGAATGAGGCGGTTCGCCAAGCACCAAGCGTACGCACAGGCGGACCGACATCAATCCCAGAAGCAGAACGCCAAAGCTCTTGTGCAACTTGTAAAGGAGGTTTGTCGCCTCCAGCCCCACCATGTCTTTCAAACCACCGAAGCCAAACTGTCCGAGCAAAAAGCCGGCTGACATCAAGCCAATCAAAAGGATGGCAATCACCCAATGCAGGAGTCGTTGGATCAAGCTGTAACTGTCGGAATACATGGCTGCCTCTCGGTAGCTAGGTTACCTCAGCCGGTACTATATCGCACATGCAGAGCATGTCCCCATCCTTAAATCGCATTGTGCGGACATCGGGCCTCAGCGCTTCGTCGAGCTTCTCAATTGGAGAGAGATTGAGACCTGTTTTCCCTGATCCTAGAACGATCGGCGCGACCATGAGATGAAGTTCGTCGATTGCGCTCGCATCCAGGAAACGCGCCAACGTTTCCGCGCCACCTTCGACAAGAACACGGCAGAGACCACGTTTCGCGAGCGCCTGGGTAATTGCCTCGGGCGCGATCAGGCCATTCTTGTCGCAAGGGACAGGCAGGCACTCAACACCTGGCGGCACCTCAACCCCTGGACAGGTTATTGCGATAACGGGTGCAGCACCGTCATGAAGCATCACCAAGTGATCCGGCATCCGACCGCGTGGATCGATTACGACGCGGGTCGGGTTCGGTCCATCAACGTGACGGGTCGTGAGCTGAGGATCATCCGCGATTGCGGTGCCAACGCCGATAACGACCGTGTCCACCATGGCGCGAATAAGGTGGAGGTGACGCAACGCCTCTTTGCCATTTATGTACTTGGAATGTCCGGTCGGCGTTGCGATCCGCCCATCCAAGGATTGACCCAACTGGCCAATTACGAAGGGCCCATCGCCCATGTGACGCGAGAGACGGATCATTGCCGTCTCAGCATCGTACTCCATCGCCCGGTGCTGCGGGCGCGAGGGATCGGTCTTCAGAAACACCCGTTCTTCTCCTGCTCTCTTCGCTCGGACCTTAGGCCCTGAGCGTCTCTGCCTGGCCGGACTTCTGCCCAACCGGTGTCCCCGAGAGCGGCGTTCCCCCGACCGCCTGCGGGTTACGTTTCTTGTCCTCGCGCCAAGGCTGACGTTTGAACCATCCCACGAGATATGCCGTTGCAATCAGCACGGCGAATCCCGTTCCGTTGACCAGAAAACGCGACCAGACATCGCGGTCAAGTACATCCAGCCACCAACCATTGAAACGGGACAAAACAATCGAGACCATGAAGACCGCGAGGCTTTGCGTCCCGACTTTGCGTATGATTGGAACGATCGAAACAAAAGCATCTCGGATTAACCATTGCCGTGCCTGATCACCAATCACGTTCCAGATGAAAGTGATCAGGGCAAGAAGATGCGCTAGTTGCGAGAGCCCGATGCGTTCGCCCTCGATGAGCCAGTAATGCTCGAGGATCCAGGCATTGAGGCTAGGCATGAACGCCGCGATCTCTGCGGTGTAAGTGTGTGGCGCTGTTAAAACGAGGACTGGCGCTGAGATGAGAGCCAAGAGGCGGCGTTGACCTACGGAGCGTACAACCGCTTTCCATCCTTCATTCAAGCGCACACCGCCGTCTCCGACAGCGACCCAGAAAACATAGGCGAGAGCCAAGAAGTGCAGATAGCGCAACGGGCCGACGGTGATCTTCGTCCACATTGGTTGGATAAAGCTTCGGGTTTCAATGATCCAGGTCTGCAGGTCCGTCCCCGCGAGGAACCCAGCTGCACCGTGCAGCTTGTGCCAGGCGAATGGCATTGTCGCCAAAATGTATCCAACGGCGACCAGCACCAACCATCGCCTCACGGGAGGCGCTGGCAACCATCCAACACCAAAAGCGAAGCCGGTGAAAAACACCAACTGCCAGCCAAACGGGTTGAAGAACCAGTTGACATTCTCGTTCCATGGGCTGCCGGGGAGGTTGAGGAAGTCGAAGTTCTCGCTAAAGGCGAAAAGCGCGACCTGCCAAGCTGTGGGATCGTCGATCTTCGCTTCCAGTCTTAGATATCCGCCAAACTGTGCCGCCGTGTAGAGCGTCAACATGAAGGCAAATACAGCAAATCGGCCACCTATTTTGTGGATCCCCATGATGACGGGGATCATCGCAAGGATCACCAGGTACATTGGTAGGATGTCGAACAGCCCTGGTACGAAGTTCAAGGTGAAGATTCCGAAGAGGTACTCCTGCGTATGACTGAAGATGCGGACAATCGACGGCCAGTTCGCATAGGTTTTTCCCTCTTCACCCATGCCAGTTTTATCAAGGGCAATCAGAAGGATGACCGTCGCGAAGATAACGCCGATATGCGCCCAGTAAACCTGCCAGCATCGGAACGCGATCCGCGCGGTGCCGAGGAACCAGCTTTTCTTCAAGTAAACCGCACCAAAGGCCATAGCAGAGGCCATGCCTGAGCAGAAAACGAAGATCTCCGTCGCATCCGAGAAGCCGAACCGTGCCGGGATCCAAAGGGTCCAGGTGTTGCCGGGGGTATGGGCCAGCAGAATGATGAACATCGCTAGACCGCGGAAGAAGTCGAGTCGAAGGTCGCGCTGGCGTTTAGCTTGCGGTGCGACGGGAATAAACTCGGGTTTTGTCATGTCAGCTTAACTAGCCGTTTTTTGTGTCTAGTCCACGAACACTTTCTTCACATTTCGGCACTGCAAAACGGATTTCCGTGCACAATTCCGCCCAGAGGCGGGCGATCCTTTCTGTGCGGGCATCAATTTAGCAGGGCGTCTCCAGAAAACGTTCGCCCGGAAAATGCCACCTGCCTCTCCTGAGGGCGACCAGGTCTCACCTGTTTGTGATCGTTCGGCATTACCGATTGTTCTCAACTGCTCAAAACGTCGATATGTTTCAACTCCGTCGGCAGATGATGCCCAAATCGGACCAAAACAGGGTGGGAATGAGACAACGTACTTTCTTGATTGTTGCAATCCTGGGCCTCATCGGCGTGGCCTGGCTAGCCTATCAGGCGCGAGGTGGCTTGGAGGGGCAGGGTCTTCTGTATGCATCTGGGGTTTTCTTGGGCGGATTCGCTGGTTTCGCGCTCTATCACGCATCGTTTGGTTTCACGGCGGCTTGGCGGCGCTTGGTTCGAGAGCGCCGTGGTGCGGGCATTCGAGCGCAAGTGCTTCTGATCGGGTTAACATGCGCGGTAACTTACCCGCTGATTGGCTATGAATATCTTACCGGCTGGGACATGCATCCCGTGGTGATCGGTATGGGGATCAGTTCAGCCTTCGGTGCTTTCGTGTTCGGCGCGGGTATGCAGCTGGGCGGTGGATGTGCCTCAGGTACATTGTTCACGACGGGCGGCGGCTCGACCCGGATGGTCTTGACGCTTGTCTGCTTCATTCTTGGGTCGGTTCTCGCAACGGCGCATATGAACGAGTTTTGGCTGCAGTTGGACGAGATTACCGGGGTTCCCAACATCCGCGGCACATCATTGATTAGAGAGTTCGGACCTTTGGGAGGGATGGGCGTGCTCGTTCTGATCCTCGGTTCGATTTGGATTGCTACAATCAGAGTCGAGCGACGTGCCCATGGTGATTTGCAGGAGTTGAGCCCGACAGAATCACTTCTTTCCGGGCGTTGGTCACTCTATGCGGGAGCGCTAGGCCTCGCGATAGTCGGAATTGGCTGCTTTTTGCTGTTTCAACGCCCTTGGGGTGTCACCGCAGGCTTTGCTCTTTGGGGTGGCAAGATCTTTCAGGCGATCGGCGTTCCGGTAACAGATTGGGGCTATTGGAGCGGTTGGAGAGCTGGGCAGTTGGACGCCAGCGTGTTTGCCAACCGCACGTCAGTTATGAACTTCGGCATTGTTTTCGGTGCAATGGCTGCTGCCTGCCTCGCCGGTCGGTTTGCGCCAGTCTGGAGGTTGTCGCGTCGAGATATTTTGACTGCGGTGATAGGTGGCTTGCTGATGGGCTACGGAGCCCGGCTCGCCTATGGGTGCAACATTGGTGCTTATCTTGGCGGTCTCGTCTCGGGTTCAATGCACGGCTTTTGGTGGTTGGTCTGGGGATTTGCGGGATCTTGGCTTGGCACTTGGATTCGCGGTCTCCTCGAGATGGACCCACCGATCACACAGCGCCAGGCGACGGTCTAAAGGAGGAATGAATGAGAGGTATTCTTCTCGCTCTACTGTTTGCTGCACTCGTTTCGCCAGCGTTCTCTGACCCTGTTGCGCCGCGAGAGGGTTGGGTGGTTCGAGAAACGGCGTTCTCGCATGAAGAGCTTTTCGAGCGTCTAAAAGCTGCCGTCAAAACCGAAGGTATGATCATCGTGACCCGGGCCGGACCAACCAAGGCCGCCGCTCGGCGGGGGATCACGATTCCCGAGAACATGGTCGTTGGGGTCTACAACAACGACTTTGCGGTTCGCGCTCTCGGCTTTTCTACCGCTGCGATGATTGAAGCGCCGATCAGATTTTATCTAACCGGCAACGCTGATGGTACTGCAACGCTCTCCTACAAAACGCCGAGCCATGTTTTCTCGCCCTATTTCGACGAGGGAGGGCAAGGTCTCCGCGATCTTGCCCTTGAACTAGACGCAAAGTTCGACGCGATCGCTAAGGCGACTTTGAACTAGAGCTTGTAACGTCTGGCATCTTCAGCCCGCGCGCGCTTAGAATATGTCGGGCTCGGCGGCTGAATATCCAAAGTCGGTCTGTAGATAGTCAAAATCGCAGCCTTGATCCGCCTGGGTCACATGCCGGGTGAACATCCAGTTGTAACCGCGAGTTGCTTTGGGTTCGGGTGGGACCCAGGCTGCTCGACGGGATTGAAGCTCTGCATCGCTCACTACCAAGGAGATTTCACGTTCAGGTACATTGATCCTGACCCGATCTCCAGTACGCGCGAATGCCAGCGGCCCGCCGATCGCCGCCTCTGGCGCGACATGCAAAACGCAAGCGCCATAGGCCGTACCGCTCATTCGGCAATCAGAGATCCGGATCATGTCTCGGTAGCCTTGATTGAGCAACGCCACCGGAATTGGCAAGAAACCCCATTCTGGCATGCCGGGTGCCCCGATTGGCCCCGCGCCGCGGAAAATCATGACATGGTCGGGCGTGACCTTCAGCTCGGGATCATCGGCGGCGGCCTTCATCTCAGGGTAGGTATCGAAAACCAGAGCAGGCCCTTCATGAACTTGAAGCCGCGGCTCCATAGCAGCTGGTTTGACGACACATCCGTTGGGCGCCAGGTTGCCACGAAGCACCGCCAAAGAGCCTTCTGGATAGATCGGATTGTCGATTGGCCGTATCACATCGTCATGAAAAACTTCGGCCCCCTCAAGCGCTTTGGAGAGCGGCTCACCGGTGACGGTCATTGCGTCTAGATGAAGACGATCCGTTAATCGGCTCATCAATCCGCGCAGGCCGCCAGCGTAGTAGAAATCCTCCATCAGGTAGGTCTCGCCCGACGGTCGGATATTGGCGATTACGGGAACCTCTCTCCCGGCCTTATCCAGGTCATCCATGGTTAGATTGATCCCAGCGCGACGTGACATCGCGATCAGATGAATGATCGCATTGGTTGAGCAGCCTGTCGCCATCGCGACCGTGACACCGTTTGCAACGGACTTTTCGGTCAGGATCTTATCGGGTGTTAGATCCTCCCGCACCATCTCGACAATCCGCCGCCCTGAAGCCGCCGACATGCGGGGATGGCTTGAATCTGCAGCAGGGATCGATGTCGCGCCTGGTAGGGTCATCCCTAAAGCCTCGGTAATCGAGGTCATCGTCGAGGCAGTTCCCATGGTCATGCAAGTGCCGAAACTGCGCGCAATGCCTGCTTCCATCTCGAACCATTGCTCTTTCGAGATCTCGCCTGCGCGTCGTTCGTCCCAATACTTCAACACATCGGAGCCAGAGCCAAGTACCTCGCCACGCCAATTCCCCCGTAGCATTGGCCCCGCAGGTAGGAAGATCGCAGGGATCCCCATTGAAATCGCGCCCATGAGCAATCCGGGTGTCGTTTTATCGCATCCGCCCATCAGGACAGCACCGTCGATTGGGTGAGAGCGCAAAAGTTCCTCCGTCTCGATCGCCAGCAGATTGCGGTAGAGCATGGTTGAGGGTTTAACGATCGGCTCAGAAAGCGAAATTGCCGGTAACTCGATTGGAAATCCACCAGCCTGCAGTACTCCGCGTTTGACGTCCTCAACGCGATGTTTGAAATGCTGGTGGCACTGGTTGATGTCAGACCAGGTGTTGATCAACGCAATCACGGGCTTGCCGGTCCAATCTTCCGGGTCATAGCCCATCTGAAAGATCCGAGAGCGATGATGCATCCCCCTGAGCGTATCATGCGCGAACCAACGGGCTGAGCGGTAGGTGGATGGGTCTTTGGTCATGACGTGTCTCCCTTGGCCACGAAGTATCGCATGGTTCCGCAGAGTGGCAATCCTTGCAGTCTTGCTTGCGTGGCTCTGCAGCGCGGCGTAATCGCAAGAAATGACCATCGCCGAGAGAAAAGCCGCCCTCCGAAAAGAGGCCTATGCCGCACGCAAGACTGCTCACGGACAAAGGGCGGAGGCCGCGCTGAGCGCGCGTGATCACTTCCTGTCCTCCAGGATGCACATAGGCGCGCGCGTGATCTCGGCCTATCGGCCAATCCGGACCGAGATCGATCCAACTCCTTTGATGGAAGCACTCCACGACGCTGGCCACGTGCTTTGTGTCCCGGTGATCCAAGGCGAGGGACTACCGCTGCGCTTCGCTGAGTGGGTTCCTGGCATCAAGATGGTCGAGGGTCCGTTCAAAGCTGAGGTGCCCGAGGATCTTCGTTGGGTTCGACCGCAGTTCCTGATCGCTCCCCTAGTCGCGTTTGACGCAGGATGTTGGCGGCTGGGTTATGGTGGCGGTTTCTATGACCGATCCTTGGCCGAGTTGAACGCGATCCAAACGACCCGAGCGGTCGGTTTTGCCTACGCCGCCCAGCAGATTGATGCCGTTCCAAGAGAACCAACCGACCAGCGTCTAGATGGCGTTGTCACCGAGAGAGGTCTCATTTGTCCGAAGGAGGCGTGACATGAAAATCCGCTCGATCGATGTTCGGGGCGTAAAGGTCCCAATGGCGGAGCCGCATTACACCGCGTCTGGTGTTATCGCTGTGTCGCCGCTGGTGTTGATCCGACTGGAGACGGATCAAGGTGTTACGGGTCAGGCAGTCCTCTTTGCCTATACCGAGATCGCGTTGAAGTCGTTGGCCGAGATGGTCCGCGGTCTTGCGCCTTTGCTGGAAGGGCAAGAACTGGCGCCTATCACCTTGACGGATCAACTCCTTGCCAAAGTGCGGTTGCTGGGCGCTCAAGGTCCAACTGCAATGGCGATCGCTGGCCTCGACATGGCCATGTGGGACGCGTTGGCGCAGTCGGCGGAGCGACCTCTATTCGCGTTGCTGGGGGCAGCGGCTAAGCCGATCAAACCCTATGGCGCGGTTGGGTTCGAAGGGGAGGTTGGGTCGGCTAGAACCGCCGAGGCGTTAGCCAAGAAGGGTTTTCAAGGTGTCAAAGCAAAAATCGGCTATCCGACGGTTGCTGAGGATCTTGCGGTGATCCGGGCGATGCGCTCAGCAGTCGGGCCTGACGTGGCCGTTATGGTGGATTACAACCAATCCTTGGACGCGACCGAGGCCGCTCGCAGGCTCGGGACGTTGGCCAACGAAGATCTTGTATGGATCGAGGAGCCTGTCCCTGCACATGATTTCGCTGGTCTTGCAGGTCTTCGCGGGGGCGGGGTCGCTCTACAAGCGGGCGAGAACTGGTGGGGTCCGCCGGAGTTCAAACTGGCTGTCGACGTCGGTGCCACCGAACTGTGGATGCCAGATGTTATGAAGTGCCATGGGATCACGGGGTGGATGCGCGTCGCCGGGCTCGCCGCAGCTATGGGCATCCCAATCTCAAACCATTTATGGTCCGAGCTTTCGGCGCAGATGATGTGTGCCGCACCAACCTCGAGCTGGCTGGAATACTGCGATTGGTGGAACCCTATCTTGGAAGACCCATTGCGGATGCTCGACGGTCTTGTGGACTTTGATCAAGTGACGGCGACCGGTGTTCGTTTTGACGAGACTGCCGTCGGGAAGTACCTGATGTGAGCTTGACGGTCTGCCGGTCTGAGCCTTAACTGCAGACACCTCTGGCACAGGTAATCAGGGCCATTCCATCCGTCATGGAAGGCTTTGTTGATGGCTGAGCATTTTACTCGAACGATCCGGCCGGCGCGCTCGGTAACGCTTTGGGGAGCGCTATTCGTATCGGGGCTCTGTTGGGGTGGCACACAGCTGTTTTCAAAGCTGTCGGTCGCGACTGGGCATCCTGCGATGGGCCTCGTCTTTTGGCAGGCCATCATCGGTGCTGCCATGATGCTTGCCTATTTGGTGATCAGAGGTCATCCCTTGCCGTTCGCACGGCGCTACCTCGTATTCTACGCGGTCTGTGGATTTCTTGGAACGGCGTTTCCGCATTCCATTTCATACACTTACATCAAGCATCTGCCGGTCGGTGTCGCCTCGATCTTGATCGCTACAGTGCCGATGATGACCCTCGGTTTATCCTATCTAATGAAGGCCGATCAGGTTGACCGGAAAAGGGTCTTCGGACTTATGCTCGGAACCTTGGCTGTTTTGCTGATCATAGTGCCTGATGCGAGCCTGCCGAAGGAAGGCCAGTGGCTTTGGGCGCTGTTGCCGCTGGTAACGGCCTTCGCTTACGCCTGTGAGAACGTCTATATTGCCAAATATCAACCCGAAGGCTGCGATGCTGTGCAAGCACTTGCAGGACTGTCCTTTGCGGCGCTCTTCATGGTGGTCCCTTTGGCGCTATCGCAGGGCGTTTGGGTCGACATAACAGTTTTCGGGCCGGAAGAATTGGCACTAATTGCAAGTTCGGTTCTACACATCCTGGCGTATTTCGGATTGGTCTGGTTGATCGCCCAAGCGGGCCCTGTGTTTACGGCGCAAATTGGGTACATCGTGACCCTCTCCGGCGTGTTCTTTGGGGTCATCTTCTTGGGTGAGAGCTTCGCTCCCACGGTTTGGATCGCTCTTGCTTTGATGATGGCGGGTTTGAGCTTCGTAAAACCTGCCCGCTAACGGCGCCGGGCCTTACGGGCTGCTTTTGCCTTGGAGATCCGAGATTTCGCGAGCTTCCGACGGGGCGAAGCGCCGAGCCCCTTACCCCTTCTCGGCGTTTGGCCTGCGCCCTCGGCTGAGAGAAGCTCGAAAAGCAGCCCTCCCGTGATTGGCGTCGCCTCAGCCAAACGAACTACTGCACGTTGGCCGACGCTAAAGCACGTTCTTGAACGCTCCCCAATCAGGATCATTTGTTCGGGATCATAGTGGAAATACTCCCGTCCCAGAGTGGATATTGGAACAAGCCCATCAGCCCCGGTCTCGTCGAGCCTTACAAACAGCCCAAACTTCGCGATACCTGAGATCCGGCCGGGAAACTCCGCTCCTTCGCGATCGGACAGAAAGTGAGCCACATAGCGATCGACCGTGTCGCGTTCTGCGCCCATCGAGCGTCGTTCGGTTTTCGAGATTTGCTCGGCAGTTTGTGGGAGATTATCGATATCCTCTGCACTCAACTCGCCCATAAGAGCCCGATGAACGACTAAGTCGGCATATCGACGGATCGGCGAGGTGAAATGGGCATACTTCGCGAGATTTAGGCCAAAATGACCAAAGTTTTCAACTGCATAGTAGGCCTGTGTTTGTGCGCGGAGGACCTGCATATTGACAAGCTCTTCCGCATCAGTCCCTCTTGCAGCGTCGAGGAGCTGGTTCAGATGGCTGGTTCGCACGGCTTGACCTTTCGCAAGCACCAAACCCAAACCCTCAACTGTCTCGCGAAGGGCATCCAGTTTGTCTGGGTTGGGCTCCTCATGAACCCGGTATAGGCAGGGCCGATGCCGCACCTCCAATTCTTCGGCAGCGGCGACGTTGGCGAGGATCATGAATTCCTCAATCAACCGATGCGCATCTAGCCGTTCACGTAGACGGATCGCTACCACCTGGCCATCCTCGTTGAGCTCGACTCGACGTTCCGGCAGATCAAGCTCAAGCGGCCCTCGGCGGTTCCTCGATGCTGCTACAGCCTGGTAGGCGGCGTAGAGATGATTAACCGCCTGGTTCAACTCGGGCGTGAGATCAAGGACGTCATCGGCGACCGCCTGGGCCTGTTGATACGTCAAAGAAGCAGCTGAACGCATCAGACCGCGAGTAACACGATGCGAGACCTTCTCGCCGTTTGCTTTCAGCACCATGCGGATCGCTAGGCACGCCCTCTCCCTGCCCTCATGCAGTGAGCAAAGGTCTGCTGACAGCGCCTCGGGCAACATCGAGCTGACCCGGTCTGGGAAGTAGGTCGAGTTGCCACGCAGGCGAGCTTCGCGGTCTAAAGCTGATCCTGGACGAACATAATGAGCCACATCTGCAATCGCGACCCAGACGATGTAGCCCCCAGGGTTCGTTGGGTCGTCATCTGGTAAGGCGGCCACGGCGTCATCGTGGTCCCTGGCATCGGGGGGATCGATCGTAAGGAGGGGAATACCTCTCAAATCCTCTCTGCCGTCGATCGAGGCGGGCGTCGCGGCCTCCGCCTCAGCGATCACCTTATCAGAGAACGCGTCAGGGATTTCGTGTTCGTGCAATGCGATCAGCGAGATTTGGCGAGGCGCACTTGGATCACCCAGCCGTTCAGTAACTTTGGCGCGTGGCAAGCCCATTCGCGGACCGGGTAGCTGCTCTGCCTCGACCAGTTCGCCATCTTTCGCGCCCTTGGCGGCTCCGGCGGGGACCATCCATTCCTTATCCGACTTTTTGGAGATCGGCAGAATGCGTGCTCCCTCTTTGGTCTCGCGAAAGATACCAAGAATGCGGTTCGGCTCTGCTCGGATCTTTTTAATCAGCCGAGCTTCGTAGTTGAGCGCGAACTCCCCTTCAACCGGTCTTAAACGAGCGAGGAACCTATCGCCGGGGCCGAGCGCAGGATCGCCCTTCTTTGGAAGAAACAAAATGCGGGGCGGTTCTTCCTCGTTCTCCCATTTCTCGGGTTCAGCAAAGACGTCACCATCTGCGTCTGGTGGGAGGGCTTTGAGCATGGCCACCGGTGGCATTTCACCTGGGGGACGAAGTCGTTTTTGCCGCTTTGTGATCAGGCCTTCATCCTGCATCTCCTTCAAAAGGCGCTTGAGCTCGATCCGTCCGGCTCCCTTGATGTTGAAGGCGCGGGCAATCTCGCGTTTCCCAGTGGCACGTGGGTTGGCCTTTAGCCAATCGAGGATTTCACTCTTTGCGGGAATGCTCATTCAGCAGCCCTAGCATGAGGCCGCAAGCCATGCGACGTCATTCTCAGCCAAACTGCCAGAGCAGGGCCGCCGCCGCTATCATCTGGATGAAATTGATCGCAACCGAAGTCTTGTGCAGAAGATCAAACCGCCTGCCAGCAGCTTTATCGCCAGCCAATTGAGCATCACGAAGCCTGTTGATCCAAGGCATTAGAGTTTGTCGATTGGCGATACCTAAGGCCGCCATTGAGCCCGAGACCGCAGACCAAAAGACCGAGGTGGTCAGTAGAGTGATCGTGGCGACGACAAAGAGCACAGCCACAGCAAGAAAGTACCAAGGGAAGACCTTGCGAATGAAGGGGCCGGCCGTCTCAGCTGGTAAATTGATGAAGACCAACGGAGAGAACACGAAGGAGAAGAAAACCATTCCTCCGAACAGAAGGGCGATCATGTAAAGGCTGACGATTTCCGGCATCGATCCCTCCGATAGCAGCAAGTTAAAGTGTAGGACCGATTGGCCTTGCGGCAATGTCAGTACAGACCCGCAGCCGATACAGCATCAAGCAGCATCGTCTTGCTTGGATTTGGTGGATTTTGCCTTCTTGGTCGTTTTTTTGGCGCCAGACTTCTTCGTTTTTTTGGTCGCTGCTTTGGCCGAGATTAACGTCAAAGCTTCTTCTATCGTGATTGCGTTAGGATCTTGGTCTTTTGGGATAGTCGCATTGATCTTTTCCCATTTAACATAAGGACCATAGCGGCCATCCATGACCGCAATAGCGCCTCCATCCGGGTGATCGCCAAGCTCGCGTAGTGGTTTCTGGGCCGCACCACGTCCGGGGCCTTTGCGCTGTTTCTGAGCAATGAGCTCGACTGCTCGATTCATGCCGACTGTTAAAACGTCGTCACCCTTCTCAAGGCTCGCATAGGTTTTGCCGTGTTTGACATAAGGTCCATAGCGGCCGATTGCAGCTTCGATCATCTCGCCATCATCTGGATGCGCGCCCACCTCACGTGGAAGGGATAGTAGGCCCAAAGCAAGTTCTAGAGTGACATCCGAAAGCTCAGTGCCTTTCTGAAGCGAAGACCGCTTTGGTTTTTCGTCGTTCGCGGCTTCTCCTAGTTGAACGTATGGGCCGAACCTGCCGGTTTTTAGGCGGACTTCGGTTCCTTCCGGATCGAGCCCTAACAGCTTACCTTCACCCGAAAGCTCTCCTTCAGCCTCATCGCCGCCCAACGGGCGTGTGTACCGACAGTCCGGATAGTTGGAGCAGCCAATGAATGCACCTCCCGAACGGGCCGTTCTTAGGGACAACCGGCCGGTATTGCAGCGCGTACAGAGACGTGGGTCGGTTCCGTCACCAGGATCGGGGAAGAGGTGAGGGGCAAGGACATCGTTAATCTTCTCAAGCACCTCACCGATCCGAAGATCGGTCGTTTGCTCTAGCGCGCCCGAGAAATCGGTCCAGAACTGCGTCAGAACCTCCTGCCAGTTCACGCGGCCGCCAGAAATGTCGTCCAGTTCTTCTTCCAGCGCTGCTGTGAAGTCATACTCGACATACCGGCGGAAGTAGTTGGCCAAAAAGACTGTAACCAGCCGGCCCTTATCCTCGGGGATCAGTCGATTTTTATCTTTACGCACGTACTCTCGCGTCTCGATCGTGTTGATGATCGATGCGTAGGTCGAGGGACGACCAATGCCAAGCTCTTCCATCCGCTTCACGAGGGTTGCCTCGGTATAGCGTGGTGGTGGCTGCGTGAAGTGTTGTTCTGGCGTGACTGACTTGCGTTGCAGATCATCGCTCTGGCGGATCTCGGGCAGCCGATTATCGTCGTCATCGATCAGACTGTCATCGCGACCTTCTTCATAGACTTTCAGAAACCCATCGAAAGTCACGACTTGGCCGGTTGCCCGCAGCCCCGTTTTGCCATCGCCGATCTCGACGGTTGTGCGTTCAAATCGCGCGGCTTCCATTTGGCTCGCGATGGCGCGCTTCCAGATCAGCTCATAAAGACGTAGTTGCGAGAGTTCGACGGCGAGCTTGTCAGGGGAGATGTGAAGCCGGCTGGGGCGGATGCACTCGTGTGCTTCCTGAGCATTCTTCGCCTTGTTTTTGTACATGCGAGGCGAACCGGGCAGATATGCTTCACCGTAGCGGTCCTTGATCGCGTCTCGAGCGGACATCACGGCCTCGGGCGCCATATCGATGCCATCGGTACGCATGTACGTGATGTGACCAGCCTCGTAGAGGCGCTGAGCTGTACGCATGCATTCCTGCGCGCCCATTCCGAGCTTGCGCGAAGCCTCCTGCTGCAATGTCGACGTCATGAACGGAGGTGCAGGATTGCGGCTGGTCGGTTTCGCCTCGACAGAGTTAACTTTCAGAGCAGTTGCTTCGATAGCAGCAACAGCTGCCGTTGCTTCTGCCTCGTTCGACAGATCATGTTTATCAAGCTTCTTGCCGTCTAAGAGGGTCAGGCGAGCTTCGAACTCATCCCCTCTCGGCGTTTTTAGGAGCGCTTTAACCGACCAGTATTCAACCGGTTTGAAGGCTTCGATCTCCATCTCGCGTTCAACGATGAGACGCAGGGCAACTGACTGCACCCTGCCAGCGGACTTGGCGCCCGGCAGTTTCCGCCACAGTACGGGGGACAGGTTGAAGCCGACTAAATAGTCCAAGGCTCTGCGCGCTAGATACGCCTCGACGAGTTCCATGTCGATGTCGCGCGGTTTACCCATCGCTTCGGTCACGGCAGTCTTGGTGATCGCGTTAAAGACGACCCGTTCGACCTCGGTCGATTTCTTCACCGCTCGGCGTTTACGAAGGGCTTCGAGAAGGTGCCAGGAAATCGCTTCGCCTTCGCGATCGGGGTCTGTGGCCAAGATCAATCGATCGTCGCCCTTCAGTGCTTCCGCGATCGCACGGATATGGGCCTGGGACTTGCTGTCGACCTCCCATATCATCTCGAAGCCGTTTTCAGGATCGACCGACCCATCCTTGGAGGGAAGGTCACGCACATGTCCGTATGAGGCGAGCACAGTAAAATCGCCACCAAGATACTTGTTGATCGTCTTTGCTTTCGCTGGGGATTCGACGACAACAACGGCCATTCGCTGGCTCCTCTGTTTTAGGGACTGCTCGGCGAGGCAAAATGGGTGCGTCTGCGAAGACTGTCAACGGTGACGCGACGCATGGGCGCAAACGCCACAATCTCAAGTTCGTGAGAAATCAGAGACGGGCGACCATTCCCCCAGGTAGGATTTGGACCTGTCCGCTCAATTCAAGCTCGAGCAAAATCAGTGATAGATCTGATGGTGCCACCCCACATTCCCTGGCGACATCATCGACTTCGGTGGGGTGAGGCCCAAGGAGGTTTAGGACTTGATCGGAAAGCGCCCTGTCATCCGATGCCCCTGCTTCGTCAAAATCGGTGAGGGCATCATAGTCATCGCGCAGGGTTTCATCGCCATACTCATCGGCGTCGAAAATGAAGTCGTTGCTGTCTTCGGCGAGACCTAACGTTCGTGGTCCTGAGAGGGCCTCTCGCACGTCCGATCCATCTCTGATCAAGGCTGCTCCTTCCCGGATTAGGTTGTTGCATCCTCCGGCGCGTGGGTCTTCGGGCGTGCCAGGACATGCCATGACTTCTCTGCCTTGATCGAGCGCGTAACGTGCGGTGATTAAAGAGCCCGACCGAACCGCAGCTTCGATCAACAAAACGCCTCGAGCCAATCCAGAGATCAGGCGGTTCCTTCGGGGAAAATGGCGTGAGCCTGGTTCAACACCCATGGGGCATTCCGATAGTAAACAGCCGGTTTCAATGATCTTTTCGGCCAATGCGGCGTTCTCAGAAGGGTAAATCTGATCCACTCCACCGGCCATGACGGCGATTGTACCTGTGGGCAGAGCTGTTTCATGAGCAGCTGCATCGATCCCTCTGGCAAGGCCGGAGACGATCACCAGGCCGTCTGTCACCACTTCAGTCACGATCCGTCTGGCAGCTCGTAATCCTAATGCCGATGCATTTCTAGCTCCGACTACCGCAAGAGCATCGGTCTGCAGAACGCCCAAGTCTCCGCGAATCCATAGCGCCGCAGGAGGAGAATCGATCGCCGCCAAAAGCGGCGGATAATCACGATCGCCCAGGAGAACCAGTTTGGCATTTACGGCCTGGCCCTTCGCGAGTTCTGCTTCAGTCTCGGTCGGATCTTGCGCCTGATAGTTTCGAGCTCCTCCGCGACTGGCTAGCTCCGGCAATGCGTCCAAAGCGCGAGACGCGGAGCCAAATCGGTGCATGAGATCCCCATAGGTGCGTGGGCCGACGTTTCGCGACCTTGCTAATCTAAGGCGCGCAAGACGCTCCCCCTCCGAAATCTCGGGCGCGGGTCTTGATCTTGGCGAAGCAGTAGTCAGAGCGGGCGCAGCAATCGACATCATGGCTCTCCTTTGAAAAGGAGCAGGGCCGATTCGTGGTTAAACCGCCGTTAACAGGATGGCTAAAGCAGACAGCAGTTTTTCTTTGGTCGTAATGTTTGAATACAGAGTCCTTCCATGATCTCCGTCGGCCAACCTCTCGGTCAAGCCGTCAGGTTATGCCCCTCTAATCACACCGATAACCTCATCGGTGGAGGTAATTGTCGCGACATTTCCCATCGCATACTCGATTGACGCGCGGTGCCAGTCAGCGTTCATCGTTGAACATGAGTCTTCAGGCACGATGACCCGAAATCCTTTGTCTGCCGCCGTGCGCGCCGTGTGTTCAACCGACATGTTCGTCCAGGCACCCGTGTTGATCAGGGTGTCGATGCCCAGGTGACGCAAATAGCTCTCGAGTCGAGAGCTTTCCCATGCGCTCATCGAGTGCTTCTCGACAATCAAATCGCGATCTGCCGCTTCGAGACCTTTGGCTGGTTGAACACCCCAGGTCCCGCGCACCAGGGCGTTGGCATCCTTCAACCCTTTGAAGAGTGGAGCCGTAGTTGAGAGCGCTGGATGCCCAGGTTGGCAGACGAACCAGATATGAACGACCTGGATGCCTGCAGCACGGCATGATGCTGCTAAGCGTGCGGAATTGTGGATAACATTTTGGCTGCGGGCGTGATCGGGTGCTCCGCTACTGGCGAATGCACCATCGGGCATGATCACGTCATTCTGCATGTCCTGAATCAGGAGTGCGGTTCGAGAGGGTGTTATTGAAAGACCACGTACCGGGGACGGATCGGGCGAGGCCGCTGCCGCTGGGACTGGCGCACCCTTTGATCCCATGAACGGTTCATGCCTGCCGCGCGCCTTGGTCTTAACCCGGTAGAGGCCGGTGGTTGCGCACATGAAAAGCTCCGACCAATCATCACCGCCCCAATGCAGGTTGGCGACCATCTCGGGCACATGGATCTCACCGAGAAGAAGACCGTGGAAGTCATAGACCCAGACGCCGCCAGGCGCGGTCACATAGACATTGCCTTTATCATCCGCCTTCATGCCATCGGGCACGCCCGCACGCTGGGACTCTTTGATCCCACTGGCAAACACTCGTCCGTTCACAAGACGCCCGTCATCAGCAACGTCGAACATGCGGATATTCGCCTGGTCCGTATCGTTCACCCACATCCAGCGCTCGCATGGGCTGAAGCAAAGCCCGTTTGGCTGTGTGAACATGTAGCGGTCGCTGACCAGTTGCGCCTCATCGCCGGGGCGGTGGCCGGGAGGCAGGCGGTAGACGCCCTGGAAGCCCTGCTCTAGCTCACGTTCCACGCCAAAGCCCGGCATCCGCCCGTAGGTTGGGTCCGTGAAGTAGATGGCGCCATCGGAACGCACGCAGAGATCGTTGGGAGAGTTCAGCTCCTTGCCCTCGAAATGGCTGGTCAGCACTTCGCGCGCGCCATCAGCCGTGAACCGGGCGACAGAAGAGGTGGAATGCTCGCAGACCAAGAGGTTCAGGTCCGCGTCATAGGTCATCCCATTCCCCTTGTTCGAGGGGCGCATGATCTCTTCAATCTCACCACTTGGCGTCCAACGCCTGCGCACATCCGCCGGCATGTCCGAAAAGATCAGGTGCCCTTCGATCGGATGCCAAAGGGGGCCTTCGGTGAAGGTGAATCCCGAGCCCAGCTGCTCAAGCTGCGCGTTCGGGTCAATGATCTCGGTGAAACGGCCATCGACGACTTTGTGCATGGCTCACCCCCTCGGTTGGTGCAGTCTCACGCCGGGAACCATTGCCGGGCGGGTAGCGTTTCGACGATCGGGCCCGGGCAAGTCATGTCGAGGCGTCCGACCACCTGACCGTTCTGGACCTTGGCGCCCTTGTCATGCACTGGCAGCAGGAAGGTGAAGTTGTTGAGCAGCTTCTTCATCTGCGCCTTTTCGTTGCGCTTGGAGCCTGCGTGGTTCCCGGTCACCTGCGGCTCCATGAAGTTGTTCACCCGGACATGGTTGATGATCTGATCGTTG